>NZ_JBVJMA010000013.1:207674-247669 GCF_055584445.1 Streptomyces sp. NPDC103540
TCCGTTGGTTATACGGTTCCGCCGGCGAGTTGGGATCGGTCGTCGATGAAGTTGTTCTCGGGTGATTTCGACGGTGATCGGCGTGCCGATGTGGGAATGATGTACCGCTTCGGTGACGGCGCGATCGGTATGTTCACGGGCCTGTCCGACGGCGCCGGCCACATCCAGCCCTTCACGGGCAGTACGCGCGTCCCCGCCGGTGCGGGCTGGAACTGGAACGCCATCCAACTCCCCTGACCGCGCGGATCGCACGCCCACGGCACGTCGTCCTCACGAAGGAAGAGACATGTTCACACTTCCCGCACGCACGGCGAGGGCTTCCGGTTTCCTGGCCGCCACGGCCCTGATCACCCTCGGCGTCGTCCCCGCCACCCCGGCCGCCGCGGCGACGGGACCCGAGGTTGCCACGGACAAGCACCCCTACGCGGTACGACTCACACTCGGCGGCGAAGCCGACGGTCGCGCCTGCACCGGGACGCTCGTCGACCGGTACTGGGTCCTGACCGCCACGAGCTGCTTCGCCACCGTCCCCGGCACCACCGTTCCCGCCGGCCCACCCGCGATGCGTGCCACCACCACCCTCGGCGACGGCAGGACCCTCGGCATCACCGAGCTCGCGCCGCGCGACGACCGTGACGTCGTCCTTGCCCGACTGGCCTCACCCGTCGTCGGCGCCACCGGGGCGAAACTCGCCACCTCCGCCCCGACCGCCGGAGCCACCCTGAGCGCGGCCGGATTCGGCCGCACGAAGACCGAGTGGGTGCCCGACAAGCCGCACGCCGCGGCGTTCACGCTCAACAGCTCCGACGCCACCTCCCTCACCCTCACCGGCAAGGGAACGGACGCGATCTGCAAGGGCGACACCGGTGGCCCCCTCCTGAACGCGGCCGACGAACTCGTCGCCGTTAACTCCCGCTCCTGGCAGGGTGGTTGCCTCGGAACGGCCCCCACCGAATCCCGCACCGGCGCCGTATCCGCCCGCGTCGACGATCTCGGACCCTGGCTCCGACAGGTCACGCTCGCCACCGCCTCCATCGTGAACACCCTCAGCGGCAAGTGCGCGTACGTCAGCTGGCGCACCCCCGAGAACAGCGCACCCGCCGTCATGGTGGACTGCGACCCGCAGTACATCGACCAGATCTGGAGGTTCGTGCCCGTCCCGGGCGGCGGTCACCTGATCCGCAACGAGTTCACCGGCCGCTGCCTCTTCGTCTCCTGGCGCACCCCCGACGACGGAGCACCGGTGCAACAGTTCGACTGCAACCCGCAGTACAACGACCAGATCTGGAAGCTGGAACCGGTCCCCACCGGCGGCTACCTCATCCGCAACGCCCAGACCAACCGCTGCATGCTGGTCTCCTGGCGGACCCCG
Organism: Streptomyces sp. NPDC103540; assembly: GCF_055584445.1. Classification (NCBI taxonomy): domain Bacteria; kingdom Bacillati; phylum Actinomycetota; class Actinomycetes; order Kitasatosporales; family Streptomycetaceae; genus Streptomyces; species Streptomyces sp. NPDC103540. The sequence continues at coordinate 209,047 of NZ_JBVJMA010000013.1, forward strand.
GACAACGGGGCACCCGTCGTCCAGGTGGGCTGCGACCCGCAGTACATCGACCAGGTCTGGAAGCTCTGAGAGCCCGGAGGGCGCGGAGGACCTGACCGGTCGGATGAGAACGCCGGCCGGTGAGGTGTCACGTGACGAGACCGCGGCGACACCTCACGTGTTCACCTGTCTCCGTACGACGTACGTCGTACGGACGTCGCAGAGTGCGGCCGGGGCCGTCCCTCCCATCCGGGATGTCCCCTCCGCCCTGTGGCTGTCAGAGGCGTCATGCACAGTGGAAGAGGCGATTCCTCGACGACCGGGGTGACCTCATGACACACGCGATCAGAGCGGAGGGTCTCACCAAGACCTTCAAGGGCACGGCCGCGCTCAAAGGACTCGACCTCGAAGTCCCACAGGGCACCGTTCTGGGCCTGCTGGGACCGAACGGGGCAGGCAAGACCACGGCGGTCCGGATCTTCGCCACGTTGCTGCATCCTGACGGGGGCCATGCCGAGGTCGGCGGCTACGAGGTGGTGCGCCAAGCCCGCCGGGTCCGGTCCCTGATCGGCCTCACAGCCCAGTCCTCCGCGGTGGACGACAACATGACGGGAACCGAGAACCTGGTGATGATCGCGCGCCTTCTCGGCATGACCCGCCCCGACTCGCGCTCGCGGTCCGCCGAACTGCTGCGGCGCTTCCACCTGGAAGAGGCCGCGGGGCGTGCCGTGAAGACGTACTCCGGCGGGATGAGGCGACGCCTCGACCTCGCGGCGAGCCTGGTGGGGCGCCCCCGCGTTTTGTTCCTCGACGAACCGACCACCGGGCTCGATCCCCACAGCCGCGGCGAGGTGTGGGGAATGCTGCGCGGTTTGGTGTCCGAAGGCATGACCACCCTGTTGACCACGCAGTATCTGGACGAGGCCGACCGGCTCTCCGACAGCATCGTCGTCGTCGACCAGGGCTCCGTCATCGCCCAGGGCGCTCCTGACGAGCTGAAGTCGCAGGTCGGTGGGCAGGTCCTCAACGTGATGCCCGTGGAGGCCGCCGAGCTGGCGAGGGTCCGCGCGCTCGTGACGCAGGAAGCCGGCGCTCAGGCCGTGATCGAGGACCATCGCGTCATCGCCCCCGTCACCAACGACACGCTCATGCCGGGGGTGGTGCGACGCCTCGACCAGGCGGGCATCGCCGTGGCGGAGCTCACCCTGCGTCGTTCCTCGCTGGACGAGGTGTTCCTGGCCCTGACCGGTCACACGGCACAGGCGGCCGGCCCGAAGGCGTCCGACGACGACTGCACGCCCACAGGAGGTCCGTCATGACCGCCACGAACCTCCCGGGGACGACTCCCCGCGTGGGCAACCGCGTCCACGTGGGCGCGGCGCTGAGGCAGACGGCCACCATGGTGTGGCGGAGCCTGATCTCGGTGAAGCACAACCCATTGGAACTCGTCGACTACAGCATCACGCCGATCATGTTCGTCTTCCTCTTCACGTACGTCTTCGGCGGACAGATGGCAGGCTCGCCGCAGGACTACCTGCAGTACGCGCTCGCCGGGATCATCGTGCAGAACACCCTGTTCATGAGCGTGTACACCGCGATGTCGCTCAACGCCGACCTGACGAAGGGTGTGTTCGATCGCTTGCGCAGCCTCCCCATCGCCCGTGCGGCGCCCCTCTACGGACGCATCGTCGCCGACCTCGCGAAGCAGCTCTGGGCGATGCTGCTGATGATCGGTCTCGGCACCCTGCTCGGGTTCACCCTCACTGGCAGCGCCCTGGGCTTCCTGGGCGCGACGCTCCTGCTCCTGACGTTCGCCGCCGCCGTTTCCTGGACGGCCGTCCTGATCGGCATGCTGGCGGGCGACGCCGAGAAGGTACAGGTCTTCGCCTTCACGATCATTTTCCCGATCACCTTCGCGAGTACCGCCTTCGCCCGGGTCGAGACCATGCCGGGATGGCTGCAGGCATGGGTCGAGTTCAACCCCGTCACGCACCTCTCGGACGCCTTCCGGGGGCTCCTGCTGGGCACCCCGGTCGGCTCGTCCGTCATGTGGTCACTGCTCTGGGCCGCGGGCATCACCGCGGTCTTCATGCCACTGGCCCTGCGCGTCTACAACTCCCACGGCCGCTGACACGGCCTCCTGCCCCAACGCGCTCGCGGCAGCCGATCCTCGTAGGAGCCGTGCTCGGTCACGAGCGGTCAGGCGGCGGCCGGTCCGTGCATGACCGGAGTGATGTCGCCACCATCGGTGCGTTACGGATCGGCACTCAGGTGGCCAGCGCAGGGACGGGAGTGGCGCCGGGGAGGTCGAGGAGCGGCGTGTCGGTACTGCCGAGGAAGCCGCGGCGGCCTCTCTCTTCGTCCTGGCCAACGCCTACGTCACCGGCACCACGCTCGCGATATACGGTGGCGCGGCACTGGTGTGACACAGGCGCCACGACAACCCTGAACGCACTCCTGCGCCGGTCGAACCGGCGCAGAAGCCACCAGGCTTCGGCACCTCGCAGCCACCACCGGCAGCGGCTCTCCGACCCTCCAGCGCATGGAACGCGAAGTCACACCGGAGTGCTAGAAGGGGTCCGCATCGATCACGAGCCTGCCGGTGGCGGCTGAACAGACTTCCCAGCGGTCGCCGGTCCGGCGGAGGTCCAGGACGACCGCGATCGGTCCACCCGTCTTCGGCTTGAGGTCCACATTGACGGAGGCGCTATCGCCGCTCTCGGTGGAGGAGACGATCTCGTGCTCGAAGACGGGAGCCGAGAACCCTCGAAGGGCGACCGCCGGGTCCTGCTCCACCTGCGGGCAGCCGCTTTCCGGCCCGCGCATCGGTGCGGCCCCCTCGCCACCCACCGCGTCCAGGTAGGAGTCCACCGCCCGGTGGAGCGGGCTGCGCCCCCACATGTCGGTCCCCGCGAAGACCACGGCCACGACGATCGCGGCCACCACCAGCGGCACGCCCACCGAGAGGGCCACCAGCCACCGGCCGGCCCTTTGCCCACCCCGCGTCATTTCTGCCCCCTTACGTCGGGACCTCGCGCCCCCGCACCCAGTACCCGCTAGGACGCGACCGGACGCGCCTCCGTTCCCGCCCCGGGCTGCGAAGCGGTCCCGGCGCGCAGGAGCAACCCGGCTCACCATGAGGACCGGGATCTTCAACCTGCTGTGGGCGTTCGTCGTCGTGCTGATGATCGTGCGCCCCGGGTCCACGACGGAGGCGTGAACGGCATGCGGGGCAAGTCGCGGTATTCCGATGCCGGACGCGCACCCGGCGTTCATCAATCGACCGGTATATGTACGATCCGGAGTACGACGCTCTCGCGGCGGCACGATCAAAGACGATCGCCTACGGGGGTGGTACCCGTATACCCCGACGCCACTGCGGCCCTTCGAAGAGCCGCATCAAGGTGTCGATGCCAGTGGCTACCGGGCTCGACTGCACGCTCTGTAACACGGCTCAGAGCGGATATGACTGCACACAGAGGACTTCCGGTGGACTTTTCTCACGTCATTGGCCTGCTGGGCGAGCCCCGGTTCGACGGATTCTCGGACGCTGTCTCCGACCCGGCGTGGGAGCGGCTGGAAGGCGAACTGGGGACGGTCCTCCCGGAGGAGTACAAGTCCTTCGTGTCGGCCTACGGTCCGTGCGTGCTCCACGGGACCTTCTACGTGTCGCACCGTCGGGGCGTCGCGCTGAACCTCCCGGGTTTCATCAACCGCGTGTCCCGGGAGGCGCGGGACTCCCAGGGCTACCACCCCGATGAATTCCCGTACGCCGTCGCCCCCGAGCCCGGGGGACTGGTCCCCGTGATCACCACGCTCGACGGCGACCTGGTGTTCCTGCGGCCACCCGGCGACGGCGCCGACGAGTGGACTGTCATGATCCGCTGGGACACGTTCCGGTGGGAATGGCACCGCACCGGCTTCGTCGCGTTCCTGGAGCGCGTACTCGGCGAACCCGATGAGATCCCGCTCATCAGCCGGGAATCCTTCGAATGGTCTGAGGTCCCCTACGAAGTGAGCGAGTACCAGGAAGCGGACACACCGTCCTGACCCGCTCCGTTCCAAGACGCACGAAGACCCCGCTCAGCGGCGGGGTCTGAGAGGTCGGTTTCGTCCGATGCTCCATCCCGAGATCGGCTGTTTGACGGCCTTCTTCGGGTCGCGCCAGGAGATGGTGCCCTCGCCGCTGAGTCGCCGGGCCATGAGTTCGGTCACGGCAATGCGGATCACGGTTTCGGACCGGGTGGGCAGGGTTGCGTAGTCGCGGGCAAGGCGGCGGCGCTTCGCCATGCTTCCGGCGTACCGCGCCGGACCGAACGCGCCCGGGCGCACACCCGCGACGGTGGAAGCACGACCACGTCCACGACGTCGTCGAGGAGTTCGTCGTCGCGCCAGGCGTCCGCCCCACGGAGGAACAACAAATGGGCACTCCAGGTGAGAACGACCTCTGAACGGCCGCACATCCTTGGGTCTGTGGCCGTTCGCTTGTCAATCAGAAGGGAGGCTCGAGATCGCCGCGGCCATCGCTGTGTGGCCCGCAGTCCCAGGGCTCCTCCTGAAAAGGTTCAACTTCAGATACGTCGTGGCCCCATGCTTCGAGGGCCTTCCAGGCAATGCGCCGATCAGGGGCGTCGCTGCTGGTGTTCAGGATGCGTCGCGCGTGCACGGCGAGGTGATCGCGGTGCTGGGCCAGCGCGGGGTGCTCGGCGAGGATGAGCGCGGCGAGGCAGGCGGCGTCGCGCACGTCCTCGTGACTGTCCTGTAGAAAGGGCGCGACGGCTCGGTAAAGCATCGGGCGCAGGTCCCGGAAGCGGGCCACGAGGCCACCGGGGGCGAGGAATCCAGGGAAGTACTGCCCAACGCGGTCTACGAAGTCGTCGGAGGCGTCGCAGGCCGTGGAAGCCAACCAGTTCAACAATGTCGCGCGGATGGGGACGCTGCGATAGGGCCGGAGGGTCATGGTCGCCGGGTGGGTGAGGATGCCGGCGACATACAGGGCAACGGGGGCGGTGGCTTCGTAGACGGTGTTCTGGTGGCCGACCAACTCACTCAGTTCCGACAAAGCGGTGACCTGCACCTTGGGATCAGGCTCCAGCAGCCGTGCCAGGACTTTGGGCAGGCACTCGCCGTTCCCGAAAGCTGTCTGGAGCGAACGCCAATCAGTCTCCGCCAGGACTACCTGGTGGGGCGGCAAGTCAGGCTCGCGGGGCGCCCCGGCCGTGAGGCTGCTGTGGTTCACAGGTCAAAGCTAGATCAGACTTCTGACACGAGTTCCGTCCGGGCCAGTTGGAAGCCGCTGCCTTTCCGGGGTGACGGGTGCGTTTGGGCTGGTCAGGAATGGGTCGACGCTTTAGCGGCAAAAGACGAGGTGCTGTGTCGTCTCGGCGGTGGAGCCGAGCCGTGGGGAGCGGCTACGTGCCGCACGCCTATATGGTTCGGATTTGATCATCGGACGGTGTGAAGAGTGAGGGGCGCGGGCGTGCGCGGATGGAAGAGCATCATCGGGGCTTCGGGCATGGTTGTGGCGCTTGCGGGGTGCGGTGGTGGCTCTTCGGAGTTGACGTCCGAGCCGCTCGGCAAGGACACGGGAATCCGCTACGAGGAGCCGCGGGTGCCCACGGTGAAGGGAATGACCTGCGACCGTGTCCGGGGTTCGCTCCGATACGGGCTCCGTGCCCGGACCGTCGACACGTTGCCCAAGCACCAGGGCAAGAAGGATTCCGAGGAGTACACCTGCCACGGACCGGACCGGATCAGTCTCGCCGTCCAAGGTCGCACCGTGGCCGCACCTCACATCGCGGCCGAGTACGACCTCTACGCGGCCGTCCCGGACCCGCTCAAAACCGTCAAGGACGTGTACGCCAAGTCTCTGGCGCAGGAGAGGGAACGCACCCTGGTCGGCGAGGCCACGACGGTCACCACGCAGACGGCCGCACTCACCTGCCAGCAGAACGTGTGGAATTCGCACCCCATGACCACCTGCCTGTGGGCGAACCACGGAGCGGTCGGTGCGGTCGACGTCTTCCCGCCTGCCGGCCGCCACCCCGACATCTCGGAAGCGGTCGACCGCACCAAGGAACTCATCGCGACCGGCCTGGTCGAATCCCCCCGCTGACCACATGCGACCGCGTACGACCGCGGCGGACCGCACGAGCGTGCCCACCGGCCAGGCGGATCCGCTCGTCCTGGCGGGCGGGTAGTGGTCCTTGCTCGCTGCCGTGTCCCGCCCGCCGGCCCTCAGACGTCCCCATATACCCGGCGGGCCGACCCGCACCCCTCGGCCCCGGTGGTCAGGGCTGCACCCCCCACCTCCGAACGTACTCCGCGGCCGCTGGCACCAGTGCGGCAGTCTGCCGGCAGGCGGCCGGGGGAGGGAGCCGGCCGTTCGCGCGCGGCCGGGTGCCAGTGGGGCTGACAGACGATCACACGCGCACGTGCGTGCGGGCTGCGGACCATGTTCGGCCGCACGGTGGAAACCGTGCTCGGCACGACCGCCGTGGCGCAGCCGGCCGGCCTCGTCGACCACCTCGACCTGGACGGATCCGTCGTCCTGCTCGACGACCCTTCCGGCGTACATGTCGACCGCGGCACCCTGAACCTGCCCACGGCGCCCACCATCGGCGCTTCACCCCTTCATGGCTCTCACCGAGAGGATTGACATGCGGCTGCGCTGCGCTGTGCTCGACGATTTCCAGGACGTGGCCACCGTGGTGGCCGACTGGACTCCCGTGCGGGACCGGGTAGAGGTCACCAGCTTCACGGAACACTTCACGACCGAGGACGAGTTGGTCGCCGCGGTATCCGACGTCGACATCATCGTGACCCTGCGCGAACGCGTTTCCTTCCCGGCCTCCCTACTGGAGCGGCTGCCCCGGCTGAAGCTGCTCATCGCCTCGGGCATGCGCAACTCCGTCATCGACTACGCCGCCGCCACACGACACGGCGTCACCGTCTGCGGCACCGGCAGCGCCTCCACCCCACCGGTCGAGCTCACGTGGGCGCTCCTGCTGGGCCTCGCCCGCGGCATCGTCACCGAGAACAACGCCCTGCGCACCGGTGGACCCTGGCAGTCCACCGTCGGCGCAGACCTGAACGGCCGCCGCCTGGGACTGCTCGGCCTCGGCAAGATCGGCAGCAAGGTCGCCCAGGTCGCCCTCGCCTTCGGCATGGAGGTGACGGCGTGGAGCCACAACCTCACCAAGGAACGCGCGGACGAGGTCGGCGTCCACCTGGCCTGCTCGAAGGAGGACCTGCTGCGCACCAGCGACTTCGTCTCCGTCCACCTGGTGCTCGGCGACCGCACCCGGGGCCTGCTCGGCGCCCCCGATCTGGCCCTGCTCAAGCCAACGGCCTATCTGGTCAACACCTCGCGCGCGGACATCGTCGACCAGGACGCTCTGCTGGACGCGCTGCACGGGGGCCGGATCGCCGGGGCCGGCATCGACGTCTTCGACATCGAGCCGTTGCCCACCGACCACCCCATGCGGACCGCACCCCGGCTCCTCGCCACCCCGCACCTCGGCTACGTGTCGCAGAGCAACTACCGGACGTACTACGGCCATGCGGTCGAGAACATCGAGGCCTACCTGGCCGGCGCACCGATCCGACGCCTCGGCTGACGCCCTCCCTGCCGCTGGGCTGGGGTCGTCGGTTGCCGTGCGGAGTTGACCGGTCTGGGGGAGGGGGGCCGGGGTGGTTCGTGTTGTGGCGGCCTCCCACCGGTGGGAGGGTGTCCGCCGGGCCCGGGCACGGCCTTGATTACCCTTGGCCGGGGCGGACGTTCTCTGCCGTTGCGGATCGGGGGGCAAATGCGCGTAGCGGTGTATCTCGCACATCCACGTGCGGGGAGTTTCAACCATGCTGTTTTCGACGCCGTGGTGGGGGAGTTGCGCGAGCGGGGCGCCGAGGTAGTGGCGCATGACCTGTGTGCGGAGGGCTTCCCGGCGGTGCTGTCCGCCGATGAGACGGGAACGGTCGAGGAAGCGGTGCGCGCCCAGGAGGGGCAGGTGGCCCTGCACCGTGCGGAGGTGGCGACGTTGGACGCCATGGTGTTCGTCCACCCGAACTGGTGGGGTATGCCTCCGGCCGTTCTCGCGGGCTGGGTGCAGCGCGTGCTCGTGCCGGGTGTCGCCTACAAGCTGGGCACTGCGGAGGGCGAACCTGTCGGGCTCCTGAAGGCGGGCAAGGCCCTCGTGCTGAACACGTCCGATACTCCGATCGAGCGGGAGGACGGAGAGTTCGGCGATCCCTTGCAGAGGATCTGGTCGGCCTGCGTCTTGCCGTACGTCGGGGTGAGCGAGGTGCGCCGGGTCGTCTTCCGGACGGTCGCCGACTCCACGGAGGAAACGCGTAGGGACTGGCTGGACCAAGCCCGTCAGCAGGCGGCCGCGCTCGTGGCCTGAACCGGCAGCGGCCACCGCGGGCCCATCGCCGGGTTGCGGCCCTGGTGGTCAGGGTCGCAACCCGTGCGTCCGAACGTACTCCGGGCCCGAACCCACCGGCGGGCCTTTTCGCCGACGGCCGCGGACCGCCGCCTCATCCCTTCGCGCGCGGCCAGGTGCCAGTGGGGCGCGACGGGAACAGGTGCTGGGGGTGACGGGTGCGTGGCGGCTATCGGACGGCCGGCCGAATCGCTTGGCGCGCCGTTCTCCACCTCGGGTTCAACCGCCGGTCAGCTGGGGTGGCAGTGGGTCTGGTTGTTCAGCACCGCGGTGAAGAACCCACCTGTCGAAACGGGCGGCCTTCGACGGGTGGTTCTCCGACAGAATGTCTCGGCCGCCGGCGCCGCTCGGCAACCGGCCGGCCTCTCTGCCCGGCCGGTGCTTTCATTTGCCGGCCAGTCGTAGGGTCCATGCGCCGAGCGCCGTGACGTCGAGGTAGTAGGGGCCGGGTCCGTGGAGTCGGCTGGTGGCGGTGGAGCGGTGCTCGCCGGCCGTGTTGAAGGGCAGGTCGACCAGGCTGCCGTCGGCGTCGAGGACGCGTACGACGAAGTGGCCCGCGCCGGTATGGGAGCCTGCGACGCTCAGGGTCCCGGTAGCGGTGAACGGTCCTTCGAGCCGGTCCCCGCGCCCTGCGTAGGCCTGTGGCAGGTCGGCGGGGGCGCCGCCGGGCGGCGGCCCGAGCCGTACGGTCCACGCGGAGTCGGCGTCCACCTTCAGGTAGTGGGCTCCGGGCGGGAGCGTAACGGCGCGGGTGCCCTCGTACGGGCCGAAGGCGGTCACGGGAAGAGCCTCGGCGCGGCCCTCGGGGTCGAGGACGGTGACGGTGAAGGCGAGGCGGCAGGCGGGGCAGGAGGCGGTGACCAGGGTGAGGCCTGCGGGCGTGGTGAAGTTCCCGGTGGCCTGGTGCCCGGTGCCGGTGAACTCCGCCGCCACGGCCCCGGGGGTTGTGCCGGGTGCCTGCGGGGTGCCGGTGATCGGGGTCTGCGGCGGTGAGGGCGAGCGGCCCGCCGTGGCGGGCGTGGCGGCTCCCGGGGGGTCGGGGGAGGCGCCCCGGTCCGGGCCTTCGCCCGTACGCGACAGCAACAGGCCGGTGACGGCCAGCGCGGACAGCACGGCGAGGGCTCCCAGGAGCAGGGCCCACGCACGTCCGCGGAGCCCGCCCCGCTGCGCTGGGTGGTCCGGGTCCCCGAGAGGCTTGCCCAGGCTTCATCAATGGGTTGTGCGGTCCCGGGTGCAGGACGTCTGCGTGGATTCGGGTCCGGACGTCGGGCTCGTCGGGATCCCGGCGCACGGGGTCCACACCGGATGTGGCCCGGGGCGTCTTCAGCGCGGCCATGACGGCCTGGACGGTGTCCTCGTTGCCGCCGGTGGTGTCCACGACCACCAGGCGGGGCTCCGCGATGTGCTGCTGGGCCACCGCGGGGGCGGTGCGCCTTCGGCACGGACGGATTCGCGGCGGGTCCGGCGCGGTCGGGTCCGGGCCCGGTTCCGGCGAGGCCGACTCGGCCGGCGCGGGCGTGGGCGCGGGCGAGGCCGCCCGGTGGCGGGCGCGGTCGGCCTTCGTCCGGGCCGCCTCCAGGGTCCGCCGGTCCTCTTCTTCCGGCCCGCACAGCAAGGCGAGGTGGTCGACCACGGCGAACTCCTGCGGGACGGTCGGGCCCGATCCGTAGCGGTGGAGGGTGGACGCGCTGACGCTCAGCCGCCGGCCCAGCGCCTCGTATCTCCTCCCGTTTCACGCCTTCACCGTGCGCGCGAGCCCCGCGAACTCCTCGGCGGCGGTGTCCTTCGGTATTCCACCCCCCTCGGCCCGGCGTTCCATCCTTCACGTTCTTGCAGGTCAGCGGGGGTGGAATGGTTCCGGGACGGTCGGTGGGCGCGTGATCGTTGCGGTCGGGGGGCGTCGGCTGCAGGCTGGTTGAGCACTGATCGAACGAACGACCCGACGGGGGATCCACCACCATGAACCAGCTCCGCACCGCACTCGCCGCCGCGGCCGCTGCCGCACTGGGCCTCGCGGCCTTCGCCGCAGCCCCGGCGCAGGCCGCTGCCCAGCCCGCTTTCCTCGCCGCCTCCCAGATGCCGGCGTCGTCGACGCCGTGGACCGCCACCCAGATCTTCAGCGGCGTCCCGGAGAACGGCGGCGTCCTCTGCGCCCCGTACAAGATCCCGGCACAGAACACCCGCTACCGCGAGTTCAGCACCGAGCTCGACACCAACGGCGTCCAGGTCACCACCGTCGCCCGTACCGAGGCCGACGCCGTGAAGCTGGTCGACACCCTCCGCGGAGCCCTCGCAGGCTGCGGCCCCCTGCTGGAGCAGCAGAACCCGGGCCTGCAGGCCGTCAGCGCCTCCCACGGCAAGCTCGCCGTCGAGGAGGGCGCCTGGGTCTACAGCCTGGACACCGCCGACCCGCAGATCGGCACCTCCGACATCCACCTGTTCTCCGTCGGCCGCGACGGCCGCACCGTCACCCTCGTCCGCTGGGGCCAGATGGGCGACCTCAAGGACGCCCCGCTGACCGCCTTCCGCACGACGACGAAGACCGCCGTCAACAAGCTCCACTGACCCGGGGCGGGGCTCCCCCGAGGGCTGACCACAGCTCGACAGCGGCGCGCCCGGGAACCCGAGCGCGCCGCTGTCGTGCCCACCTGCCCCGCCGGCGGCGACCACTTCCTGGCCTTCACCAGCACCGTCTGCACTCTCATCTGCTACCACAGACTCGCCAAATGGTCTCTGAGCCGCCCCCGACTCCTCATCCATCCTCGGACGCCACGACTCCACCGGACGCCTGTGCCCCCATCGGCCGCACGGTCCCCCTGCGCCCCGACCCGGCCCGCGACCTGGCGCAGCGCCTTTCCCCGACTCCGGCCACCCCTGGACCGGCGCGACGTTCTCCTCGGCCCGGGGCACCCGCGACCTCCTGGACACCGGCCTCGTCCGGCCCGACCTCGTCGCGGATTTCAGCGCCGACACCTCCATCGACCGCGGCGTCTACCGGCACCCGATCCGGTACGGGGGACGCCTGGACATGGGCATGAAGGACGTGCCCCGGTTCGGCGGAGGTCCGGCCACGGCCGCCGGGTTTCGGGCAGCAGCCGCGCCCAGGTGGCCGGTTGCTTCTGTTGCTGCAGCCACCGTCCGATGTCGTCGCCGTTCCACAGGACGCCGGGGGCGATGTGGGGCAGCTGTCCGTCGGCGTGGAACAGGTCGGCGAGGACGCGGTGGTGGCGTTGCCAGTCGAGTGGCCAGGGGCAGTTCCAGTCTGTGTCGATCGCGGTGAGCTGCGCGGCCCGGGTGGTGGCGGTGTCCGGGTCCTTCCCGAGTCCGTTCTTGGCGCCTGTGCGGCGGCGATTGGCCATGTGCCGGCCGATGGGCACCAGGCATCGCCCTCGCCCCACACGGCGTCTTGCCGGGGCGCCCGATGGCCCGTGGCCCGCCGGTATGCCCGGAGTGTGGCGAGCTTGTTCTCCCACGCCTCTTCGCCGGGTCCCAAACCATTCCGGCCTCCGGCGCGTCGAGCAGTTTCTTGCGCCTCTTCGAGCTCGCCGGTGCGCAGGGCCTTGCGCTGTTGGTGCACCCACCGGCCGAGGGGGAACGTCTTGGTGACGCCGACCTCGACCTCGACCTCGACCTCGACCTCGACCTCGTATGGGGCGGCATGCAGCGGCAGAGCCCGAGCCCCGACAGCAGATGTTCACCACTTGGGGAGGCCACCCGGCACGTCGGGGATTCGAAGCGTGGCGTTACACATCGTGGCGGTGCACAGTCCCGCGCCGCGGATGAGGAAATACGTGGAAGGTCCGCCACAGAGCTGCGATGATGCCTCCTGCTTTCTTCGCGGAGGACATTTGTTCGTTTTCGTGTGTGCGGGATGTGGCGCCGAGCTGACCATCCCGCTGTCCCCGGTCGCGCTGCCGGTTCATGCCCATCAGAAGTACGGGAACGGGATCCAGCTCCCGGTGCTCATGGAGTCGGGCACATTCGCCGTGGAACCGGAGCCCTGGGGGCCGCCGTGGCAGAGGTGGGAGCAGCTCGACCCGGACGAGGCGGCGGCCCGCGGTATCTACGCTCCGCTCTACGCCTTGTCCGACAGCGCACCCGGCACCGTCGTCATCGCTCCCGGGGATGCCCGCGGCACCGTGTTCATCCCACACGCGGCAGGCGGCTACTGCTGCGGCCTCGACTGGGGTGACGGCCCCAACATGGCCTGCGAGGCGTGTGGCCTGCCGGTGGCGAGCCGGATCGATGACTGCTCACTCTGGCAGGCGGTCTGGCTCGCGCCGGACGCGGTGCACCGCCTCCCCGTCGACTACGCCGACTCCGCAATCGTCTCCTGGGAGGAACTGCTGGAGGAGGGAGTAGCCACGCCCCCGATGGAGCCGATCAGCAGATGGGGCTCGCCCCGCGGGCTGGACCACTGGTGGTCATGGAGCCCACAGTGGGAAGCGGCAGCCGGGCCGGCCCTGGCCCACCTCCTGGCAGCTTCCGACGGCCGACCGGTGACGGTCCCGCCCGGCCTGATCACGCAAGTGTTCCAACGCGCCCTCGACGCCATGCTGCCCGCAAACCAGGCAGCGCGACGCGCCGTTCTGGCCGGTCCGGGACTGTCCGCCCCCGGCCCGGACGCCGACATGATCCTCGTGCCGACCCACCCGCAGACGGGGGAACTCTGGAGCCCGGCGGGCCCGGACACATCGGCACACCCGGTGCCACTGCCGTTCGGGATATGGATGTGGATGGTCTTCCCGAAACCACACCTCCCCCTCCCCACCTCGGGAACCATGCCCGACGGCGTACTGCGCGACGACCCGCCCCCGCCACGCCCCTACCACCTCTTCCGAGTCGACCCCGGAACCTTCCAGCACACCCTGGCCCGATTGCCGGCAGTCCGCAGCACGTGGCTGCGCGAGATCCTCGACAACCTCACGCACCACGTGCAAGCCGGTCTCTTTTAGCCGACGGCAGACAACGCCGGTGCTCACACTCCGGAGCTGCGCAATGGACAGCACCAGGCAATCGTGCCTCCCGAAGTGGCGAACATCTGCTGTCGGTTCTCGGGCTCTGGCCCGATCCTGTGGTGGTCCCTCCAGGGCCGGGGCCCTCGTGAGGTTCGCGGATGGTGGGCAGCTGACCGCGGTCTCTTCACGTTCGGCCGGTTGCCCCGTGACCTATACAAGCAGGGGCCCGTTCACCAGCCATGCGAAAGATCATCACTTGCGGCCTGCTGGCTGCCGCGGCCCTTTCCGCCGCCACGCCCGCCTTCGCCGACAACGACAGCAACTTCGGCAGTGGGGTCAACGCGGCGAACAACTGGAACTTCACGGCCGCTGACGTGTGCATTCAGGAGCTTGCCGTGGTTCCCGCCCTGAGTGACTGGACTGGCAACCACAAGAACAACTGCTCCAATGGCAACGTCATCGACCACTCCGGCGACGCGCTGCCGCCCGGTCACTGACCGTACTGCATCAAGGGAACCCCGCCCCGGCGCGATCGGTGGATCCTGCGGCCGAGGCCCTACTCAGCCGTGGCGGGGCTCACCACAGGAGTTGAGCCAGAGCCGGTTCTCGTGAACAAAGCCAGTGAGTGCCTGTTCATGACTGCCGCGGGCGACGGTGATGTGCTGGGTGTTTATGATCCTTGCCATGGTGAGGAGAGCCCGAGTGATGTGCGGTGTCGACGATCCCGTGAAGGAGGCGGCGTCGGCCATCGCCGGTCTGACGGAGCGGTACCCGTATCTGGTGACCGTTCCCCGCTCGTATCCGGGGTTGGCCGGGTGCGAGGAGCACATCCAGGCTGCTTTGCCGCACTACCCGCCGGGTTTGTCAGTGGTGCTCTACGGCCTGCTCGACCCCGAGAGCGCCGAAGCGGCCCGGCAGACGCTGAGCGGGCTCGTGATGAGATCCCCGATTCACATCAGCCCAGCGATGCCGGTGTTCCTTCCGTACGTGCTGCGTCTGGCTGCCGATCCTTCGGTGCCCCACCGGGAGATGCACTTTGATCTGGCCGTGGTCGCGGCAGCCCTGTCAGAGCCGATCGACCCCGGCAATCCACAGGACCTGCGTCTGAACGGACCCGAGGAAGAGCACCCCGAACGCGCCTTGTGTCGGGCGGTGTTCCGAGCCAATGCGTCATGGGTGCGGCAGCTCCTGGCCGACGAACAACTCCAAGCGGGCGAACCACTCCCGGAGGACCTCCTGATCTCACTGCTTGCCGCTGCCGGGCTTCCGCAGGACGGAACGGGCTGAAGGGGGAAGCTGTGAATGGGTGCTGCGGTGGCACCATATAGGCATCGGCGAGGACGGGCGGGCTGCCCCTGCTCCTGCTGCCCGGCGATAGTGATCATGGCTGTCGCGAGGTGCCCAAGCTGCTGCCGTCGGGCGCCCATCAGCAACTTCGCCGGCGCTGGCCTCATTACCCGCTTTCCGGAGGGGAAGCCGCCGGCCTGAGGGCCCGGCGGCGTGGGCCGGTGTGCCCGTCCGGCCCGGCACTGTCCGGCCGGAAGCCGACCGGATAGGTTCGAGATCATCATCAAGGCCGGTCCCGGCTTTCTCCCAGGGGGTATGTCGTATGGCGTTCCGTAAGTTCCTCAGTGCGTTGGGGGTCAACGCGCCCGAGGTCGAGACCGTGCTCGACGAGCACCAGGTCCAGCCTGGTCAGGAGCTGTCGGGCACGGTCACCGTCCGGGGCGGCGCCGTGGACGTGGAGATAGAGCGTTTCCAGGCCGAGTTGGTGGTCCGTTTTGAGAACCATGGGGCCGAGGCTCGCTACCTGCACGTGTTGGAGGCCCGGGAGTTCGGTGCGCCCTTCACGTTGGCGGCCGGGGAAGTCCGTACTCACACGTTCGCCTTCCAGCTGCCGCTGGGCATGCCGCTCACCCATTCCGACGGGGAGCGGCTCAAGGGCGCGTACAGCGCGGTCCGTACCGAGCTCGCGATCGACAACGCCGTGGACCGCGGGGACCTTGACGAGGTCGAGGTGCACGCTCTGCCCTCGCAGGCGGCCGTGCTGCGGGCCTATCAGGCGCTCGGCTTCCGGCACGTGGACACCGAGGTCAAGCCGGGCCTGGCGATGAACTCCCGACAGGAGGTGGACTGGTGGCAGGAGTTCGAGCTCGCCTTCCCCTCTGGCTACCGGCCCGCGATGCTGGAGATGATGATCGTCACCCTGCCCGAGTTCATCGACGTGTGCGCGGGGGGCTGGGCTCCCCGGCTCACCCTGACCCACGAGGAGGCCGCGGCCGACCAGGAGGAGCTCAACGCCCGGCTGGAGGCGCACATGAAGAAGCAGTACGGGGCGTGAGGCCGCCCCGCGGACGGCACACGCGGCTGGCGCCGTCCCTCACGGGATCACCCTGGGAGCCCGCCTCCGTCGCCACCGCCTTCGCCCACCGGTAGTCGGCCTTCACGCTGGGGGAGCGCTGGATCTGCGGGGCGATCACCAGCTGGCGGGGGACCTCTTGTGCCCCGCCAGCCGGGTGCGGCAGTGCGTCTATCGGGTGTGTGAGTGGTCGGCCCTGCACGCGACAGGCCGCCGAATGGCCACCGGGCTTCGTCGACCACGACGACCCGACAGCATGCTGGTCCCACCTGAACGACACCGAACGGCACCGTCTGTGAACGCGCCCGGCGTCTGTACCGGGACGCGTTCTGGAAACTGAAGGCCACGCACCTGCAGGAGGCCGGTCACGGCCGCGACGAGCGCTGCACAGGCTGCGTCGCCCTGCCGGTCGCACCGGTCGATGGGGGTTCTGATCCGCGGGACCGCCATGGGTCGGGACGGGTCCGTGGAGGGCCTTGGTCCGTCTGCCGGTGCGGCTTTCGGTAGGAGATGCCGGGCGGGAAGTGCCGACGTACGGTGGGATCAGGGGTGTCCCGTCATGTGAAGAGGGGACTGTCATGGGAATGCGACCGTCTGTTCTGATCGCAGTTGCCATCTCCCTGTTGGCCGTGCCCTTCGCGCCTACGGGCCCGGCTCTGGCCGGGGCCGCGTACTGCACCGACGCGGGGGTCAACAACTCGCTGGTCTTCTACGACTCGAAGACCGGCGCCGCGGTCACAGGAACGCTGACGGCCGGGAAGTGGCAGCAGAAGGCTACCTTGACGCTGCCCGCCGGCTACTCACGTGCTGCGGCAAGCCGCGACACCCTGCTGCTTTACAACTACGGCACCGGAACCGGGGAGACCGGCCACTTCAAGAACGGCCTCTACACACGTGTGAAGACGTACAACGACTTCAGCCCCGGCTGGGACAACATCGAGGCCACCGGCGATTCCGTGCTGGCCTACAACCGCTCCACCGGCGCTGCGGGCTCGGGCTGGCTGATCGACGGTCTCTACCGTCACGTACGGTCCTACCCCGGCCCCAGGCCCACCTGGGACCAGATCGCCGGTTCCTGCGACACGCTGATGTTCACGCGCGGCTGGTGGAAGGACCTGGGCAGGCTCTCCGGCAGTGAGATGGAATACGGATACCTCCACTTCGGCTCCTACACCTACAAGGGAGGCAGACCGCTCCCCGATACCGTCTTCTTCCCCGACGGCAGCAGCACCCGGGGCGGCGGGCTGGGGCCTGTGGTAGGCACCAGGGACTCTCTGTTCAGCATGACGGGGGTCAGCATCAGGGAGAGCAGGTGGCAGTTCCGCGTCGCCACGGCGAGACTCGGCACCGTCGGGCCCCTGGTCGATGTAGGCGACTCGTCCGGCTGGCACATGGTGGCCCGCGCCGGGGACAGCCTGCTGTTCTACGAGTCCGACGGGGGCACCGCGCGGGCCTACTCGGCCACCCTGGTCAAGGGCCACTACACCAACATCGGCCCCGTCGACGCCGTCCCGACAGGCGCCTCACTGATCGAAGGCGGCGTGTAGGGGCCCCTCCCACACGGGCGTTCTCCACCCTCGCAGCGGCGGGCAGGAATCGGATTGACGGCGAATGGGGTATCTGCCGTACGGGCAAGGCCCGGGTTCCCCCCGCTGCGGGTGGGGGGAACCCGGTCCTTGTTCGTAGGTGGCCGGGTCAGGTGGCGGGGTTGGTGGAGGCGGCTGCCGCGTGCGGCGACTGGTCCGTGCGGGACTGGGACGGGCACGACATCCCCACGCGTCACGTCACCCGCGACTTCGGCTGGCTCCACGTCTCCTCCAAGCACAACATGCACAGCGAGAAGGCCAACGACGCGCCCTACCACGGAACCGCCGACAAGGTCACCGGCACGCGCGCCGAGTACTGGGGAGTCGTGGCCACCAATAGCGGCCAGGTCCGGACGCGCACCGTCTCCGTCGCCGAACGCGGCACCCGCGGCCCGGCCGGACCACAAACCCCCGACAGGCGCCCCCTGGGCACGGTCACCGCCTACTGCGTGGGCCAGACCCTGTGCCCCGACTGGGTCAACAACCTGTAGCCACCGGCACACCTCGACCCGCGCGGGGAAGGCTGAAGGACATGGACGCGCACTTCTGCGAAGCCCTGCTGGCCCTGCGCAGGTTCATCGGCGTACCGCTGCCCGGCACCGACTGGCGCCTGCGCGCCATGGTCCACCCGGACCCGGAAACCATCCGGGTCCGCCTCGACGACACCACCGGCCACACCGTCACCGTGGACCTGCCCGTCCGCTACGGCCGCGAGCACGGCACCTGGTGGTACACCGGCGCCCTGCGCCACACCGCGACCTGGCTCACCGAAACGACCACCCCCGCCCCCGGGCCGGACGGCCTCCCCTACGTGGACGTCACGACCCTCGTCGCCACCGTCGTCCCCGAAGGGACCGAGGTCACCCTCGACGACGGCATCGACTACCTGATCGCCGACCTCGCCGGCGACCCCCTCTGGCACCACGCCGTGCCCTCCATCGCCCCCGACCTCTACGTCCTGACCGGCTTCGACCACCACCGACCCGACACCGTCCGCGTCTACCTCACCCACACCAACCACACCATCGGCATCGACCTCGCCATCCGCGACACCACCGGAACTCCCCGCACCGTCGGCTGGTGGGCCACCACCAAACTCACCGCCCTGCTACGCCCGGACGAGCCGACAACCCTGGCAGCGCACCGCGCCCATGATGTGCGGGACCCGCTGTGCGAAGCGGTCTACGACCTCACCCACTGGGCGTGAACGCCTGCCACACGGCGATGTGATCAGAGCTAGAAGGGGGTTTCGAGGAGTATCCGTCTTCGCGGGTATCACCGGATGCGAGCCTTCCTTCGACGGCCGCCGCCTCTGTGGCGGTGCGTTGCTCGGTCGCGGTGGGGTGGGCGGCTATCGCCTGTTCCGCTTTCCCCCGCCGGAGCAGGATCTCGAACAGGGCCTCGCGGGCTTGGAACGTGCCGAGGTCGCGCAGTTGGGTTTCGGCGGCGGCGAGGTGGCCGCCGGTGCTGAGAAGGTCGGCTTTGACGAGGCGGGGGTCTGTCCACGGGTCGGGGTGGGCCTCGACCACGGCGATGGCCTCGTCGGCGCGGCCGAGATCGGCGAGAGCGAAGGCCCGCGAGTGGAAAGTCTCGGCCTCCGCGTCTCCGCGCGACTACTGTGCTGCTGGTGGATCGTCGTGGCCAACGAAGGGGGCTGAGTTGTGCTGACCACTACGCACCCGCCGTAGGTGCCTCTGGAAAGCCCAGAGGGCCCTACGGAGGCTCTGAATGTCTCGAACTGTCCGCACGACTCCCAGGCGACTCCGCGTCCAAGAGGGCGCATCGGAGTCCATGTCGCTGTACGACCTGCGCTATGCGAATGCTGAACTGGCCCGGGCGGCCCGCGAAGGCCGTCGTCCCGCCCCGGCGAAGACGCTGCGCCAGCTCACCTCTTGGCAGTGGATGGTGCTTCATTGCAGGAAGGGTTCGTTTTCCGCCGAGATCGCGACGGCTGAGGGCCGGGCCCGACTCCAGGGTCGACTCGACGCCCAGCGCATCCGCGGACTGCACCGCGCTGGCCACGAACTTGACGACGCAGCCATGCCGCCGGTCCGCCACCGTCATGGTGTGCTCTGGAATGCCTGGTAGAGGCGAAGCACCCAGGACTGGCCGGCACTCGCGACCATAGGAAGTGCGCACCGGTGACGGCCCTTCGGGCGGAGGGCCGTTAAGCGGGAACTGGAACTCCTACAGTTGCCCCGCCCCCGGCGCTGGACCCTTGGCAACGACACTCGCCACGATCCGTCCTCTACCCCACGGGCCGACGCCCCCTCGTCCACGGCACCTTAGGCGCTCAGCCCACCCCTCTCTGTCATGGGAGGTTCAAGCTCGCGCATGCGGGAGGCGGCCCGGATCCGGCCGATTGCCCACACGGGCCCCTCCTGATGCGGGATCGTCTTGGCAGGGGGCGGATGGCGCCCGTGGTTTGGGGAGGTGCTGGTGGATAAGGACGAGGTCTAGGACTTGTCCGGGCGATCTCCGAGACAACGGTCCCTGGCACCTGTGAATCTCATTTTCGAGGGTCACGCCGAGTGAGGTAGAAGGGCGGTATGGATACCGCCGTTCTTGAGCAGATGCTGGACGAGACGTTCGATCACGCTGTCGTGCACCACGGATACACCAACTACATGCGCGACTACGAGGTCATCGTCTACGCGACCGCGGATCCCCGTACCGGCATCATGTCGTCCCACCTGCGGTATCTCTTTCGGTACTGCGTCGAGGTCCGGTGCGAGACGTCAGTGCCGGGGGAGACCTGGCGGGTCTCTTTGGACGACCGGCTCATCGAATCCGAGACCGACGCCGACCTCGACGGATACGTCTGGGGCGTGAAGTGGCACTGTCTGTACCCGGGAGCCAAGCTTCTCCCTCAGTCGGAGGCGACCAGCCGCTGGTCGAACGCCCTCGGGGTCGACTTCCATGAAGTACGCATTGAGACCAACGCGCACAACCTGACCTTGCTCTTCTCGGACCTTCAGGTGAGCGAGGTCCCGCTCGGATACGCACCCTTCGTCACCGAGTAGGTGGCAACGTTCGTATGACCTTGTGACGGGCGTGTGTCCGGGTCGTTTTTCCTGTCATGGGGCGGGGTGATCTGAGTGATGCGGAGTGGGAACGGCTGCAGCCGTTCCTGCCGGTCAGCAACAGGCGTTGCGGCAGGTGGCGGGACCACCGGCAGGTGATCGACGGGATTCTGCACCGAGTGCGGACCGGCGTCCAGTGGCGGACTTGCCGGAACGATTCGGGCCGTGGAAGACGGTCTACGAACGCCATCGGCTGTGGTCGGCCGACGGGACGTGGGAACGCCTGCTCCAGCAGGTCCAGGCCGCAGCGGATGCAGCGGGTGAGATCGACTGGGACATCTCGGTCGACTCCACCATCGTGCGGGCGCATCAGCACGCGGCCGGCGCCCGCACCGAGCCGCCACCGGCTCCCGCATCAAGGGGGGCCGCAGTGGGGGAACACCAGGGCGAGACACCGTGGCAAAGTCTCGTCGCCCGCCTGGTGGAGGTGGTGCAGGAGGTGAGGGCCTGGGCCGCTCGCGCGGCGGGTTCACCACCAAGCTCCACCTGAGCGCGGACGGCCGCTGCCGCCCACTGTCCCTGATCGTCACACCAGGTCAGCGGGCTGACTGCACGCAGTTCCAGCCGGTGTTGGAGAAGATCCGCGTCCCGAAGATCGGACTAGGCAGGCCCCGCAAGAAGCCTGACAGCATCGCCGCCGACAAGGCCTACAGCAACGGGCCCTGCCGTGATTACCTGCGGCGCCGGGGCATCCGGCACACCATCCCGGAGAAGACCGACAGCCAGGCCGCCCGCCTGCGCAAAGGCTCGCGCGGCGGACGGCCACCCGGCTTCGACGAAGAGCGGTACAAGAAACGCAACACCGTCGAGCGGGCGATCAACCGGCTGAAGCAGCACCGGGCGGTGGCCACCCGCTACGACAAGCGCGGCTATGTCTACCTCGGCACGGCCACCGCAGCAGCCCTCACCATCTGGCTCCGAACATGATCGCCCGGACAAGTCCTAGCCGAACGCCACCTCCACATCGGCCGGGGTCAGCCCGATCGAGACGTGGACGAGCTCACCCGCAGGCGAGAATCCCATCATGCAGTGCGGATTCCCGATCCAGCGGCTCACGTCTGCCGACCTCAGTTCCAGGTCGAGCCCGTTGGGGTGCAGGCGGGGCGCCGCCATGCCGACGTCTCCTCCCGGCTCCTCGTCCTCCTGGATTTCGACGAGGGGAACACCCGATTCGAAGTCAGGGGTCTCGAGGGGATCGGACTGCCGAAGCAGGCTTCCTCGGGGGGCGTCCACGACGATCAGTTCGACGAGTTCCCCAGAGGCGCGATCGACCTTGACCTCGAGGAGGCAGCCCCCCACGTTCAGCATCACGCTCTTCGGGGAATCTGAAAGCCGGGAGTACCCCGGCCACGTGAGCGTCACGGGAATGTACTCGTCGACTTCGACTGTCGGACCCCCGTCATGGATCACTCCTGCAAAAGAGATCGTCATCTCACTCGGTCCTCCTTGCGTGCTTGAGCGTGGGAAGGTCGCCCACCTTGCGGGGCTTGTCGACAATGAACTCCCAGCCCTCGCTGAGGATCTTCTCACCGTACCGGTTGCCGTCGCGGTAGGCCCTGTCCAGGGCACGCACCATGCTGGCCATCAGTTCGTCGGTCTTGTACTTCTGCATGTACCCCGAGCCTGCGCGCTGGATTTCCTCGAAGACGTGCTTCGTGGCGTTTCCGTGCACCCAGATCTCTCGTTGGGTCGACAACGACACGGTGAAGGAACGCGGGATCATCGTGCCCGGGTACAGCGGCTGAGTCGCGCGGATCCTGGTCCAGACGGGTGCCGTGGCCCAGCCGCCTCGTGACATGGCGAACGAGTCGACGGCAGCGCCGCCTGCCGAGAAGGCGAACGCTCCTGTGCCGGCCGCCGCCTCGGTGCCACCCCGTGCGGCACGCACGGCCTTCAAAAGGAGCCCGCCCGCCTTCCCCACGGGAATCGGCACGAAGGCGACGACGGCCATCGCACACGTCTTGATGTTCAGCGTGTTGTAGCAGTCGATGCCGTCCTGTGCGCCCGAGGCGAACATCATGCCTTCGGTGTAGGCCGAATAGGAGACGTACTGGCCCTCTTCAGCGAAGAGGGCACAGGCGATGGTGGCACCGGGTACGCACTGGTACGGCTGCTTTTCCTTGGCCTTCTCCGCTTCCTTGCGCAGCCTCTCTTCCTCCGCACCCAGGCGCGCTTCGTATTCACGGCGGTAGAGACCGAGGTAGGAGTCGTACGCCCGGTTACTGGCGGCCTCCGCGGCCGTTGCATGTTCGCCGGCCGAGACCGAGGCCTGGTAGGCACTGTCGGCTTCCTGGCGGGCCATGACGGCGGAGCCTTGGGCCCAGGCGTAGGAGCGCGCGGCGAGCTGGGCGGACACCTCGGCGTTGACCGCGTCCTGGGCCGCTCTGTTCGCCGCACCTCGGGCGGAATTGGCTGATGCCTGTGCCTTGGAGGCGGAGTCCGCGGCCGCTGCGGCGGAGACCTTGGCAGATTGCGCGAATCCGGCCGCGGCATCGGCGGACTTCTGGGCGGCGGCGGCCGCTTCCCGCGCCGCCTGTTCCTGGGCGTTGGCCAGGGCTGCGGCCTGGGCCGCCTTGAACGCGTTGCTCTGCGCGATGGACGCGACCCCCGCCGCGTCCGAGATCAGACGTTCGATCTCCTTGTTGTGCGTGTCGGCGAGGTCGTCCTTGTACTGGGCCGTGAAGCGGCCCTGCTGTACGAAGTCGCGGACGAGCGCCGGGGGGCCTGACAGTGCGATCTGGGCTTCGGCCTTGACCTCGGGGCCGCCCGTGCTGAGCAGGCTCATGGCGAGGACGCGGTCGTCGGTGGCCCGGGCTTCGTGCTGACCCCGGTTGAGGAAGCCGAGGAGAGATTCGGCGGTGTCGGTGGCCAGCGCCGCCTTGCCCACCTCCTTGACGGTGTTCCCTCCAACCGACATCACCTGCATGACCTTGACGCGGTTGTCCGTGCGGGCCGCGTCGTACTGGCCGGAGCGCAGGAATTCACCGATCTGCTCGGGGCTCTTGGTGAGTGCCTCGGTGGCCGCGGTGCGTACGGCCGCTGGCTGCTTGGAGCCCGTGAGGAGTTCGACCGCTGCCCGGTCGTCATCCTGAGACGCCCGCTTCCACCTGGTCCTCAGGTATTCGCGGACCTCCTCGTCGGTGCCGCTCAGCGCTTCCTGTGCCGCCTGCTTGGCCCACGGCCCGCGGAGTTGCGCCGTGGTGAGGGCCAGCTTGCGGCCCTGAGTGGCGAGTGTCTTGACGTCGACACCAGGCTTGGCCGCCTCGGCGCCGAGGCGGGCCGCTTCCGCCTCGACCGAGCCCCGGTTGTCGATCCGCTGGTTGGTCTTCGCCTGCAGCTCGTCGGTCTGCTGCTTGAAGTCCTTGGCCACTTCGGTGGCCTCGGCGGTGCGCTGGGCGCGGTCCTCGGCCTCCGTGGCCAGGACGATCTGATGGGCCTCGCGCGCCTGCTCCACCGCGTTCGTCGCCGTGTCGGCAGCCGTCTTCGCGTCGGCGGCGTGTTTGGTCGATTCGGCTGCGGCCTGTGCGGCCTGTCCGGCGTGGTCCGCGGCGCGGCGTGCCTCCGCGGCGGCGTTGCGGGCGTGGACCGCCGCAGAGGCGGCGGCTGAGCCCGCCTTCTGGGCGGCTTCCTTGGCCCTGCGGGCGAGAGACGCAGCGGCGTCGGCAGCGCGCTTGGCCTCGTTGGCGTGGCGACGTGCCTGGTCCGCCGCCTGGCGTGCCTCGCGCGAGTTCACGCCGGCGGCGGCTGCGAAGTCGTCCGCGTCGTCGGCGGCGTCAGCCGCTTCCAGGGCGTTTCCTGCCGCGCCGTAGGCCGCCTTGGCGGCGTTCTCCGATGCGTTGGAGGCGTCGGTGGCGCGGCGTAGGGCCTCCGCCGACATCTCGGCGGCCGCGGCCGCGCGGTCCGCCTCGTCGGCGAGCTTGCGGGCGTCGGCGGCCTTGCCCTCGTTGCCCCAGGCGTCCTGAGCCGCGCCGTACGCGCGGGCCGCGGCGTTGGACGCGCCGATGGCTGCTGCGGATGCCTGCGAAGCAGCGCTCGCCGCGATGCGGGCGGCGAGATTGGCCGCCTTGGCCGAGTTGATCGCAGTCTGCGCGGCCCGCGCGGCCTGGCGTGCGGCTTCGGCCGCCGTCGCCGCCGCGCTCGCGGCCTTGAGAGAGTCGTTGCGTGCGGCTTCGGTCTCCTTGGCCGCCCGCTGTGCGGCGGCCTTGGCCTCCTTCGCATGCTCGACAGCGTTCTTCGAGCTTTCCTCCGCCAGCTTCGTGGACCGCTCGGCCTGTGCGCCGGCGTCCTTGGCCTGCTGGGCAAGCTGCGAGACCGTGGCGTGTTCCTGGTCCCGATTGCGTGCGACGTGCTGCCCGACGTCCAAGAAGTCCTGGACGTCCTCGGGGCTGCCCTTGAGGGCGAGCTTGGCAGCGGCCTGGACGTTGGGGCCGCCGGTGCTCAGCAGGGACATGACCGCCACGCGGTTGTCCGTGCGGCGGACGGTGTGCTGTCCCTCGGTCAGGAAGGTGGTGACGTCGTTGGGGGTGCCTTCGAGTGCCTTCTTTCCGGCCTCGTACACGCCGGGGCCGCTGGTGCTCATGACCGAGAGAGCTTCGACCCGTCGGTCCTGTGCGAGCGGTGCCTGCCATCCCTGGACCAGGAAGGTCCGGACGGTTTCGGCATTGTTCGTCGCGAGCGCCGTACGGGCCGCTTCCCGCACACCGGTGCCACCGAGGCTGAGCATGCTGAATGCGTCCACCCGGTCGTCGGCGGTCCTCAGAGCCTTTTCCATGCCCAGGAACCGGTTGACGTCCTCGTCGCTGCCCGTCAGCGCGGCTTCGGCGGCGGCCTTCACGGCCGGGCCTCCCACGGCCCACAGGTCGACGACCCGGGCCCTGGGTGTCAGGGACGGTATGTCCCCGTCCTCGGCGGTAGCCGGAGAGGTTCCGACGAGTCCTGTCACCAAGGCCAGTGGGAGAGCCATCGCCGTGGCTGTGCGCACCCGGCGCATCCACGCTCGGCCGGGCCTTGGTCGCCTTGCGCCTGGGTGGCGCAAAACCATCCCCATATACATGTTCCTTACATTCAATTCCGAACGGCGATACGCCGAGCGGGACGACCCTATTAGCGCTCGCCATGCACCAACGCAGCCGACGGGATCTCGGCAGAGAGCCTGTTCGGCGGCGAAAGTAGTGAAAATCACAGTTGGGAGAGCTGCTCAGGGAGGCTCCGCGTGAAGCGCCCAAAAGCAGACGATCAGTCACTTCGCTGAGGCGAAGGACCCTTGGTCCGCGATGCATGATCGTACTGGTAGGTTCACGCAGGCACTTTACTTTCCCCTTACCTGGCCGGATCTGGCCGGGTCAGCTCCCAAGAGGAACAACACCTGTGATAAACCGCGCCCGTAGGGTCCTGCTCGGAGCGGCCATGGCCCTCGGCCTCGTCGGCGCCGGCGCCGCCACTCTCGCCGTGGCCCAGCCCGCCTCCGTCACCACGACCGTCGCCGCCGCCGATCCGCAGGCCATGCCGTACGCCGTCGAGGACTTCGCCTACCCCGGCGGCGCCCAGATCGAGCAGCAGCAAGGCATCAAGGTCAAGCGGGGCAACGGCCAGCTGGTCCTCGTCGACTGCGCCCAGCCGTGGGACGTGATGGTCGAGACCCGCGTAGCGGGCGGCCGCAACTACTGCTTCGACGCACTGGGCTCCAACGGCTACCTCACCGTGGAGATCCCCAGCGCCTACGGCATCTGGACCGAGGAGAACTCCGTCCAGGCCAAGCTCACCGCCGAGGGCAAGACGACGACGGTCGACGTTCCCAAGAACAGCGTCAAGCCGGTCGGCGAGGGTGACGGCACCACGGGCAACAAGCCGTCCGTGCTGGTCGAGCTCCGCATCACCGGATAGCACCTCCGGCCGGACCTCCAGGCCGCGACGCCAACCCCGTCACCCGTTTCGCAACGTTCCCAAGGAAGACCCATGTCTGCTCAGCGTCCACGCCTGGCGTGGATCACCACCAGTCTCGTCGTCGGCGCCACCGTCCTGTCCACCGGCTCCGCCCAGGCCGTCACCGGCACCCCCGGCGCCGACGGCCAGCACGCCTACACCGTCAAGCTGAACGTGGGTGACGAGGCCAACAGCCGTGCCTGCACCGGCACCCTGGTCGACGGCTCCTGGGTCCTGACCGCCGCGAGCTGCTTCGCCACCACTCCCGGCGCGACGCTCCCGGCGGGCACGCCCGCTCTGAAGAGCACCGCGACGCTGAGCGACGGCAAGACCGTCGACGTGGCTGAGCTCGCTCCGCGCGCCGACCGCGACGTCGTCCTCGCGCGCCTGGCCACCCCCGCCACCGGCATCCCCGGCGTCAAGCGGGCCGGCGCAGCTCCTGCGGCCGCCGCCGAGCTGACCGCGGCCGGCTTCGGGCGCACCAAGACCGAGTGGGTGCCCGGCAGGCTCCACACCGGCAGGTTCACGGTCAATTCCGCCGACGCCACCACCCTGGCCCTGACCGGCAAGGGCACCGACGCCCTCTGCAAGGGCGACACCGGCGGCCCGCTGCTGAACGCGGCCGGCGAACTCGTCGCGGTCGGCAGCCGTTCCTGGCAGGGCGGTTGCCTCGGCACCGATGCCGCCGAGACCCGCACCGGTGCCATCGCCGCGCGCGTCGACGACCTCGGGCAGTGGATCGAGCAGATCCGCGCCACGACGGCCGGGTGGCAGACCAAGACCCTCGTGCAGTCCGGCAGCAGCCTCTACCAGGGCGCCCGCCTGCCCGACGGTTCCTGGACCGGCTTCGCCGACGTGCAGACCAAGGCGAGCAACCTCGGCGGCATCCGCAGCGCCGCCGCCGCCGGCATCAACGGCGACACGCACGTGCTGGCCATCAGCAACAGCGGCGGTCTCTTCCACACCGTCCGCAAGCCGGACGGCACCTGGGGCAGCTTCGGTGACGTGTTCTCCGTCGCGAACGTCCTCGGCAACTTGACGCAGGTCTCCGCCGTGTCCATCGGCCACGACCTCCACGTGATCGCGGTCGCCGACGGCAAGGCCTTCCACACCGTCCGCAACGGCACGGGCCACTGGACCCCCTTCCGCGACGTCTCCAGCGGCTCCGTCGCCAACGTGACCACGGTGGCCACCGCCAGCGTCCAAGGCGCGCTCCAGGTCGCACTCGTCAGCGGCGGCAAGCCCTACCACAGCATCCGTCAGACCAACGGGAACTGGACGGCCTGGGGCAACGTCAGCCAGGCCGTCACCGGCAACATCGGCCCCATCGGCGCCATCGCCATGGCCGGCTCGGGCGACGAGACGCACTTCGTCATCGCCACCGACAACGGCACCCGCCAGTACCACACCATCCGTGCCGCCAACGGGACGTGGAGCCCCTGGGGCGACCTGAAGGACGTCCTCGGAGCGGTCACGGCCAAGTCCGTCTCCGCCGCCGCCGTCAACGGGGAGGTCCAGGTCGCCGTCACCACCGCCGACGGCAAGCTCCTGCACACCACCCGCCACACCAACCGCACCTGGGACACCCCGGTGCCGGCACCGCTCCAGGGCCTGCCCGCGGCACCCGGAAGCCTGGCGATCACCGCCACCTTCACGGGCTGACAGCCGGCGCGAACCGTCCCACCCCAGCGGGGCGCTCTCGGTCCCGCCCCCCGGGGCACGGCACGGCTGACGCCTCGCCACACACCGGGAATCCCTCACCCCGTAGTGGGATTTCCATCGTGCGGCGGGGCGTCCCCCTGCCCGCGAACCCGCGCTTCGGACGGCCACCGGCGAAGGACCGCTTCCCTGCGAAGGGCCCGCCTCCACGGCTCCGGCCCTTCCCGAACCGGTGCCCCACAGGCATCACTCATCCTCACCACCCCAAGGAACACCCATGTCCACTCACCGTCCACGCCTGGCGTGGATGACCACCGGGCTCGCCGCCACCCTCGGCGCCGGCCTGCTGTCGGCCGGCCCCGCCCAAGCCGTCTCTGGTCCCGAGGCCCCGGCCGACCGGCACACGTTCACCGTCAAATTGGATCTGGGCGACGAGGCCAACGGCCGTGCGTGCACCGGCACACTGATCGACGCGCGCTGGGTGCTGACGGCCGCGAGCTGCTTCGCGGCGACGCCGGGTGCGGCGGTCACGGCGGGCGCGCCTGCGCTGAAGACCACCGCGACCCTGAGCAACAACCAGCGCCGTGACGTCGTCGAGCTCTCGGCGAACGCCTCCGACCGTGACGTGGTCCTGGCTCGGCTGGCCACGCCCGTCACCGACATCGCCCCGGTCAAGCGGGCCGGTGCGGCCCCCGCCGCCGGCAGCGAGCTGACAGCGTCGGGCTTCGGCCGTACGAAGACCGAGTGGGTCCCGGGCAGGCTCCACACCGGGACCTTCACCACCGACAGCACCAGTGCCACCACCCTCGCCGTCACCGGCAAGGGCACCGACGCCCTCTGCAAGGGCGACACCGGCGGCCCGCTGCTCAACGCCGCCGGCGAGCTCGTCGGCGTCAACAGCCGCTCATGGCAAGGTGGTTGCCTCGGCGTCGACCCCGCCGAGACCCGTGCGGGAGCAGTGGCCGCCCGTATCGACAACCTCGGCGCGTGGATCGAGCAGACCACCGCGCCGCGCAACGGCTCCCAGGTGTCGCTCCTGGCGGGCGGCGGCGGCACGATGTGGTCGCAGTCAGGGAACGTGGGCTACGGGGAGTACGGCTCCGCCTGGGCCAAGGCCGACGGGCAGAACGTCTCCCAGGTGAGCACGGTCCGCCACGGGGACTTCGTGCGCGCCTACGCCGTCGCCGGTGGCCGCGTCTACAGCGAGGACCTCGACCTCGCGACGGGCAAGTGGTCCGGCTGGGCCCAGGTCCCGGGCGGGGCCGCGGGCGCGAAGGACATCACCGCCGCGCTGGTCGGTGACACCGTCCACGTGCTGATCGTCGGCTCCGAGGGCAACCTCTACTCGCAGGTCGCCGACTACCGGGCCGGTCGTTGGAACAGCGCCTGGGCCTCGGTCGGGGCGACCGGGCTGACCCACGTCACGAGCGCCGTCTCGGGTACGACGGTGCGCGTGCAGGGCATCGGCGGGGGCGAGGTCTACGGCCGTGACTTCGACACGCGGACCGGCAAATGGAGCGTGTGGGGTGCGGTCCCGGGCGGCGCTGGTGGTGTGAAGGACATCGCGTCCAGCACCGTCGGGAACAACGTCCACGTGCAGATCATCGGCTCCGACGGTGCGATCTGGACCCAATTCGGCAACTACGACGCCGGCCGCTGGAACGACGTGTGGACCAAGGTGGGCGGTAGCGGTCTGACGCGCGTCAGCAGCGTCGCTTCCGGCGACACCGTCGAGCTGTACGCCGTCGGCAACGGCGGCAGGGTCGACCACGCGACGATGAACGCGACCTCCGGTTCCTGGAGCGCGTTCACGGAGCTTCAGGGCGGTCTCTCTGGAGCCTCCGACATCGGTGCCGCCGTCGGCGTCGCCCCGTCGAAGGTGACGCTGGCCGCGTCGGCCGGAAACACCCTGTTCAGCCAGAGCGGCAAGCTGGACATCGGTGCGTTCGGGGCGCAGTGGGCCAACGTGGGCGGCATGGCCGTCACCCGGCTCGTCGGCGTGGACACCGGCACCGGCATCCGTTACGTGGGTGTCGCGGGCGGCAAGGTCTACGACCGCGAGTACGTCGTCGCGACCGGCGCCTGGGGCAACTGGACCGAGGTACCGGGCGGGGCGGGCGGGGTCAAGGACGTCGCCGCAGCCATGATCAACAATGTGCTGTACGTCCAGGTCCTCGGCTCGGACGGCGGCCTGTACACGCAGGTCGGCGACTACAACGCCGGTCGCTGGAACGACACCTGGACGCCGGTCGCCGGTATGACGGGCATGACCGGCATCGGCAGCGTCAAGGCCGGTCATGCCGTCCGCCTCTACGGCATCGGCAGCGGTGGCAAGGTGCACGGCCGTGACTTCGACAGCCGGTCCGGCAGCTGGACCGTCTGGGGCGAACTGCCCGGCTCGATGACGGGCGCCAAGGACATCGCGGTGTCCCACATCGGCCACACCGTACGCGTGCAGGTCATCGGCGCCGACGGCGCGCTCCACGCGCAGACCGGCGACTACCTCGCCGGCCTGTGGAAGCCGAGCTGGACGAAGGTCGGCGGCACCGGTCTGACCCGCGTCTCCAGCGCCTCCGCCGGCGCGAACGTCCACGTCTACGCCATCGGCGCGGGCGGCGCGGTTCAGAGCAGCACCCTTGACACCACGCTGGGTTCCTGGACGGCCCTGCGGCCCGTCCCGGGCACGTTGAGCGGCCCGAGCGACCTCGCCGCGACCACGACGAAGTAGCCCTGCGGCAGGACAGAACGGCCCCGCCCGGGTCAGGACGACGATCCCGACCCGGGCGGGGCCCTCCTCGTACGACCTCCTACCTTTGGTGTCCCCCTGTACGTCTTCGGGCTGACTCGCCGTTCGACCGTCCGGCGTCCGGCGTCCGGGGAGATTCGCGTGTCCTGGGGGCGCCGGCCCGCCAGGGCGTGAGCCATGAGCAAGGAGTCGCGCGTGGGAAGTCGCCAGGACGGGACGGACGGAGTCCCGGGGCGGACGGAACGGATCCGGTGGGCGGGATGCTCTCGGCGAGGCGCCCGCTCGCGCTGGTGCCGTGGGCCGGGCACTCGGCGGGAATCGCCGCGTTCGTGATGGCGGGTCAACCGCTCGAAGACCAGTCCGGCGCGGACACCCTCCTCGGCCTCGCCCCAGCGGCGTTCGGGGGCGTACTGCGTGCCCCAGGTCCACCGGGTAGCGACCACGGTGTGCGCCTTGACGGTGATGTCCGTCCGCTCGAAGGCCCCAGGGTCGTTCCTCCCCCACTCTTCGCCGATCCTCCCGCACGTCCTGCGGCACAGTTGCGCGATGTCGCTGCTGCAGGCCGGAGTCGACAACACGGTCATCGCACTCTGGCTCGGCCACGCCGACGTCCGCTCCACCGACGCCTACGTCCACGCCGACATGGCCATCAAGGAGAAGGCGCTCGCACTGACCGCGCCGGTCACCGCCCGGCCGGGTCGCTACCGGCCCACCGACAAGGTCCTGGCCTTCCTCGACCGCTTGTGACCGTGCTGAGGAACCCAAATGGTTTGCTCCCCCGAGGACAGGCTGCGAGTGTCGGAACGACACTACGGGCGGTCGAAGGAGCAGACGGTGGCGCTGGTCAAGAAGGGCTCCCGGCGCATCGTCGTGGACGGCGTCACCTACCGCTGGCGCGTCCACCACAAGCCGACCTACTGCCAGTCCAACGGCTGGGGTCCACGGACGTTCGCGGTCGAGGACGCCACCGTCCCGGGAACCGTTCTCGTCGTCGAGACCGGCCGGCCCCACCCCGAGAACTGATTCGGTCTGACGACCAAGCCGGTCGTTCCCGTTGATGTCGCCCAGGCCATCCGGACCGCCCTCACGGGCCGAACCGTTCGGGCAGGTCACGCCACTGAACGCCGGTCCGCACCCTGTGCAGTATCCCGTTGATCACCTGCCGGTGATCCCGCCGCCGGCCACAATGCCTGTTGCTGACCGGCAGCAATGGTCGTAGCAGTTCCCATTCGGCGTCGCTTGGATCACCCCGCCCCATGTCGACATCAACGACCCGCTCCTGCACCAGTCACAAGATCACGCGAGCTCTGGCTCTCAGTCCGTGATGAAGGGGGCGTATCCAACCGGTACCTCGCTCACCTCAAGGTTTGAGAAGAGCAAGGTCAGGTCGTGAGCATTGGTCTCAATGTGAACCTCATGGAAGTCGATTCCCACGGCCGTCGACCAGCGACTGGCAGCTTCCGACTTGGGGCGGAGTTCGGCTCCGTACAGTTCGTGATAGTTCGCGCCCCAGACGTACTCTCCGGGGCCGCTCTCGTTATCGCGGTCGAGGAGCCGGTCGTCCAAGGACGCCCGCCAGGTCTCCATGGGCAGGAACGTCTCGCATCGGGCCTCTACGCAGTACCGAAAGAGATACCGCATGTAGGTCGACGGGCTCTCGGGGCCGTTCCACACGTTGATGATGACCTCGTAGTCGCGCATGTAGGTGGTGTACCCGTGGTGCACGACAAGGGCTCCGATGTGCTCGTTGAGCGTCCGCTGAAGTTCTGCGGTGTCCATGTCGCCCTTCTACCTCACCTCGGCAAGCCCTTCGACACCGAAAATCAGAGTCGCAGACACTCGTCGACTCAAAGATCGCCCGGACAAATCCTAGAGCAGCAATGCGCCCGTGGCCTCGCTGCGCGCCGGGCAGATCAGTCCGGCGCCGATGTGCCACTCCATCACCGGATCCGCCGCGGTCCCGTGCTCGGGGCACC
Source organism: Streptomyces sp. NPDC103540 (assembly GCF_055584445.1). Classification (NCBI taxonomy): domain Bacteria; kingdom Bacillati; phylum Actinomycetota; class Actinomycetes; order Kitasatosporales; family Streptomycetaceae; genus Streptomyces; species Streptomyces sp. NPDC103540. The sequence goes on from NZ_JBVJMA010000013.1 coordinate 241,756, forward strand.
AGCCGACCGGGGCCAGGCCGCCGCACTCGCGTGCCGGACAAACGCAGGTCTCGGTCGGCGCCGAGGAGGGTACGGCGTGGCGGGTGACGCCACCGGTCGGCTGCGACGAGGCCGCGCCCCGCAGCTCCGCCGGCCACGCCAGCGTCGGGATTGCGCCGTCGTCGCAGTGGCCGAAGATCCGCCAGGACTGAGATCAGCAAGTGGGCCGGCCACACCTTCGTCCGCCTCGCCACGAAACGACCGCAGTACACCAGCGACGGAGTCAAAGCTCTGGAAGCTGCCCGAGCCGCCTGGCCCAGAGGGGCACGCCGAGGCTCCGCCGAGGTCCTCACCGCCAGCGCCCGCATCCACCTCGTCAACGGTGACCTCGACCAGGCGGCCCGTCACGCCTCCGACGCCGTCCGCGTCGCGACCGACACCGACTCTGCCCGCAATCTCACTGCCGCATTCACAGTCCAGAGCGCCATCACCACGCGTCGACACGGGCACTGAACCCGAGCCTCAGGCCAAGCGCGGCCGCAACTCCGCCGCGATCCTCGCCGTCTCGGCCGGCGCCACATCGGCGACCCCGTGTTCCGCCATGAGCGCATGGAACTGCTGCTGCTCGTAGGGAACCCCAGACGGCAGAGCGGCGACGTGCCAGTGCACATGCGCATTGCCCTGCCCAGACCCCAGCGACAGCAGATACACCCGCTCCGGCGCCAGCACCTCCTCCACCACGAGCGCCACACGGCGTACGGCCTACATCATCCGCACATATCCGTCCTCCGAGAACCCACTGACCACACTCTCCACATGCGCCTTGGGCGCGACCAGAACCTTGCCCGGCAGCGTGGGCCACCGGTCCAGGAAGGCCACATGGTCAGAGTCCTCATAGACCAGCTCGTGCTCGTAGCCGGGTTCGCCCCTCAAAAACGCGCAAACGAAACACGGCCCAAGACGGGACCTGGCCTCGTAGGCGTCCAGGTCGAACAGCTTGCGGTTCACGGACGACATGGCATTCCACCCCCAGCACGGGAATCCGCCTGCGGCTCAACTGGTGGCCGCAAGGACAACTCCCCGTAGTGGACACCCCGCGCGCGACTCTTGTCAGAAGACACGTGAGTCGAGCCCACTTCGCTCCGGCCTCCACAAGCACGCAGCGCCGAGAGCCCCCGCCGGAACGGAGGCGGAAGGCCACCTTTGACGAAGCAGCTTCCAATAGCCAGGTAACGGTTCGGAATCACGGGCAGAGCCGCAGCAGCCGCGATCATCCGGTGTCGGCGGAACGCCCGCGCGCCTGTATCGCGCGATCTATCGTTTGTTGCAGCGAGTTAAGTGGGGGCGACGTGGTGCGGGACACGAGACTGGTGCAGACCGCGGTCATCGGTGATGAACACTCCGATGTCCCGATCATCCTGCCGACGGAGGCGATCGAGCTCGACGTCTTCCGTCGTGGCCACCACCAGGACACATTCTGGTGCGGGCTGTTCCTGGGCGGCTGCGGGGGCCAGCTCGCCACCAAGCTCTACGTCGATCGGCAGTGTCACTTCCAGCACAATCCGCTGCCGAACGGCGCCGTAAACACCTGCCAGCGGCCGTCTGTCGGCGAGTCCAGCGCGGATCACCTGTACGTGAAGTCGGCGATGTCGCGGTCGCTGCTTGAGTTCGGCCGGGCCGGCCGGTTCGCGTTTCCGCCGCCGATCGGCTCCCTGGTCGACGTCGATCTGGAGGACGGCCTGTCCCTGCGCATCCACATGGACGCCGCCGTGCGGCCGGACTGGGAGCGTCAGGGGGCCGTGATTCTCGGCCCCGGCGTGGTGCCGGATCCGGACGTGCTCGCGGGCTGCCCGTATGTCTACCGCGTCAGGTGCGACAGCGACGGGGCGAATCGCCGCGTGTGGATCGGAACCCAGAGTCTGGCCCGCCCCACCGAGTGGGTCCCGTTCAGCGAGTGCACGTGGACGGACGAGGGCCTGCTCACCCCTGCCGCCTCCCGCATCCTGCGGGACCGTTCCGCCGCCGGGAGCCGGCCGGCCGCACCGGGGCTGACTGCCGGCCGAGGTGCTCTGCCGGAGAGCGTGGTCACGTTCGTCCGCGGCCTCGAGGCGGCGCAGCGGACGGGGACGGTGGACCACGTGCGCCGGCTGTGCAACGGCAGCAGCTCCTTCCTGGACGGTCTGTCCTCCACGGCCCGGGCCGAGGCCGAGAGGGCCTTGGCGGAGGCGAAGGGGTGGCTGGCCACCCACGAGGAGTACCAGCGCCGCATCTTCAGGAACCTGGAGGCCGCGGTCCGTGAACGGCGGGCGTGGGATGTCCGGTCCGGGATTCAGCAGGCCGCGTCCCTGACCCGGCGTGGGGCCAGCGCCGAGGAGCACCGCATCCTGGCCGCGGCCCGGGCCTATCTGCGCGAGCATGACTATGCCGGTGAGCCCGCGGCCCAGGCGGTCTTGCGCCGGCAGCTGCACCACAGGCCGGCGCCGGCGGCCCCGAAGCGGCCGGGGCCCTCCACGAGCAGGAAGCCGAACCGGACGGAGGAGGCGGCGGCAAGAGCCCGTTCCCTGCTGAAGCGGCTCGCTCGCGAGAGCGACCTGCTGGCCGATGATGAGCTGGCGAAGCTGGTTCAGGAGCTGACGTGGGCGGCGAACATCGCAGGCTCCCACCTCAGAGGCCCCGAGCGGGACCGGGTCGACCGCTGGGTTCGCAAGGCACGACGGCGGCGACCGGCGCGTACCGAGGCCGCACCGCCCCGTACCCGCACGAAGCCCCCGGCGGGCGGGAAGCCGGAGAGCTGGGCGCGCGTGAAGCTCGACCCGCTGGCCGCCGCCGTCAAGACCATCCTGCAGAAGGCCGCAGCGACCGGAACCACGCTCACCTGGACAGAGATCCGCGCCCAGCTCCCACCGGATCTGCCCGCCCTCGAGCGGAGCCGGCAAACGGCTGTGCTCATCGAGGTCGACCGGAGCCGTCCGGGGACCGCACCGCTGCTGTCCGCGCTGGTCACGGGCGCCGATCACGACATGCATCCGGCCTACCCCCGGATCGCGGCTGCGGCCGGCCGGCCCCAGCCGCGGGGAGACCTGGAAGCGGTGGCGCAGTGGGCTGTGGAGGTCTCCCGCTTCCCACGGGCCGGCAGGAAGTAGGCCGCGCCCCGGCGGCGGGCGGTGGTCCGGCCGCCGCTGGTCTTACGGCCCGAGGTCACCGCCTCGAGTCGCCTGCGCGGCTGCTTCCTCCGCAGGGCGATCGTTCATGGTCAGCACGCAGACGTCGACGCGCGGGCGGGACATGGGTTCCTCCAGGCCGTCGGGCCGGTCAGGGTGTGGGGACGGGAATGCCGGTCAGGCGCTCGGCCTGGCGGGCGACGAGCGGGGCGAGGTGGGGGTGAACGCCCCGGGAGCACGCCTGGAGGAGCTGCCCGAGGGCGATGAGCTCCCCGGCGCGGCCGGCGTCCGTGTCCAGGACGTGGCCGAACTCGCGGCGGATCCGGGCGGCGGTCGCCGGCGCGGCCAGGGAGTACGCGTGCAGCAGCCCCAGGTCGTAGCCCACGGGCAGCCGGCCCCAGTTCTCCCAGTCCAGCAGGATCAGCGGCGCGCCGGTGAGGTTCGCCCAGTGCAGATCGGCGTGCCCGGTCGTCGTCTCGCGGATCCGGACGGGGTCGGTGCCGAGGAAGCGGCGGAAGTTCCGGTCGACCCAGTTCTGCCGTACCGACTCCCGGTCGGTAGGCACCGTCGCAAGCGTTGCGAGCGCGGACCTCAGCTCCGCCCACCACGAGTCGGGCAGAGCGATGTCCTGGTCGAGCACGGGCGTGCCGCTGGTGACCGGCGGGACGGACACGTACTCGGTGAGCTCCGCCCGGTAGGCGACGTGGCGGAAAGCCCAGTCGAGAACGCCGCGAAGCCGTGGCCGCGGCACCGATCGGGGTACGTGCGTGTCCGCGGTCGCCGTTCCCTCCCACAGCCGTCCGCCCGCCCGATCCTCCTCGGCGGAGACGATGCGCAGCCAGCAGTCCCCGGCCCGGCGCCCCAGGGTGCGGCCCTGCCACCCCCAGACCTCCGGCCCCGATGCGGACAACTGGAACTGCCGGGCGGCGGCCGCGTGCGCACGCCGCATCCGGTCGAGCTCGTCGCGCTCCGCCGGGGCGCCGAACACCGCCTGTCGCAAGGTCCGTTCCACCGTCACACCCCCTCCGCCACGGCGTCGGCCACCGGACGCTCAACGGGCCCGGGCAGCGCAACGTCACGCCCCGGCCACCGGAACACCATCCGGCAGTTCACCTTGGTTAGGACGTCCCCGGCGGGCAGGGCGTCGTCGGGCGTGCCGGCCGGGTGGACCGTTAGAACGGGGTCGGCGTGCTCGTCGTGGGCCTCGGCGCGGATGTGGCGGTCCCAGGCCCGGACCGTGGCCACCAGCCGCTCGGCGAGCTCCGGTCCCTGCTCTCCGAAGGCGTACGCGAACCACTCCCACTCGCGCTCTTCCCGGCGGTCGCTGTCCTTGGTCTGGACGTGGATCAGGTAGGCCAGCGAGGCCTCGCCGAGGATCGCGGGGGCATCGCGGTCCTTCGCGATACCGGTCACCGCCTCGGCGGACTCCTGGTGGGAGGCCAGCCGGCAAAAGCCCGGCACGGTAGTGGCCGCGAACAGCTGAAGGGAGCCGAAGTAGGAGTTCGCAGCCCTCATGGTCACGCCGGTCGTGACCTCGTGCCGCCGCCCGCTCAGCGCCCCCTCCAGGCCCTGAGCGTCGGCGGCGGGGCCGTCGTCGAAGCGCAAGGACAGCGCTCCGTCGAGCAGGGGGACGACCGGGGCCGGGCGGCCCTGCTGACCCTGGTCGCGGACGAAGCCGCAGTAGGTGAAGCGGCGGGCGTGCAGCACCTCGCCGCGCCGCTCGAACTCGATCGCCCGGGTGTAGCCGCCCATCTCCAGGGGAATGACCAGGCGCCCGCCCTCGACCAGCTGATCGCGCCAAGACGCACTGACGTCCCAGCAGTTGTAGGTGATCACGCTGCCGTCGAAGCCGCCGCGGGGTACGAGGTGGGCGGGCGCGCCGAGGGCGGCGTCGGCTTCGACGGCGGTGACGCGGCCGCTGCCGGCCTCCGCGAGGAAGGCACGGGTGCGGCGGACGACCCACGGGTCGATGTCGACGCTCACCACGCGCCCGTCGCACCCAGCGGCGTGGGCGATCAGCTCGGCGTTGTAGCCACCGGACCCCGCCTCGAACACGATCGCACCCGGCCGAAGACGCAGGCTCTCGATCATGTCGGCCTGGAGCCAGGCAGCCGATACCGAGCTGATGGCCCTCCCGGTCTCGTCGCGCCGGGTGATGACGGCCCGGTCGCCGCCGTCGTACGCGACCGCCAGGTTCGCTTCTGGTGCGAAGCGGTGGCGGGGCACGGTCCGCAGCGCGTCGCGGACGGGCTCGGACGGGGCCCAGCCGCCGTCGATCACCATCTGGGCCATCGCATGGCGTAGCCGGACGGCCTCCTCCGGCTCATCGGGCACGGGTGGCCGCTCGGCGGCGAGCGGGTAGGAGATCACTGGTGGAAGGTCCGGGATGACGCCGGGCCACACGCTGTCGATCGCCTGCGCGGCCGGGGCGAAGACGTCGCCGACGCAGGCGAGGGCGTGGAGGTCGTGGAACTCCCAGCGCTCGAACTTGTCCGGTTCGGGGTTGCTCAGCGCGCCCGTCCAGGCGGTGATGCGGACGACGGCCGTGAGCCTTGGCACGCCGTGGCTGTCGTCGACGAGCATCGTCACTACGTGCGCGGCACTCGGGTCGGCGACCAGGCCGGTCTCCTCGGCGAGTTCGCGCACCGCGGCGGCGGCGAAGCCCTCCCGGCCGGAGGTTTTGCCGCCGGGCAGCTCGAGCATGCCGCGCGTCGACCGGCCGAGCAGGACCCGGCCGGCATCGTCGGTGACGACAGCCAGGGCGCCGGTCAGGG
>NZ_JBVJMA010000014.1:0-240044 GCF_055584445.1 Streptomyces sp. NPDC103540
GGGGGGGGCCCCCCCCCCCCCCCCGGGGCCCGGGGGGGGGGGGGGGCCCCCCCCCCCCCCCCCCCCGGGCGGGGGGGGGCGGCCCCCCCGGGGGGGCCCCCCCCCGGGGAGGGGGGGTCAGTTCGCGCACTCCAGGTCCCGGGCGGGGCGCTCGCCGGTGGTGAGGAACCCGGTGACGGCACGGTCGCCGCAGGCGTTGCCGTTGCCCAGGTAGGCGCCGTGGCCGCCGTGTTCGACGGTGACGAGCACCGCGCGCCGTCCCAGTGCCTCGCGCATCTTCAGGCCGCTGGAGTGGGGCGTGGCCGGGTCGCGGCGGCTCTGGATCATGAGGATGTTGGACGGGCCCTCGTCGGTGATGCGGACGGGCTTCTCGTCGGGGGTGTTCTTCCAGAAGGCGCACGGCAGGACGTTGACGGGCATGCCGCCGGTGAGGGGGCTGCGGGCGCGGTCCTCGTCGACGGTGCGCTGGCGGTCCCGGGCGTCGGCCTCGGGCCAGGTCACGTCGTTGCAAATGACGGCGATGAGCTGGGCGGCGTCCTGGCCGCGCAGCGGCTGGGCCAGCTCCGGCGGCAGGACGGGCGTGGCGGCGGGGTCCTGGACGGCCTTGACGAGGCGGGCGAAGGCCGGGAAGGCCGCGTCGGAGGTCAGCGCGTTCTGCAGGGCCTGGCGCAGGCCGTTGCCGGTGAGGGGGGTGTCGGGGGTGGTCGACTTCCGCGGGGCGCGGTCCAGGGCGGCGGCGAGCGCGATGACGGTGGGGCGCACCTCGTCGGGGGTGGCGGCCAGGCGCAGGCCGTCGCGGTCCCGGTCGGCGTGGGCGGCCCAGGCGGCGAAGTCGGGGAAGCGGTCGTCGACGCCCCGGGACATGTCGGCGAGCCAGCCTCGGGCGACGCGGGTCGGGTCGGGGTCGCCGCTGCTGTCGAGGACCCAGCGGTCGGTGCGCTCGGGGAACTTCTGGGCGTAGGCGGCGCCCACGTAGGTCCCGTAGGAGACCCCCCAGGCGGAGAGCCTGCGCTCGCCGAGGGCCACGCGCAGGGCGTCGAGGTCGCGGACCTGGTTGGCGGTGGTGAAGCTCGCGAGGACGGCGCCGCCGTTGCGGTCGCAGGCCTCGGCGGTGCGTCGGGCGCGGTCGAGGTTGGCGGTGATGTCCCCGTCGGCGGCGGGCCAGGCGCGCAGGCTGGTGAGGTAGCGGTCGCCCGGGGCGAGTCCGCAGTCGGCGGTGGTGCTGCCGCCGACGCCGCGGGGGTCGAAGGAGACCAGGTCGTACGTCCCGGCGAGTTGCCGGCCGAGGGCGTCGCCCTTCTGGGTCAGGCGCTGGACGCCGGAGCCGCCGGGGCCGCCCGGCAGGACGACGAGGGTGCCGCGGCGGGCTTCGGGCCGGTCGCTGCGGATCCGGGAGACGGCGAGGTTGATCCGGGGGCCGTCGGGGTCGGCGTGGTCCAGCGGGACGGGCAGGTCGGCGCATTCCTGGGTGGCGGGGCCGCCGGGCTTGGCGCAGGGGCGCCAGGTCAGGCTCGGGCGGTCGGCGCCGGCCGGGGCCGCGTCCTCGGCGTGGGCCTGGAAACCGGCGGTGAGTCCGGCGGCGGCGGTGGCCGTGCAGAGCGCGATCAGGAGGGCCTTGCTGCGGTGTGTGGTCATGGGTAAAGCCTCGTGCAGGCACGGCCGTCGACCCATCCGGCAGGCCCGTCGGACCGGGGTGGGGATATCCCCCCGGTGGTCCCCCGATGATCCGTACGGTTCCCCCGCGCCCGGCACGGGCGGGCGGGCGCGGGGTAACCGTCGGGCGATGTGCGGGGGTCAGGCCGTCACGGGGGTGACGTCGAGGACGGCCTTGCCGAGGATCCGGCGGGCGAGGAGCCCTTCGGCGGCCTCGGCGGCCCGGGTCCAGGGGCCGCGCCAGCCGATCTGGGCGTCGAGGCGGCCCTGTTCCAGCAGGTGGAGCAGGAAGCCGAGGTCGGCGCCGAGCGGGGTGGTGATGTTGAAGTTCTCCAGGCGTCCGCGCGCGCTGGTGACGCGGGAGTGCTCGAAGTCGATGGTGGTCGACTCGCCCGAGGCCTTGCCGATGGCCTGGACGACGCCGTCGTCCTCCAGGCGGTAGAAGGCCTCGGCGAGTTGGGCGCCGCCCACGTTGTCGATCACGCCGTACACGGGCGCGGTGAGCTTCGTGGGGCCGCCGACGATCTCGGCGGCCCCCAGCTCGCGCAGGCCCTCGGCCCGGGCGGGGCTGCCGACCGAGGCGACCACGTGCGCGCCGGCGAGCGCCGCGAGCTGGACGGCGTAGCGGCCGACACCACCGGAGGCCCCGGTGACGAGGACGCGGCGGCCGAGCACCGAGCCGAGGCGGCGGCAGGCCTGGAGGGCGGTGACCCCGGCCACCGGGAGCGCGGCGGCGAGGCCGAGGTCGACGGCGTCGGGGACGACGGCGAGTTCGGCGGTGTCGACGGCGCGCAGCCGGGCCCAGGCGCCGCCCCAGCCGAAGGTGACCACGCGGGTCCCGGCCGGCGGTCCGGAGCCGTCCTCGGCGGGGCGGACCACGACCCCGGCGGCGTCCCAGCCGGAGACGTAGCCGGGCCGCGTCCGGGGGGAACGGTAGGCGATCTCACCGTAGTTGAAGGAGATCGCGGCGATCTCCACCAGGGCCTGCCCGGGGCGCGGCGCGGGGTCCGGGGCCTCGTGGAGGGCGAGTTGCATCGGTGCGTTCGGATCGTGGACGAGGGCGTGCATCCGGTGTGCCTTTCCGGCTGGTGCGGAGGGAGCGTCGGTCGATCAGGCGATGCGCATGTTCGCCATCATGCCCATGGCTCCGTGGTCGAACATGTGGCAGTGGTAGACGTAGGTGCCCCGGTAGCCGGTGAAGGTCGCCTGGAGTTTGACGGTCTCGCCGGGCATGAGGGCGACGGTGTCCTTGAGTCCGGTCTCGGCCCCGGCGGTGACGGCCGCGCCGTTGCGCTCCAGCACCCTGAACTGGACCAGGTGCATGTGGAAGTTGTGCGGGACGAACTGGTTGACGTTCTTGACGGTCCAGATCTCCGTGGCGCCGTAGGCGATCTCGGTGTCGATGCGGTCCATGTCGAACGTCTTGCCGTTGATGTACGCCATGTCGCTCGGGGCGCCGGTCTCGTCCATGCGCAGCTCGATGTCCCGCTGGACGGTGGCGGTGGCCAGCGGCGGCAGGGTGCGCAGCGCGGCGGGGACGACGCTGTCGTCGCTCGCGGTGCGGGTGACGCGGAACTGCAGGACGCGTCCGATCAGGTCGACGGGCTCGCCCGGGGCGGCGGCCTTGTTGACGAGTTCGACGGTGCTGCCGACGGGGTAGCGGGAGAAGTCGATGACGATGTCGGCCCGTTCGCCCGGGGTGATCGGGACGGAGTTCGTGCGGTGGGGGGAGGTCAGCAGGCCGCCGTCGGTGCCGATCTGGACGAGTTCCGAGTCGTCGGCGAGGCGCAGGTCGAAGAAGCGCATGTTGGCCGTGTTGGTGAAGCGGAACCGGTACTTGCGGGCGGCGACCTCGAAGAAGGGCCAGGCCTTGCCGTTGGCGAGGATGACGTTGCGGTGCTGGAAGTCGCCCATCTGGTAGACGAGTTCGCCGTTCTGGGCGAATCGGGCGTCGCGCAGCTGCACGGGGACGTCGTAGGCGCCGGAGGGCAGGCCGAGGCGGCGTTCGACGTCGTCGGTGAGCAGGTAGGTGGCGGTCAGGCCGCGGAAGACGTTCTCCGACTCCAGGTGGTGGGCGTGGTCGTGGAACCACAGGTTCGCGTGGGGCTGGGTGTTGGGGTAGGTGTACGTCTTGGTGCCGCCGCCGGCTGCGATGAGGTCCATCGGCGAGCCGTCGCTGTCCTGGGGGACGTGCCCGCCGTGCAGGTGGATCGAGGTGGGGTCGGAGAGGGTGTTGGTCTGCTTGACGACGACGCGGCGGCCGGATTCGGCCTTGATGACGGGGCCCGGGAAGGAGCCGTTGAAGGTGCGCACCGGGGTGTTCAGGCCGGGCACGATCTCCTTGGTGGCTTCCTTCAGCGTCATGCTGTAGTAGCTGGTGGTGTTGGTCGTCAGGTACGGCTGGAGCACCGGCGCGAGCGGCATCCGCTGGGTGAACTTGGCTATGCCGACCGGGTCGAGGTCGGCGGCGGCCGAGCGGGGTTCGTCGGCGGTGGCGGTCACGACGGGCAGCAGCATGCCGCCCGTTCCGAGGACGCTGGCTCCGGCCACGCCCGCCCTGAGTGCGGTCCGTCGAGTGATCACGTTTCCCCCGTGGGTACTGGCCCGGTCCCCGCGTGGCGACTCCCCTGCGCGCGGGCACGCGGTGGTGGACGCAGAGAGTGTGCGCGGGCGCGGTCGCGCGCGACTGGTGGGGCCGTCGAGTCGCGCGAGGGGTGGGAGGTGAGGGGGGTGGGTGCGGCGGGCGACGTCTGCTCGCCGGGTGTGGCGCGCGCGGCCCGGCCCGGGACGCGAGGTCCCGGGCCGGGCCGGGGGTGGGGGCCTCCTTCAGGAGGTGTGGAGCCACCACTGGTGGTGGTCGTACCGGCACTGGTAGTGCTTCCAGTGCCCCTTGGACTGGCCGGTCTTGCCCGCCTTCTTGCAGGAGCCCTCACTGGAGTAGGGGCCGTGCTTGCCGTTGGGGCGCAGCTGCTCGGCCGACACGGAGGCCGTCGACTGTTGGGGAGCGGCGGACGCCGCGGGGCCGGCCAGCATCAGGCCGAGGGTGACCAGGGCGGCCGCAGGAGCGGTGCGCAGGAGCTTCGTGTACATGAGGGTTCCTCCTTCGGGTGCCGGTTCCGGATTCCCGTTCTTCCCGGTCCTTCCGGGTCCGTTGGATTCGATCCGGTTCCGTCCGTGGTTCGGAACCTCAACGTACGGAGCCCCGTGTCCCGGGCGCATGGTCACCGGGTCCCGGTCCGGTCCCGACCGTGCGTGGGAGCACGGCCCGTACGAGGGTCCCGGATTCCGTGCTGACGAGGCGGAAGGTCCCGCCGAGCTCCTCCGCGCGCTCGGCCATGGAACGCAGTCCGAGGCCGCCGCCGCGCGGCCCGCCCTCGCCGACCCCGGCGCCGTCGTCGCGGATCTCCACCGACACCGCTCGCCGGGTCAGGACGACGGATGCGTGCGCGTGGGCGGCGCCCGCGTGGCGGACGGCGTTGTTCAGGGCCTCCGCCGTGATCCGGTAGAGGGCGACCTGCACGGCGGCGGGCAGGCCCGGGAAGGGGTCCGGGGTGAGGCTCACGGTGATCCGCAGCGAGCGGCCCAGGTGTTCGGCCAACTGGCGCAGGGCGCGCGGCAGGTCGGCTCCGTCCAGGGCCGCCGGCGCCAACCCGCCGGTGATGCGGCGCAGTTCGTCGATGGCCCGCCCGATGCCCTCGGAGACGCCGGCGAGGGAGTCCGAGACCCCGGCGTCGGACGGCACGGCCGTACGGGCCGCGTCGACCTGGAGGCGCAGCCCCGACAGGGCGGGTCCGAGTCCGTCGTGCAGGTCGTGGCGCAGCCGGCGGCGCTCCTCCTCCCGGGCCAGCACGATCCGTTCGCGACTCGTCTGGAGGTCCTCGTAGAGCCGGAGGGAGGCGATGGCGGGGGCGCTGTGGTCGGCGAGCACGCGCACGGCTTCGCGGTCCTGCTGGTCGAGGGCGAGTTCGCCCTCGCGGGGGGAGGCGTACAGGTGCCCGATCTCCCGGTCGCGGTGGACCAGCGGGAAGGCCTCGTCGAACTCGCCCGGGCGGCCCAGCCGGGCCAGTTCGCGGCGGCCGTGACGGGTGCCGATGACCAGGCGGGCCCCGGGCAGTTTCAGCGTCCGCACCACCGCGTCGCACACCAGCCGGGGCATGTCCCCGGGGTCGAGGGTGTGGCTGAGCCGGTCGGCGAGGGTGCGCACCGCCTGGTAGGGCTGGGCGCGTTCGCCGTAGTAGTAGCGGTCGACCGTGCGGGCGGCGCGGCGGGCGGTGGGGCGCAGCAGGGCGCCGATCAGCAGGGTGGAGACGGCCATCAGCCCGGCCTCGGGGGTGAGGGATCCGGGTGCGAAGTAGGACAGGACGAACGCGCCGCCCGCGTAGGCCATGAACAGGGCGAAGGTGAGGACGAAGGCGGTCAGGATGCGCCGGCCCGCGCGGTCGAGGGCCCAGGTGCGGTCGCGGATGTGGACGTACCCGACGGTGGCGGGCCAGGCCGCGGCGGCGAGGAAGACGATGATGACGCTGAAGCCCTCGGGGACGTCGGCGTACTGGTTGACGCAGATCACCGCGATCCACACCACGTAGGGCACGACCAGGATCGCGTAGGGCCGCTCGGACCGGGGGGTCCGGGGCCAACGGACCAGCATGATCAGCATGCCGACGCCGACGAGGATCGGGGGCACCCAGTCGACGGCCGTGTCCATCCAGGGGGTCAGCAGGCGTTCCGGGCCGGCCCAGGCGCCGTCGGCGATGGGGGTGGGCACGCCGTAGTAGACGAACCCGGGGTGGGTGAAGGCGTGGTACTGCTGGAGGGCGCTCCAGACGGCGGTGAGGACCGCGTACGGCGGGCCCCAGCCCCGGGGGAAGCGACCGCTGGGCAGCCACAGGGGCAGCGGGTAGATGATCAGGTTGATGAGGGTGTACGCCGTCATCGCGAGGACGACCACGGCGGTGAAGACGCCGGGACCCGCGCCCAGCACCACGGCGATCAGCGGGACGGTCTGGGCGAGCGTCAGCGCGCAGCCCGCGCCGAGCATGAGGCCGCCCAGGACGCGCGCGGTGCGGCGGGCGGCGAACACCATGCCGGTGAGGGCGATGCCGAGGCCGACGAGGGCGTGGTCGGCGGCGAGGTGCAGGCTGACGCCGCTCAGGGCCGGGTGGCCGAGGTGGGTGAGGGTGATGACGGCCCAGGTGGCGGCGGAGGCCATGGTCAGGACGCAGACGGCATAGGCGGGGAGCATCTCCGGCCCCGAGCGGGGCGGGTGGGGCGCGGATCGGGGCGGGGTCCGGGGCGCGGTCCGGGGCGCTGGGTTCATACCGGCCTCCCGGGCCGCTCGGTGCCTCGTGGGGCCTTGTGGGGCTTTGTTCCTTGTGGGCCTTGCGCCTTGCGCGTCATGCGTGTCGTGCGGCGACCTCGTCGGCCGGGCGGGCGGCGGGAAGGTCAGTCCTCGGCGCCGAGGCCCGCGTCGCGGGCCCGGGCCACGGCCTCGGCGCGGGAGGCGACCTGGAGCTTCTCGAAGACGTGGGTGACGTGGTTGCGCACCGTCTTCTCGGACAGCACCAGCTCCCGGGCGATGCGTCGGTTGTCGTGGCCCCGGGCGATGAGTTCGAGGACCTCGACCTCGCGGGCGGTCAGGGTGGGGAAGAACGCCTCGGCGCCGCGCCGGTGACCGCCGGACAGGAGGGCGGAGAGGCGGGCGGCGAGGTCCGAACCGATGACGGCGCCGCCCGCGGCCACCGTGCGCAGGGCGTGGAGCACCTCCTCGGAGCCCGCTCCCTTGACCACGTAGCCGCGCGCGCCCGCCCGGAGGGCGGCCAGCAGGTCGCCGTCCTCGTCGGACATGGTGAGCATGAGGACGGGGAGTCCGGGGTGGCTCGCGGTGAGCCGGCGGGTGGCCTCGATGCCGGAGATGTCGGGCAGCGACAGGTCCATCACGACCACGTCGGGCCGGTGCAGGTCGACCGCTCCGGCGACTTCGCCGCCGGTCTCGGCCTCGGCGACGACGAGCGCGCCCCGGGTGCTCTCCAGGGCGGCCTTCAGGCCCTCGCGGAACAGCGGATGGTCGTCGACGATCAGGACACGGGGAACGCGCGGCTCTTCTCCGGACACGGATCGACACTAACAGTTACGAAGTTGTCGCCCTTCGAAATCGCGGGGGCGTGCGGGAGCGTGGGACCGGGTGGGGGACGGGGCGGGGCGCCCCGTCCCCGCCCTCGTCATCGTCATCGTCATCGCCGGGATGCGATCACCAGCCGGTCCGGCGGGCGGGCCGGGGTGGGCGGCAGGCTCAGCGGGCGCCGGCCGGGGGTCAGGGAGCCGAGGACGCGCGGGCCGCGCGCCCCGGTGCAGCCCGGGGCGTTGCCCGGCAGGCCGTGGAGGGTGAGCCAGCCCAGGACGGCGAAGGCGTACGCCTCCTTCGCGGCGGACGGCAGCCCCAGCGCGTCGGAACGCGACAGGGCGGTGCCGGCGGGCAGTTCGGCGCGGAGCATCTCCATGAGGACGGGGTTGCTCGTGCCTCCCCCGGAGGCGACGACCTCGGTGACGGCGAGGGGGCGCAGGGCGTCGGCGACGGTGCGGGCGGTGAGCCGGGTGAGGGTCGCGAGGAGGTCGGGCGGGTCCAGGGCGGGGAAGTCGGCGAGGGCGGAGCGCAGGTACGCGTGGTGGAAGTGCTCCTTGCCGGTGGTCTTGGGCGCGGGGCGGGCGTAGTAGGGCTCGGCGAGCAACCGGCGCAGCAGCGGCTCGTGCACCCGCCCGGCGGCGGCGAGCGCCCCGTCCTCGTCGTACGCGCGCCCGCCCCGGGTGAGGTCGTGCACCGCCGCGTCGAGGAGGGCGTTGCCGGGGCCGGTGTCGAAGGCCACCGGTGGCCCGGCGACGGGCAGGGCGGTGAGGTTGGCGATCCCGCCGATGTTGAGGGCGGCCGGGACGCCGGGGCGGCCGCGCAGCAGCATCAGGTCGATCAGGCCGACCAGGGGGGCGCCCTGGCCGCCGGCCGCGACGTCGGCGGGCCGGAAGTCGGACACGACGGGGCGGCCGGTGGCCTCCGCGATCCAGGCGGGGCGGCCGAGCTGGAGGGTGCCGCGCACCTGTCCGGCGTCCGTCCAGTGGTAGACGGTCTGCCCGTGGGAGGCGATCAGCTCCGCCTCGCCGTCGCAGAGTTCGAGGTCGGCGCGGGCGGCGAGCCGGGCGAAGGCCCGTCCGATGCCGGTGTCGAGGCGGCACACGTCCGCCAGGGTGGTGGGGGCGGGTGGCAGGGCCGCGGCGAGGGCCGCCCGCAGGGGCGCCTCGTAGGGGGCGGCGATCATGCCGAGCGGGACCAGGCGCAGGGTGTCGCCCTCTTGGACGAGGTCGGCGGCGGCGGCGTCGACGGAGTCGTGGGAGGTGCCCGACATCAGGCCGACGACCCTCACCGCAGCGGCCTTCGGTGGTCGTCGCCGCGCAGGGACGCCAGGGCGAGGGCGCTGACCGCGCAGGCGCCGGCGGCGTACAGGGCGGGGACGTCGGTGTTGCCGGTGGCGGCGATCAGCGCGGTGACGACGAGTCCCGCACAGCCGGAGAACACGGCGTTGGCGAGGGCGTAGGCGAGCGAGAGGCCGGTGCAGCGCACCCGGGCGGGGAACATCTCGGCGAGCATGGCGGGTCCCGGGCCCGCGAGCAGGCCGACGACCGCTCCCGCGCCGAGGACGGCGGCGGCCTTGGCCGGCGCGGGGGCGGCCGGGTCCTGGATCAGGTGGAGCAGGGGCAGGGCGAGGAGCGCGACGGTCAGGGCCCCGGCGAGCATCACGGGGCGGCGGCCGATCCGGTCGCTGAGCATGCCGGCGGGCAGGATCGAGGCGGCGAAGCCGAGGTTGGCGAGGGCGGTGGCGATGAGGGCCTCCCGGAAGGACGCGCCGAGGGTCTGTTGCAGGTAGGAGGGCAGGACGACGAGGAAGGTGTACCCGGCCGCCGACCAGCCCATGACCCGCCCGACGCCGAGGACGACGGCGCGCGCGGTGGCCCCGCGCGCGGTCCCGTACGGCCCGTACGGCCGGGGCGACCGCGGAGACGGGGGCGGCGGGGGCGGCGGCGCGGGGTCGTGCGGCAGGGTGGTGCGCAGCCACAGCACGGTCAGCCCGAGGGGCAGGGCCAGCAGGAACGGGATCCGCCAGCCCCAGGCGTGCAGGGCGGTCGGGGGCAACACGGTGGCCAGGAGGGCGGCGGTGGCCGCGCCGGCGAGCAGTCCGAGCGCCACGGTGAGGGACTGCCAGGCCCCGTACCGGCCGCGCCGACCGGGCGGGGCGTGCTCGGTCATCAGGGCCACGGCCCCGCCGAACTCCCCGCCGGCGCTGAGTCCCTGGAGGGCGCGCAGCAGGGTGAGCAGGACGGGGGCGGCGGCGCCCGCCGCCGCGCGGGTGGGCAGCAGGCCGATCAGGGTGGTGGCGAGGGTCATGAGGCCGACGACGAGGACCAGGACGGTCCGGCGGCCGAGCCGGTCGCCGAGCCGGCCGAAGAGGAGGGCTCCGGCCGGCCGGAAGAAGAAGGCCACGGCGAAGGAGGCGTACGTGGCGATCAGCGGTCCGGCGCCGCCGGCCGCCGCGCCGTCGCCCGTGGGGGGCGGGGTGAAGAAGTGGTCGGCGATCACGGTGGCGAAGCAGCCGTACACGCCGAACTCGTACCACTCGACGAAGTTGCCGGCCGCGCCGGCCGTCAGGGCGCGGCGGGACCGGCCGATGGCCGGCGGCGCGGGGGTCGGGGCGAGCGGGGTCATCTCCGCCGGCCACCCGCCCGCGGAGCCCGCCACCCCTCCGGGCGCGCGCCTTCCCCACCGCGCCCCGGCACCGCCCGGGTGGGCGGCACGTTCCCACGGGGGGCGGCGGCCGTGGAGTGTCCGGGGCGTGGTCTCACGTGGTGGGCCGCAGGCGAGAGGCGGCGAGGGGGGTGGCGGAGCCGGAGTCCTCGGCGCCCGCGGCTGCCGTGGTGGTGGCCAGGGCACTGCCGGACAGCCAGGTGCGCCAGTCCACGTTCCAGTCGCCGAAGCCGTTGTCGAAGGCGGCCATCTTCGCCCCGCCGCTGTTGACCACCTCGACGATGTCCCCCTCGCGGACCGTCTCGAAGAACCAGGCCGCGTCCCGGGTGCTCATGCCGGTGCAGCCGTGGCTGACGTTCTCCTCCCCCTGCGCGTCGACCGACCAAGGCGCGGCGTGCACGTACTCTCCGCTCCAGGTGACCCGGGTCGCGTAGAAGACGGGCAGGTCGTAGAACTCCTTGGTGCCCTTCTTGATGCCGACCGTGTCCCCGCGCATGCGGACCTTGTACTCCTTGCCGAGGATGACCTTCACGCCGCTGCGGGTCAGGAAGCCCGCCTTGCCGGTGGTGACGGGGATCGTCCTGATGACGCGTCCGTTGCGGCGTACGGTCATCTCGTGCGCGGCGGAGTCGGTGACGGCCTCGATCCGGTCGCCGACGGTGAACTGGAGGGGCTCGGAGGGGCCGCCGTAGCCGTGGTCCCCGATCCGTACGCCGTCGAGGCCGCTGCGGACGCGGACCACGGTGTGCGCGGGCCAGTAGGTGCGGGGGCGGAAGTGCAGGGTGGAGTCGTCCACCCAGTGCCAGGCGCCCTCGACCCGCGGTTCGGAGGTGACCTCGAGGGCGCCCTCCAGGCGGGCGCGGGCCTCGGGGTCGCCGGCGGGCACGGGGTGGCTGAGTTCGGCGGTGACGATCTCCCCGGCGCCGTACGTGCCGGGACGCGGGCCGAAGTCGACGGTGAGCCGGTCGCGTTCCGCGCCGCCGGCGCCCGGGCCCCGTCCGCCGTCGGGCCCGGCGGCTCCGGGCTTGCCGTCGTCGAGGGCGCCCGCCCCGCCGCCTCCGGGTCCGTTCGCGTGGCCGTCGGGCCGGGCCGTGCGGAAGGCCATGGTCACGCCGACCGGTGCGCCGGCGCCGTCCTGGGCGTCGACCCGGACCGTGTAGTCCTCCCCCGCCCGCAGGGGTTCGGTGTTGTGCCAGCGGGTGCCCTCGGGGCCCAGGGTGCCGGCGAGGTGGCGGCCGTGTCCGTCGCGGACGCTGATGTCGGTGAGCCGGCCGGACCGCTCGTCGGCGAGCGCGATCTCCAACGGCGCCCCGGGGTCGGTGGGGAGGGTCTCCCCCCGCCCGGCGACCGGGTCGCGCAGGAGGGAGCCCGCACCCCGGGCGGTGGCGACGACCCGCCGCTCGCGCCAGGTCCCGCAGGCCTCGGCGCGGAAGGTGCGCACGGGGCACCAGGCGGAGCCGGCCTCCCCGCCCTCCTCCACGGCGCGGCCGACGAGCAGGGTGAGCGCCGCCTCCGGGAGCGGCGCGGAGGGTGCGGCGACCGCTTCGGGGGAACGGCCCGGGACGGCCGCGACGACCAGCAGGGCGCCGGTCACCGCCGCCGCCGTACTCCACGTCCTCTTCCACGAAGTGGCCACGCAGCCCTCCCAGATCTCGTACGCCGATCGGCGGCCGGATGCCGACCGGATGGCAGCATCAAAACGATCTGGAGCCAAGACGATGATCACAAACCCGGCCCTGCCGCCGAACGGACCCGCAAGAGAACCCGCACGGAGCAGTACGCTCGGCGGATGGCGAAGTACTTCGACGTGCACCCCGAGAATCCTCAGCGGCGCACCATCGGCAGCGTGGCCGAAAGCATCCGGGCCGGTGGGCTCATCGCATACCCGACGGACTCCTGCTTCGCGCTGGGGTGCCGGCTGGGCAACCGTGACGGTCTGACCCGGATCCGCTCGATCCGGGCCCTCGACGACCGTCACCACTTCACCCTGGTCTGCCAGAACTTCGCGCAGCTGGGGCAGTTCGTCCACGTGGACAACGACGTGTTCCGCGCGATCAAGGCGGCGACGCCCGGTCCCTACACCTTCATCCTGAAGGCCACCTCGGAGGTGCCGCGCCAGATGCTGCACCCGAAGAAGAAGACGGTCGGCGTCCGCATCCCCGACCACCACGTGACCCAGACGCTGCTGTCCGAGCTGGGCGAACCCCTGGTCTCCAGCACCCTGCTCCTGCCCGACGAGGAGGAGCCGCTGACGCAGGGTTGGGAGATCAAGGAGCGGCTCGACCACCTGGTCGACGCCGTGGTCGACTCCGGGGACTGCGGGACCCGGCCGACGACCGTCATCGACTTCTCCGACGGCGAGGCGGAGATCGTCCGGCGGGGCGCGGGCGACACGGCCCGTTTCGAATAGGCACCGCCTCCCTCCCCTCTCCTCCCCTCTCCTCCCCTCCCTTCCCCCGCCCGCCGCTCCGGCCGTCACGGCGGATTCCGGTTCCCATCGGAATCCGCCACGTCCGGGTATGAAATCCGGCCGGCTCGCGTTCGGGTCGGGATTACTCCATTCACGCTCAAGCCCGGCTCATGGCGCTACTCGTTTAGATATGAACATTATTGACGTACCGACAGTAACTCCACGAGGCGCCCGAGTAACGGAGAGGAGAAGTCCACCGGCCTGGCGTGAATGAATCGGTTCGACGGCTCGACTTTCACAAGATCCGTTATGTAGGGTTCCAGCTATTCACCGCTCGACGGGGAGCGGCAACAGCCCTCGGTAATGGTCCGGACTTTTTCCGGAACCCGTCCGGAGCCGCCGCAGGTGCGGCGCCCGGACCCACGGGGCCGGCGTCCCCGCCGCGCGTTCGTACGCGACACACGTGACCCGACACGGGGGGACCATGATGCGGTTCCAGCTTCTGGGGCCGCTCAGCATCGCTCAGGGCCCCGAGACGGTGGTTCTCAAACCGTCCAAACCGACGAGCCTCCTCGCCGCGCTGCTCCTCCATCCCGGAGCCGTCGTTTCCACCGACTATCTCCTGCGCGCCGTATGGGACGAGGAACCCCCCGCCACCGCGCGAGCCGCACTCCAGACCTGTGTGCTGCGCCTTCGCCGGCTATTCGAGAAATACGGGATATCCGCGACCACCATCGAGGCGGTGCCGGGCGGTTACCGCATGCGCAACGACGAAGAGACCCTCGATCTCGTCCTGTTCCGGTTACTGACCGCCCGCGCGCGGGCCGCCGCCGGGAGCGGCGAGGAACTGTACCGCCTGCGGGAGTCGCTCTCCCTGTGGCACGGACAGCCCTTGTCCAACGTGGCCTCGCGCATGCTCCAACGGGACGCGGCGCCCGCGTTGGAACAGGAACGGTTGCGGGTGCTGGAGCGGGTCTGCGACCTCGAACTGGCGGCAGGCAACTGCCACCAGGTGCTGATCGACCTCTACGAGACCACCCGCCGCCACCCCGTCCGCGAGCGCTTCACCGAACAGCTCATCGAGGCCCTCTACCGCACGGGCCGGCAGGCCGAGGCCCTGGCCGAATACCGGGCGGTCCGCGACCGGCTGCGCGAGGAACTCGGCGTGGACCCCGGCCCCGGGCTGCGCCGCCTCGAACTCGCGATCCTGCGCTCCGAGGAGCTGGGCGGCCCGACCGCCCGCACCCCGGAGGTCGAACCGCCTCCTGCGCGACCCGCGTTGACGGTCGCCGGCCCGCCCGCGCACGGCGGGTTCCCGCCCGTCCCCGGCTTCGCCGGGCGCGAGGCGGACCTGCGGTCCATGGCGCTGCGCCTGACCGACCCCGACGGATGCAGGCTGATCGTCGTCTCCGGAGCGCCCGGCATCGGCAAGTCGGCGCTCGCGCGGCAGAGCGCGTACGCCGCCCAGGGGACCTTCCCCGGCGGGGTGTTCGCCGTGGACCTCACCCGGCCGGACGGGAGCCCCCTGGACGTCGAGGAGGCGCGCAAGCTGCTGCCGGAACCCCGCGAGCCCGGGCGGCGGCTGCTGATCCTCGACAACGCGGCCGGCGCCGGCCAGGTGCTGCCCCTGCTGCCCGGCACGGGGACCGCCACGGTGGTGATCACCAGTCGGCGCGCGCTGGCGGCGGTCGTGGCCACGCACGGCGGCGCCGTGCACCGGCTCGACGTCCTCGGACCGGCGGAGGCCCTCGGGCTGCTGTCCGGGCTCGTCGGCGCCGAGCGGATCACCGCCGAGGAGCGGGCCGCGCGCGAACTCGCCGCAGCGTGCGGGTACTTCCCGCTCGCGTTGCGGATCGCCGCCGGCCGGCTGCTGACCCGGCCCGCCCTGTCCGTCGCCGACTGCGCGGCCTGGCTGGCGCAGGACCCACCGGGGCGGCTCGCCCTCCCGGAGGACCCGCGGCTCTCGGTCCCGGAGGTCGTGGGCCGGGCCGTGGCCGCGCTCGCGCCCGAACTGCGCGAGGTGTTCCTCCGGTTGGGCTCGCTCAAGCAGGGTTCCGGTCTCGCTGCGGCGGGCAGCGCCACCGTCCTGGAACAGCTCGTGGAGGCGGGGATGTTGGAGGACGGCCCACCCGGTCAGCCCTACCGGATCCATGCCTTCCTCCGGGTCTGCGCGCGGTGGCTGGCCCGGGAGGCCGACGGCGCGGCCCCGGCCGCGGCCCACCCCTGATCCCGCGTCGCACCGCGCCGCACCGCCCGCGGCCCGCTCCCGGCCGCGCCGGGCCCGTACGCCCGGACCGGCCACCCCGGTCCCGTACGGCCCAGCCCCACCGAGCCACCACACCGCCGCACCACCGGCACCATCCGCACCACCCGCACCGGACACCACCCGCACCACGGACCACACCCGCACCACCGCACCCTGTTCCGCGCTCCACCGGCATTTCCCACCTCACGCCCTCGCCCCACCCCGACGCACCCAGAGGTGTTCCATGTCCCAGGCCAGCTACCAGGCCGTCGCCGCGACCCGGCCCCGCATCCGTCGTGACGTGCTCTTCACCGAGACGCCCGACGGGGTGCTGTTCCACAACTCCGACGGTGGATTCCGCCTCACCGCGCGCACCGCCTACCGTTTCGCCACGCTGATCGTCCCGCACCTGACGGGCGAACACTCCGTCGCCGAGCTCTGTCAGGGCATGGGCGATCCCCAGCGCGCGATGGTCGGCGAACTCGTCAGGACCCTGTACGAGCGGGACTTCGCCCGCTCCGTCGAGGAGGCGGGCGCGGACACCGCCGACCGGCCGGCCCCCTCCCCCGACGTGGCCCGCCGCTTCGCCCCCCAGATCGCCTACGCCGACCACTACTCCGACGACGCCGAGGCCCGCTTCCTGCGCTTCCGTCACACCCGGGTCGCCGTCCTCGGCACGGACGCCGTGGCCCGCTGGTGCGCGCTGAGCCTGGTGCGCAACGGCTGCGCCGTCGTCGGCGTCCTGCCCGGCACCGACACCGAGCGGGTCGAGGCCGAGGCGGCCGAGACCCGCGCCGACGGCTGCCCCGTGGAGGTCCGCGCCCTGCCCGTCCCGTCGGACGACCGGGCGTGGGACTGGGACCGGCTGGCGGACTACGACTTCGTCGTGGTCACCGGCGGGCCCGCCGCGCCCGCCCGGCTCTTCCCCCTGCTGCGCGCCGGGATACCCGAGGGGCGGTCCCTGCTGCCCGTCTGGTCCTACGGTGACGACGCGGTCGTGGGGCCGCTGATGGCGCACGGGACGACCGGCTGCTGGTCGTGCGCCGCCCTCAGGATGGGCGCGGCCCGCGGCGGTGCGGGGGCCGCCGACGTGTGGAGCTCCCTGGCCCTGCCCGACGCGGCCGCGTCGACCGCCGGCGTGCCGGGGCGGCCCCTGGCCGCGATGCTCGGCAACCTCCTCGGGTACGAGGTGTTCCGCGCCGCCTCGGGCGCGCTGCCGGCCGAGACCGAGGGCCGGCTCCTCGTCCAGGACACCGCCTCGCTGGACGTGGTCGCCGAGCCGCTGTTCGCGCACCCCCGTTGCCCGTTCTGCGCCCCGCCGGAGGAACCGGAGGTCGAGCCCGTCGACCTGGCCGCCGCCGGTACCTCGGGCGCGCCCGAGCTGCCCACCCTGGAGACGGCCCGCGAGGCCGACGCGCTGGTGGAGGAGTTGAACCGGCGCTCCGCCGCGGTGCGCCCCCGGGCCGGGGTGTTCACCGGGTACGCGGACGAGGAGCTGACGCAGATCCCGCTCAAGCTGGGCGTGGTCGAACTGGGCGTGGGCCACGCGGGGGTCCGCGCGGTCGCCGCCTTCGACATCCACCACGTCGCCGGCGCGCGGATGCGGGCCCTCGACGCGGCGGCCCTGGTGTACGCGGAGCACGTCGTGCCCGCGCGGGTCGTGGACCGGTCCGCCGCGCGCGAGGGCGACGGCGCGCCGGTGGCCGCGGCGGCGCTGGCCACGGCCTCCGGGATACCGGGCGAGCCGGCGGCGTACCAGCGGGCCGTGTCCCTGCTGACGAAGGAACCCGCGCTCGTTCCGGCGGGCGCCGTGCGGCCGTTCGGCCCGCACAACGCCGACCGGCTCTTCGAGCGGACCCGGGCCGGGGCGGGCGCCGGCCCCTCCCCCGCCGACGCGGCCGCCGCCGGGCTGCTGTCCGCGCTGGGCCACGCGGCGCTGCTGCGGGTCGTGCGGGGTGCGGCGGCCGGTGCGGTGCCGCTGCCGGCGCCCGACGGGGACGACGCGGAACTGGCCTTCCTCGTACGGTCGGCGGACCGGCTCGGGATGACCCCGGAGCTGCTGGACCTGGGCGAGGGCGAGCGCAGCGGGGCGCAGGTGCTGCTGGCCCGCTCCGGGGAGCGTTGGGCGCTCGGCGCGGGCCTGGACCGGCGTACGGCGGCCGTCGACGCGCTGCGGGAACTGCTCGGCGCGGTGCAGTACGAGGCCGACGGGGCGACCGGGGACACCCCGGTCGACACCGGTGATCCGCTGCTGCGCGATCTGGACGCCCGCCTGCCGGTCGCCTCCGGCCCGGCGGCGGCCGTGGCGGAGGGCCCGGCCGTGTCCTGGCAGCGGGTGCTGGAGCGGCTCGGGGACGCCGGGCTGGACGCGTACGTGGTGTCCACCGGGTCGGCGGACCTCGCCGGGGTGGGCGTACACACCGTACGGGTGCTGCTCACGGCGGTGCGGGAGTCCGACGATGAGGCGTAGCGGCCGGGGCCCGTCGGTGCGGGTCGACGCCGGCGTGGCGGCCGGGCTCGGGGCCGGGGCGGCCGGACGGTTCACGGCCTTGCTGGAGCGGGCGCTGGCCGACCTGGAGGGGCCGGCCGTGGCCCTGTCGGTGCTGGGCGTGCGCGACGCCTTCGCGCCGGGCGCCGGCGCGCCGGACGCGGGCGCGGAGCCCGTCGTCCCCGTGTGGCTGTACGGGTACCAGGCCGTGGTGGGGCCGACGGGCGGCCCGGCGGGCGGCCCCGCGGGGTGCGCCCACTGCCTGGAGCGGCGGTGGCAGGCCGTCCGCTCGGTCGCGCTGCGCGACGCGCTGGAGTTGGGCGGCGCCACGCGGGCGGCGGGCGAGTGGCCGTACGCGCACGCCTTCGCGGCGGACGCGCTGGCCGCGCTGGTGGTGCGCGCCGGCTCCGCTCCGGTCGACGACGCGGTGTTCCCCGTCGTGTGGTCGCTGGACCTGCGCGGCGGTGCGGTGCGCGGATTTCCCCTGGTGCCCGATCCGGAGTGTCCGGTGTGCGCGACGCCCGTGGTGGACGCCCCGGAGGCGCCCGGGTTCGCCCCGGCGCCCAAGTACCGGCCGGGGGTGTTCCGTACCCGTCCCGTGGAGACGTACGGGATCGAGGTGGCCGCCTTCGCGAACCCGCTGTGCGGGGCGCTGGGTCCCTCCCTGGTCCAGGACGTCTCGTCGACCTCGACCTCGGCGACCATCGGGTGCTTCTCGATGCGGTCGGGCGAGTACCTGCGCGAGACGTTCTGGGGCGGGCACACCGATTCCTTCGCACGCAGTGCCCGGGTCGGGGTGCTGGAGGGTCTGGAGCGGTACGCGGGGATGCGGGCGCGGTCGCGCGTGACGAGCGTGCGCGGCTCCCTGCGGGAGTTCGCCGACCGGGCGGTGGACCCGCGTGACGTCGGCCTGTACGACGAGGAGTTCCACCGGGACAACCCGCACGTGCGGCCCTTCGACCCCGACCGGGAGATCCCCTGGGTGTGGGGCTGGTCGCTGCGCGACGAGACACCGCGACTGGTCCCCGAGGTGCTGACGTACTATCACGCGCCGGGTCTGGAGAACCGGTTCGTCCAGGAGAGCTCCAACGGCTGCGCCTCGGGCGGGAGTCTGGCCGAGGCCGCCTACTTCGGCCTGATGGAGGTCGTCGAGCGGGACGCGTTCCTGCTGACCTGGTACGGGCGCCAAGGGCTGCCGGAGATCGACCCCGCGACCAGTGCGCGGGCCTCGACGCGGGCGATGGTCGACCGGCTCGCGCTCTACGGCTACCGGGCGCGGTTCTTCGACACCCGGATCAGCTTCCCGATCCCGGTGGTGACGGCCGTCGCGGAGCGGTTCGACGGCGGTACGGGCCGGATGTGCTTCGGGGCCGGGGCCGGTCTGGATCC
The DNA here is from genome assembly GCF_055584445.1 of Streptomyces sp. NPDC103540. Taxonomy (NCBI): domain Bacteria; kingdom Bacillati; phylum Actinomycetota; class Actinomycetes; order Kitasatosporales; family Streptomycetaceae; genus Streptomyces; species Streptomyces sp. NPDC103540. Next base: position 18,971 of record NZ_JBVJMA010000014.1, read on the forward strand.
GGAGTCGGCGCTGGACTCCGCGCTGTGCGAGATCGCCACGGACGCGGTGAACCTGCCCGGCCGCACCGAACGGGACGGGGAGCGGCTGCGCGCGATGGCGGCCGACTTCTCCCTGGTGACGGCCCTGCACGACCATCCGCTGGTGTACGGGGTGCCGGAGATGGGCCGGCACGCCGACTTCCTGCTGCGCGGCGGGCCCCGCGGCCCCCTGCGGTCGGTGGCCGACCTGGCGCCCGAGCGGCCGGTGTCACACGACGTGCGCGAGGACCTGGCGCGCTGCGTGGAGGCCGTCGCGGACCGGGGGTTCGACGTGGTGGTGGTCGACCAGACGCTGCCGGAGCAGCGGGTGCTGGGGCTGCACACGGTGAGCGTGCTGGTGCCGGGGCTGCTGCCGATCGACTTCGGCTGGTCGCGGCAGCGGGCGCTCGGCATGCCCCGCCTGCGCACGGCGCTGCGCGAGGCGGGGCTGCGCGAGCGGGACCTGGTCCCCGCCGACCTGCACGTCGCGCCGCACCCCTTCCCCTGACGCGGGCCACCGCCCTGTCCCCACACGAACCGAGGAGGATCCGTGGGCTACGCCCATGACTACGCGAGCGCCATCCTGCACCGGGGCCGGATACCGATGGAGCCCGTGGACTTCGTGCCCGACTGGGCCGACCGCCCCCGCAAGGCGAAGTACTACCCGCAGGCGGAGACCCTGCCACTGCCGGAGCCGGTCGCGCCGGTGCCGGGCGCGCCGGTGCCGGGCGCGCCGGCCGCGAGCGGGTTCAGCCTGACGTTGCTGTCCGGGATGCTCCAGGACTCGTACGGCCTGGTGGGGCGCAGGCTCGGCGTCCAGGCCAACACCGACCTGGCCGCGCTCCCCCACTACCCGCAGGCCAACTGGTCGCGCGGGACGGCCTCCGGCGGCGGGCTCTACCCGGTCGGCGTGTACTGGGCGGCGGGCGCGGGCGGCCCCCTCACCCCGGGCGTGTACCACTATGCCCCGCACGTGCACGGGCTGCGCCGGCTGCTGACGGGCGACGTCACCGGCGACGTCCGCGCGGCCTTGGGGGCCGGGGAGGAGGGGCCCACCCAGTACCTGCTGCTGAGCGTCAAGTACTGGCAGAACGCGTTCAAGTACAACAGCTTCTCCTTCCACGCCGTGAGCATGGACGTCGGCACGGTCGTCCAGACCTGGCGGCTGTGGGCGGCGGAGCGCGGTCTGCGGATCGCGCCCACGCTCTGGTTCGACGAGGAGCGGCTGGCCGGTCTGCTCGGGGTGGCGCCCGAGGAGGAGGGGATCTTCGCCGCGGTCCCGCTGGAGTGGGAGGGCGCCGCCCCCACCGCCGCCGCCCCCACCGCCGGCGCGTCCGCATCGGCGTCCGCGTCCGCATCCGCCGGGCGCCCCCCGGTCGCCGTCCCGCCCTCGGGGCTCTCCGTGCGCCACCGCGACGCGGAGCGTTCCCGTACGGTGCTGCGCTTCGAGACGCTGCGACTGATCCACGGCGCCACGCTGGGGCGCACGGCCGACCGTCCCGCGCCGGGCGCGCTGGACGCGGCGGCCGCGTTCGCGCCCCGCGGCGGCGAGCCCGCGCCGCTGCCCGCCCCCGCCGAGGCGCCGATGGGGGCCGCCGCGGCGCTGCGGGCCCGGCGCAGCAGCTTCGGCCGGTTCGACGCGAGCCGGCCGCTTCGGGCCGCGCAGTTGGCGGCGGCGCTGGCCGACTGCGCGGCCACGTCGGTGGGCAGCGAGGCCGAGCGTCCCGACGGGCCCCGCCTGACCTCGTTGTACGCCTTCGTCAACCACGTCGAGGGGGTCGCGCCGGGGACCTACGCCTACGATCCCGTCGCCCACGCGCTGCGGCTGGTGGTGGCGGGCGCTCCCGGTTCCTTCCTCCAACGCAACTACTTCCTGTCCAACTACAACCTGGAGCAGGCGGGCGCGGTGCTGGTGCCGACCGTCCGCACCACGAAGGTGCTCGACGCGGTGGGCGACCGGGGCTACCGCCTGGTGGGCGCCACCGTCGGCGCGGTCGCGCAGACCTTCTACACCACCGCGGCCGCGCACGGGCTGGGCGCGGGCGTCGCGCTCGGCTTCGACAACGTCTCCTACGCCGAGCGGCTGGGGCTGACGGACACCGACGAGGCCCCGCTGCTGGTGATGCTGCTCGGCCACGAACGGCCGCGGCCGGCCGACTTCCGCCACGAGATCGCCTGACCGGCCGACGAGAGAAGCGGGAAGACAGGATGAAGACCACCACCGAGTGGCGGGCGGGCGAGCGGTTCATGCTGCGCGTGGCCGGCCTGCCCCTGGAGTCGGCCGACGCGCTGCGGTGCGAGGCCGCGCGCCGTTGGGCCGAGGACGTACTGACGGCCGAGGAGGCCCTGCGCGCACGGGCGCAGTGGCTGAGCGAGGCACTGCACCGCGCGGTCGGCGCGACGGACCCGGAGCCCGGGGGCCCGGGCGCGGTCCGGCGCCGGGAGCTGCTGGCGCTGCGCCGCCGGATCCACAACGGCAGGCCCCCCGAGGATCCCGAGGCCGCGCTGCGCCTCGTGGCGGAATCCGGCGAGGTGCCGGGCGCGGCACCCGGGGAGGCCGTCCGGACGGCGGAACGGCTGGCCGCGTGGCTGGCCGGGGTCGGTGAAGTGCGCGAGCTGCGGGCCGAGGGCGAGCCGCTGCTGGCCGCCGACCTGCGCGCGGGCCGGGCGGCGCTGAGCAAGTTGCTGGAGGACGACCGGTTGCGGCACGGACTGCTGCTGGCCTCCCCGGTCCTGGAGGGGCAGCTCGACGCGTACGCGGCGGCCGTCGCCGGCGGCGCCGAGCCCGGGGGGCGGGCCCGCAAGGCGGAACGGTCGGTGCTCTCGTACCTCTACCGCACCGCGTGCAAGACCAGCCCCTTCAGCACCTTCACCGGGGTGGCGACCGGCCTGTTCGCCCCGGAGGACCCGGAAGGCGCGCTCGGCACGGACGGCGCGGACGGCGCGCTCGGCGCGGACGGAATCCGGGTCGAGGACCGGTGGCGCAGCCACGTCCGGCTGAACGTCGTGGTGTTGGCGCGGCTCGCCGAGTTGGTCCTCGCCGATCCGGTCCGCCGCCGGGACCTGCCGCTGCGGCCCGCCTCGGGTTGGGGCCGGGAGGACGACCGGATCCGGTACGTGCGCCGTTCCGTGACGGCCGGGGACGACGCGGCCGCCGTCACCTTCGACGCGGTCAAGGACCGGCTGTTCTTCCTGCGCCGCAGCGGCACCCTGGACCGTCTGCTGGCGCTCTTCGCGGAGCGGGCGGCGAACTCGGCCCCGCCCGGGGCCGGATCCGGGTCCGGGGCCGGGGCCGGGTCCACCGGGTTCGGGGCCGACCTGCGCCATCACGAGCTGGTCGACTGGCTGGCGGCCGAACACGGGGCCGACACGGCCGACTGCGAGGCGTACGTCGACGCCCTCCTCCAGCTCGGCATGGTGCGGGTGCCGTGCCTGGACACCGAGGTGCACAGCGGGGATCCCGTGCGCGCCTTCCGGCGCTCGCTGGCGCGGCTGGAGCGGCCGTGGGCCGACGCCCTCGCCGACCTGCTGGCGGAGCCCGCCCGCGTGCTGGAGCGCTACCCCGACGCGGACCGCTCCGAACGGGCCGCCCTGTTGCGGGAGTTGAGGGAGGGGCTGCGCCTGGTCTGGGCGGAGCTGGGGGCCCCGGCCGACGCGCCGTTGCCCCAGACCCTGCTCTACGAGGACGTCGGCGCGGGCCGTGACCTGCCCGCGGCGCGTCCCTCCTGGGCCCGGGCGGGAGCGGACGGCGGCGCGCTGCGTTCGCTGGAGCGGATCCTGCCCGCCTTCGACCTCACGCTCGCCCAACGGATCACCTTCGAGGGGTTCTTCACCGCCCGCTACGGGCAGGGGGGCCGTTGTGAGGACCTGTTGGGCCTGGTGCACGACTTCCACGAGGACTTCTTCGACCAGTACCTGTCGTTCACCGCGCGCCGCACCCCCTTCGACGCGCGGGGCGAGTACGTGCCGGAGGAGAACTGGCTCGGCCTGCCCGGGATCCGGGCCCTGGACGCGGCCCGGCGCGCCTTCGTGGGCCGGATGCGGGCGCACTGGGCGGCGTACGAGGAGGCGGCCGGGCACGCGCAGGGCGGTCCGGACGGGGTCGAACTGCGGCTGACGGAGGCGGACCTGGCCGAGGTCGCGGGCGAACTGGAGCCTGTCGTACCGGCCTTCGCGCCGCGCTGCCACCACGTCCAGCTCGCCCACGACCCGGCCGGCGGGGCGCCGCGGACCGTGCTGAACCGTTCGTACGGCGGACTGTCCTTCCCCTTCAGCCGGTTCACGCACGTCTACGAGGAGCACGCGGACCGGCCCGGCCTCGACGCGCAGCTGCGCGCGCAGGCCGACCGGGCCACTCCCCCCGGCGCCGTGTTCGCGGAGGTCACCGGGGGTCCGGTCACCACCAACCTGAACCTGCACGGACGGCTGACCGACTACGAGATCGTCTGCCCGGGCGAGAGCGGCACCCTGCCGGAGGACCGGCTGCTGCGCCTGGACGACCTGTACGCGGAACACGTCCCCGCGACGGGGCGGGTGGGCCTGCGTTCGCGGCGGCTCGGCCGCGAGGTGATCCCGGTCTACCTGGGCTACCTCGTGCCGCTCGCGCTGCCCGTGGTGCCGCGGACGCTGCTGCTCCTGTCGCCTTCGTCCATGTCGCCGCTGGACGTGTGGGCGGGCGTGCCGGAGGGCGTGGCGCGGGACGGAGTCCACACGCGGCCCCGGGTCGTGCACGGGGACGTGGTGGTGAGCCGGCGCAGCTGGACGACCACGGCGGAGCGGCTTCCCGCGCACGGGGCCCGCGGGGCCGACCACTTCCTGGAGTGGCAGCGGTGGCGGCGGCTGCACGGCCTGCCGGAGCGGGTGTTCGCGACGGTGTCGGCGGGGCCCTCGGCGCTGGGCGCCAAACCCCAGTACGTGGACTTCGCGAGCCTGCTGTCGTTGGCCGCGTTCGAACCGCTGCTGCGCGAGCCCGGACACCGGGTGGTCTTCCGCGAGATGCTCCCCGGCCCGGACGCGCTGCACACCCGCTCGGCACGCGGCGCGCACGTCGCCGAACTGGCCGTCGAGACCTTCACCACCACCGTCACCGAGATCCCGGCCCAGGAGGGCGGCACCCGATGTCAGAACTGAGCCCGACGCGCGGCGCCTGGCAGGCCATGCACGTCTTCTACGCCGCCAACCCGCAGCCCCTGCTGGTCAACTGCGTGCGACCGCTGATCGCCTCCCTGACGACGGACGGCCTGCTGGCCGGGCACTTCTTCATCAACTACTGGCTGGAGGGGCCCCACGTGCGGCTGCGGCTGCGGCCCGTCACCCCGGACGCGGAGGCCGAGGTGCGCCGGCGCGCGGAGGAGGCCGTGACGGCGTTCCTGAAGGCGAGACCGGCGCTGTACGAGGTGGATTCCGGCTTCCTCAACGAGTTCTACAACACGCTGTTCGACATGGAGTTCCCGGACGGCGACCGGGCGGCCTTCATGGGCCCGGACGGGCGGATGAACCTGCGCCCCAACAACTCCTGGTCCTACGAGCCCTACGAACCGGAGTACGGCAAGTACGGCGGCCCGGACGGGGTGGAGCTCGCGGAGTGGCACTTCGCGCACTCCAGCGATCTGGTGACGGAGGCGTTCGGGGGCATGAACCTGCACCTGCGCACCGTGCTGCTGGGCACCGCCGCGCAGCTGATGATGGTGATGGCGGGCGTGTTCCTGCCCGATCGGCGCGAGCTCGGCGACTACCTCGACCGGTACTACCGGTTCTGGCACCAGGCCTTCCCCGGGACCGGGTTCATCGGGTCCGCCGAGTACGACCGCACCTACGAGCAGACCGCCCCGGGGCTGGGGCGGCGGTTCGCGGCGGTGCTGGAGGCCCTCGACTCCGGGGAGACGGGCCGGCTGCCGGGCTTCCTCGCCGGATGGGCCGAGCACTGCCGCGAGCTGCGGGAACGCGCGGTGGCGCTGGCCCGCGAGGAGCGGTTGGTGTTCCGGTCCTGGGACGGGAGCCGGGACGAGCGGGTGGACGATCCGGCGGTGGCGCTGCCCCTACTGCTGTCCCCGTACATGCACATGACCAACAACCGGCTGCACGTGACCATCCGGGACGAGGCCTACCTCGCCCACCTGCTGGGTCGGGTGCTGCGCGAGCACCTCGGCGTCCCGGCGGGACCGGACGGGGCGGACGGGGCGGACGGACCGGACGGGGCGGACGGGGCGCAGGACCCCGAAGGGGCGGCGGCCCGGGTGATCCGGTCGTGAGCACCGGGATGCTCGAACACCGGCCCGCGCTGCGGTCCGGGATCCTGCTGTCGCCGCCCCTGCTGAACGGCTCCGCCGTCGTCCACCTCGTCAAGGACCCGGTGTCCGGTGCCGCGTTCGAGGTCGGGCAGAAGGAGTTCTTCCTGCTGTCGCGCCTGGACGGCTCGCGCAGCCTCGCCGAGATCGGCGAGGAGTACGGGCGGGCCTTCGGGCGCCGGTTGGGCGAGGCGAACTGGAGCCGGCTCCTCGGGCTGCTCGGGACCCGGCGGCTCCTGGCGGGCGGGCCCGCCCCGGAGCCGGCCCCCGGCCCCGGGCCGCAGCGCACCGGGGGCCTGTTGCGCGGCACGCTGCGGCTGGTCGCCGACGCCGACGCCACCACGGGGCGGCTGCACCGGCTGCTGCGGCCCGCCCTGCGGCCGGTGGTGCTGGGCGCGCTGGTCCTCGTATGCCTGGGCATGGAGGTGGTGTTGGCGCTCTCGTTCGGTGAACTCCTCGCGGACGTAATCTGGTTGGCGATGCGTCCGGTGCCGCTGCTGGCCGTGGCGACGCTGCTGTGGCTGAGCACCGCGCTGCACGAGTTCGGGCACGGGATCGCCGCCCGCCATGTCGGGGGCACCGTCGGGGAGATCGGGCTGCGGTGGCGACTGCCCGTCGCGATCATGTACTGCACCGTGGAGAACTACCGCTACCTGCCGCGGCGGCGCGAACAGCTCTTCGTGGCCGGCGCGGGCGCCTTCGCCAACCTGCTGTTCCTGCTGCCCTTCCTTCTCTGGTGGGCCGCGCTGCCGACGGGCGACGCCACGGGCCGGGTGCTGGGCGCGCTGTTGCTGCTGGGCAGCGCGCAGGCGCTGGTGAACCTGGTCCCGCTGCCGCCGATGGACGGCTACACCCTGCTGGGGCACGCGCTGCGCGTGACCCGGCTCGCCCCCGCCAGCTCGGCGTACCTGCGGCTGCGGCTGCGCGACCGGCCCGCGGCGGACGCCTACCCGCCGCGGGCCCGAAAGGTGTACGCGCTCTACGGGATCGGCTCGACCCTGCTGGTCCTGCTCCTGGCCGGCGCTCTGGTGACCGGCGTCGTCGTGGCGGTGACGCCGTGAGCCCGCCGCTCCCCCCGTCGCCGCCCGGGGCCGCGTCCGCGCCCCCGTCCGCCCAAAAACCTTGCACTCCCCCCGAACCTTCCACTCCCCCCGCACCGTCTCCGAACCGAGGGAACCGCACCGCCCATGACCACTGACCACACCCCTCCGCCCGACTCCCCGGAACTCGCCGTGTCCGTACGGGAGGTCCGCAAGCGCTACGGCGACCGGCAGGCCGTGGACGGGATCTCCCTCGACGTCCGCCGGGGCGAGTTCTTCGGCCTCCTCGGACCCAACGGCGCGGGCAAGACCACCCTCGTGGAAATCGTCGAGGGCCTGCGCCAGGCCGATTCCGGCACCGTGCGCGTCCTCGGGCACAGCCCCTGGCCCCGCGATACGGCCCTGCTGCCGCGCATCGGCGTCCAGACCCAGGCCTCGGCGTTCTTCGTCCGCCAGACCGCCCGCGAGCACCTCGCCACCGTCGCCGGGCTGTACCGCAAGGACGCGGCCGCGGCGGACCGGACGTTGGAGACGGTCGGGCTCACCGACCGGGGCCACGTCCTCGTCGAGAACCTCTCCGGCGGTCAGCGCCAGCGGCTGGCCATCGCCTCGGCACTGGTCCACGACCCCGAGCTGATCTTCCTCGACGAGCCGACCGCCGCCCTCGACCCACAGGCCCGCCGCGATCTGTGGGAGGTGCTGCGCGCCCTCAAGGGCGAGGGCCGCACCATCGTCTACACCACCCACCACCTGGACGAGGCCGAGGCCCTGTGCGACCGGGTGGCCATCCTCGTCGGCGGCCGGATCGCCGCCCTCGACTCCCCGCACCGGCTCGTCGCCGCCGCCGGCGCGCCCGCCCGGCTGCTCATCCCGGCCGGGCGGATCGCCCCGGACCGGGCGGCCGCGCTGGAGTTCGTCGACCGTGTGAGCGAACAGGGCGGCTCGCTGGTGCTGGAGACCTCCTCCCCCGGCCGCGTGCTCCAGGCCGTCGACGCCCTCGTGGGCCTCGACGGGGTGATGACCCGCACGGCGACCCTGGAGGACGTCTACCTGGAGCTGACCGGACACCCCGCCCCCACCGGAGCCCACGGCGGCTCCGACACCGACACCACCGCACCGACCACGGAGTTCCGGGCATGAGCGCGTACACGGCACTGACCAAGGCCGGCTACCGGGCCCAGGTCCGGGACAAGGCCACCCTCTTCTTCACCTTCGCCTTCCCCCTCCTCTTCCTGGTGGTCTTCGGGCTGATCTTCAGCGGCCAGGACGTGGAGGCGAGCGGTCGCCCGTACATCTCGTACATCGCGCCCGGCGTGATGTCCTGGGGCGTCGCCAACGCCGCCGTGTTCGGGATCGCCTTCACCCTGATGCAGTGGCGCCGCGACGACCTGCTGCGCCTGATCCGGCTCTCCCCGACCCCGCTCACGACCGTGCTGGCCTCGCGCTACGTCCTGTCGCTGGTGGTCGGCGTGGCGCAGGCGGCCGTGTTCGTCGCGGTCGCGATGCTGCCCGGCTTCGGGCTGGAGCTCGACGGGCGCTGGCCGCTGGTGCTGCCCGCGCTGGTGTTCGGCGTCACCGCCTTCATGGCGATCGGGGTGATCGTCGGAACGTACGCGAACACCCCCGAGGCCGTCGCCGCGATAGCGAACTGCCTCATGGTGCCGATGGCCTTCCTGTCCGGCTCCTTCCTCCCGCTCGACCTGATGCCGTCCTGGCTGCGGACGTTCTCCCGGGCGCTGCCGCTGCGCTACCTCAACGACGCGGCGAGCGGGGCGCTGACCGGCACGGGTTCGCTCGCCGGCATCGGGATCGGCTGCGCCGCCCTGGCCGGGTTCGCCCTGCTGTTCGGCGCGATCGGGCTGAAGACCTTCCGCTGGAGCAACCAGTCATGACGACGACGCAGGCGGTGCGGGGCCGGGCCCCCGACGGCACCGCGATGGAGAGCGCGCGACGGTCCCTGGAGCGGTCCCTCGCGCAGGCGCGGACGGGGGCGCCGCAGGGCGCGCACGTGGTGACCCTCGGCGTGCACGACGCCCTCGGGCCGCGCACCGCCGACCCCTTCGCCGCCGTCCGCCCGGCGGCGACCGTCCACCTCAGCGCCCAGGCCGTCCTGCTCGGCCCGTGGGGCGGCGACGGCACGGCCCCGGCCTGCGGGCGGTGCCTGGCCATGCGCTGGCAGCGGCTGCGCAGCCGCAGCGAACGCGACGCGCTGGAGACCGGCAGCCGGGTGCCGACGCCCGTCGGGCCGGAGTGGCCGCGGCTGTCCCCGTACGCCCGGGACGCGGTGGTCGCGCTGCACGCCGTACTGTTCGCGGCGGACGGCCCGGGCGCCGCCGCCCCGGGTCCGGGAGCGGCCGACCGGACGTTGCCCCAGGTGACCCGGCTGGACCTGGCGACCCTGCGGACGCGGACGTACCCGCTGGCGGCCGATCCCCTGTGCCCCGACTGCGGGCCCGGCGGCACCGACGCCCCGCGACCCCTCACGCCCGCCGCGCGGCCCAAGCCGGATCCGGCGGCGCAGCGGCTGCGCGCGGCCTCCTCGTACCCGGTGCCGACGGCGGCGCTGGCCAATCCCGTGACCGGGGTCCTCGGCGGGGGCACCTGGATCAACGTGACCTCGCCGACCACCGCCCCGGTCGCGGGCAGCGTGTTCATGCGCGGCTACGCGGGACTCACCGACGTGACCTGGAGCGGGCAGGCCAACAGCTTCTCGTCCAGCCGCGACCTGGCCTTCCTGGAGGGGCTGGAGCGCTACGCCGGCACCCACCGCCGCACGGGGACCTCCGTACTGACCGCCTCCTACGCCGAGTTGGGCGAGCGGGCGCTCGACCCGGCGGAGTGCGGGTTCTACCGGCCCGAGACCTACCGCGACGACCCGATGGTGTCGCCCTTCGACCCCGAGCGGCCGATCCCGTGGGTGTACGGGCATTCGCTGCGCGACGACCGTCCCGTGCTGGTGCCGGCCCGGCTCGCCTACTACAGCGCGGGGTTGGAGTCGGACAACTTCGTCTTCGAGTGCTCCAACGGGTGCGCGATCGGCAGCTGCGCGGAGGAGGCGCTGCTCGGCGCCCTGCTCGAACTGATCGAGCGGGACGCGTTCCTGCTCGCCTGGTACGGGAACCAGCGGCTGACGGAGATCGACCTGGACTCCGTGCCGGGTCCGGCGGTGCGGATGATGGTCGACCGGGCCGGCCTCCAGGGCTACGACGTGCACGCCTTCGACAACCGGATCGACCTGGCGGTGCCGGTGGTCACCGGGTTGGCCGTCCGGCGCGACGGCGGGCCGGGGCTGTACTCCTTCGGCGCGGGCGCGGCGCTCGATCCGGCGGCGGCGGTGGAGGCCGCCCTGTCCGAGGTGCTCACCTACATCCCGCACCTGCCGCGTCAGGTCGCCGAGCGGCGCGACGAGCTGGACGCCATGTCCCGCGACTTCTCGCGGGTGCTGCACCTGAAGGACCACGCCCAGCTGTACGGGATGCCGGCGATGGCCCCGCACGCGGCCTCGTACCGGGACCCGGTGGCCGTGCGCCCGATGGGGGACCTCTACCGGTCCTGGGAGACGGAGCGACGGCCGCGGACCGGAGACCTCCGCGACGACCTGCTGTTCTGCGTGGCGGAGTTGACGGGGGCCGGGCACGACGTGATCGTCGTGGACCAGACGACCCCCGAGCAGGAGCGCATGGGGCTGCGGACGGTCTGCGCGGTGGTTCCGGGGCTGTTGCCGATCGACTTCGGCTGGTCGCGGCAGCGGGCCCCGTACCTGCCGCGGTTGCGGACCGCCGCGTACCGGGCGGGACTTCGCTCCGCGCCGCTCACGGACGCGGAGGTGCGACTGGTGCCGCACCCCTTCCCCTGAGCCGTCGTGATCCGCCGGCGTCCGTCGGGATCGGGATCGGATCCCCGGGGGCGCGGACGGACCGGATGCCCCGGCCCCCTCGTGCGTGGCGAGGGGGCCGGGGCATCGCGGCGCGGCGCTCGGGTCAGGCGCTGCAGGAGGTGGTGCTGGTGGTCGAGGAACACGTCGAGGTGGAGCTGCAGCTCGTGGAACCGGCGAGCACGACCTCGCTGGCGTCCGAGTAGTCCGAGATCTCGAAGGTCTCCGACTCCAGCTCCAGGATCTCGTCCGCGAGCGAGGCGAGCGGGGACTTCTCCATGGGGGACTCCTTTGGTGGGGCGGTCGCCGGGTGGGCGACCGCGCGGCGTTCGACCGCCGGACGCCCGAGGGACGACCGTCACGTGCGGTGCCCCTTCAGGAGAACCGTTCCCGCCGTCACCGCACCCCCTTACCCGCCGGCATCCCGCTGACATCGGCCGGCGCCCGCTGACAGGAAGTGTCAGCGGCCTGACACCGGGCTCCCGGGCCGGTGTCCGAGCATGGTCACCATGACCACCGTCCCCACCTCGCGACCCGCCGGCCCGACCCCGGTGACCGGTGCGTCGCTCAGGTCCCTGACGGCCTTCTACCTGGACCTGCACCGCCATCCCGAACTCTCGGGCGGGGAGGCCCGCACGGCCGGACGGTTCGCCGACCGGCTGGAGGAGGCCGGGTACGCGACAACTCGCGGCATCGGCGGGCACGGCGTGGCCGCGGTCCTGCGCCGCGGTGCGGGACCGACGGTGATGCTGCGCGCGGAGCTGGACGCGCTGCCCGTGCGGGAGACCACCGGACTGCCGTACGCGAGCGCGGGCGAAGCGGCGCACGCCTGCGGGCACGACCTGCACCTCGCGGCGGCCGCCGGGACCGCCGCCCTGCTGGCCGGCCCGGACGCGCCGAAGTGGCGGGGCACGCTCGTCGTGGTGGGGCAGCCCGCGGAGGAGACCCTGGAGGGGGCGCGGGCGATGCTCGCCGACGGGCTGTACGAGCGGGTCGGCCGCCCGGACACGGTGCTCGCGCAGCACGCGGCGCCGCTGCCGGCGGGGATGGTCGCCCACGCGTACGGGCCGATGACCGCCGGGAGCGTCACCTTCCGGATCGTGGTGCACGGGCGCGGCGGGCACGCGGGCGCCCCGCACCTCACGGTGGACCCGGTGGTGACGGCGGCCCACGTGGTGACCCGGCTCCAGACGGTGGTGGCCCGGGAGGCGGCCCCGTCGGAGCAGGTGGCGGTGACCGTGGGGGCGTTCCGGGCGGGCGAGCGGGCGAACGTGGTCCCGGACCGGGCCGAGTTGGGCATCACGGTACGGGCCGCCGGGGAGGCCGCGCTGACCCGCGCGGCGGACGCGGTGGAGCGGATCGTACGCGCCGAGTGCGCCGCCTCGGGCTGCCCCCGGGAACCGGAGGTGGTGCGCGAGAGCGCCTCCCCCGTCACCCACCCCGATCCGGGGACGACGGCGGCGGTGCGGGCGGCCCACGTGGCGCGGTTCGGCCCGGAGCGGGTGACGATGTGGCCGCCGTCGCTGGCCACGGAGGACTTCGGGCTGTTCGGTGACGCGGGCGTCGCCACGCACGGGGCGCGGGGGGTGCGCCTGGGGTACTGGATGCTCGGGGTGATCGGACCGGCGGCCTGGGCGGCGGCGCCCGGGGAGGGCGCTGCGGCGAAGCTGGCCGCGCTCCCCGCGAACCACGCGCCCGACTTCGCCCCCGACGTCCGCACGGCGCTGCCCGCCGCGGTCGACGCGCTGGCGGAGGCGGCCCTGACCTGCCTGGCCCCGCGGGCCTGACCCGCCCCCCTCGGGCACGCGGGGGGGCGGGGTCGGATGGCGTCAGAAGGGCTTGGTCGGCAGGTACTTGCCGTCCAGCGTGATCACGGCCCGCTCGCCGCCGTCGGGGTCGGCGACCTTCGCGACGTCGAGGCGGAAGTTGATGGCGCTGATGATGCCGTCGCCGAACTGCTCGTGGATCAGGGCCTTGAGGGTGGTCCCGTAGACCTGGAGCATCTCGTGGAAGCGGTAGATCGTCGGGTCGGTGGGGGTCCCGCCGGACAGGGGGCCGCGCAGCGGGATCGTCTGGAGCCACATGGCGGCGTCCTCCTCCAGTTCGAGGAGGTCGGCGACGGCGTGCGCGGCGGATGCGGGCAGCGGGTGCCGGCCGAGGATCGCGGCGGTGACGAAGGCGACGGAGAGGTCGGTGTGGTCGGCGATCTCCTGCCAGGTGAGGTCCTTGCGGATCTTCGACTCGACGGCGGCGACGGCGAGGCGTTCGCGGACGGTGGTCTCGAACTGTGCGTGGGTCACGGGACGGACTTCCTTTGCGTGTGGGGTGGTTCAGGCGGTCGCGGCGAGGGCGCCGGCGGGGGCGAGTCGTTCCACGGCACCGGTGGGGATGTCGTAGACCCAGCCGTGCGTGGTGAGGCGGCCCGCCGCGAGGGCGCGGGCCACCGAGGGGTGGGTGGCGAGGTTCACGAGTTGGGCGCGCACGTTCTCCCGTACGAGGGCCGCCACGTCCGCGCCGCCGCTCGCCGCGCCGGCGGCGGCCGCACGGGCCGGGGAGGCGCCCGCGTGGCGGAGCCAGTCGGCGACGGCCGGTACGCCGTCGAGGTCGTGCGCCTCGGCGAGGGCGGTCATGGCGCCGCAGGCGGAGTGCCCGCAGACCACGGCGTCCGTGACGCCGAGGACGGCGACGGCGTACTCGATGCCGGCCGCGACGCCCTCGGGTCCGGGGGCGTAGGCGGGTACGAGGTTGCCGGCGGTGCGGACGACGAAGAGGTCGCCGGGCTCGCTCTGGGTGATCAGTTCCGGCACCACGCGGGCGTCGGAACAGCCGATGAACAGGGTCTTCGGCCGGTGGGTCGAGGCGAGCTCGGCGAACAGCCGCGCCTTGGTGGGGAAGACGTCGCGCCGAAAGCGCGCGAGTCCTTCGTCGAGGTCGTGCACGGTCACTCCCGTCGTGTGGGATCCACCCCGTGGGGCTGACGTGTTCCACCCTGCACGAGCAGCACCTATAGAGTCCAAGACGTGTTCTCGATGCGATCTATCGACGGCATCTATACTCGGGTCCATGGCCCCGGAACTGCGTCATCTGCGCTACCTGCTCGCCGTCGCCGAGCACCACAGCTTCACGCGCGCGGCGGAGGAGCTGCGGATCTCCCAACCCACGCTCTCGCAGCAGGTCAAGCAGCTGGAGCGGGCGGTCGGCGTACCGCTCCTGGACCGCGGCGGACGAACCGTGAGGCTCACCGACGCGGGAGAGGCGTACGCGCGGCACGCGCGCCGGGCGTTGCGCGACCTCGCGGCGGCCGAGCGGGCCGTCCACGACGTCGCCGACCTCTCGCGCGGGCACCTGCGCCTGGCCCTCACCCCCACCTTCACCGCCTACCTGCTCGGGCCCCTGCTCGCCGCGCTGCACGAGGCCCACCCCGGCATCACGGTGGAGGTCCGGGAGGCGACCCAGGACCGGATCGAAGCCGCGCTGGCATCCGACGAGGTCGACCTGGGCATCGCCTTCGACGGCCCGCTCCCCGCGGGGCTCACCGGGACGGCCCTGTTCACCGAGAGGCCGGTTCTGGTGGCCGCCACCGCCTCCCCCCTCGCCGCGCGGGCCACCGGCGCCCTGCCCGTCGGCGCCCTGCCGGACGCCGCCCTGCCCGACACCGCCCTGCCCGACACCGCCCTGCCCGACGCCGCCCTGCCCGACGCCGCCCTGCCCGTCGGCGAGTTGACGGAGTGTCGACTCGCCCTGCTCACACCGGACTTCGCCACCCGGACGTACGTCGACGCCCACCTCGCGGCGCACGGGGTACGGCCGCGGATCGCCGTGGAGGTGGGCTCGGTCCAGGCCCTGATCGAGGTGGTCCGGCGGACCGGGTTGGCGACCGTCCTGCCCGAGGCCGTCACCGACGGCCGCCCGGAGCTGACGCGGATCCCGCTGGCCCCGCCGCTGCCCCCGCGCACGGTCGTCCTGCTGCGCCGGGACCGCGCCTACGAGAGCGCCGCCGCGCGCGCGTTCACCGGCCTGGCCCGCGACCTGGCGGTCTCACTCGGCTACCGACCGGCTGCGCAGGCGTAGGCCCCGTCGTCGAAGTGGCGCCCGGGCCGCGGGCGAGCGTCCCCGGAGGGGCCACCGGATACTGGAAGTCCCCGGAGGAGGCGCCATGACCACACGCGCGGGAACGGCGGGGGCGGGGCCCCGGTTCGGCCGCCGCGACCGGGCGGTCATCGCCGCGGCCGCCATCTCCATGCTGCTCGTGCAGATGGACTGGTTCGCGCTGAACCTCATGCTGCCCGTCATCGGGCGGGACTTCGACACCCCTTCCACCGACCTCCAGTGGCTGGTCAGCGGCTACATGCTCACGCTGGGGGCGCTGATGATCACCGGGGGTCGCGCCGCCGACCTGTGGGGGCGAAGACGCGTCCTCGTCACCGGCCTCGTCGGCTTCGCGGTCGTCTCGGTCGTCTGCGCCGCCGCGCAGAACACGGCGTGGCTGACCGCCGGGCGCGCCGTCCAGGGCTGCACGGCCGCCCTGATCATGCCCGTCTCGGTCGCCGTGGTCACCGCGTACTTCCGCGACGAGCGCCAAGGGCGCGCCGTCGCCACCGTGCTCGCCTTCAGCGCGATCGGCACGGCCCTCGGCCCCTTCGTCGGCGGAGCCCTCGCCGAGCACGTGAGCTGGCGCGCGGTGTTCCTGCTGAACGTGCCGTTCTGCCTGGTCGCGACCCTGCTCCTGCTGCGCCACGTCGCCGAGACCCGCGACGAGAGCGCCGGTCGGGCGCCCGACCTCCCCGGTGTGGTGACCCTGGCCGGGGGCCTCACCGGCATCATGATCGGCGTGGACCAGGGGGAGCGCTGGGGCTGGACCTCACCGGCCACCCTCGGCTGCGTGGCCCTCGGCGCGGCGCTCCTGGCGGTGTTCGTCCGCGTGGAGCGGCGCTCGGCGCAGCCGCTCCTGGACCTCGCGCTGCTGCGCAACGGCCCCTTCGTCACCGTCACCCTCGCCGGATCGCTGTCCAACGTCGTCTACTGCCTGGTCGCGGTGTTCTCCGCGCTCTACCTCCAGCAGGCGCGCGGGCTCTCGCCCCTCGACTCCGGGCTGGTCTTCCTGGCCCTGTCGGTCGGCGCCGGAGCCGCGAGCTACTGGTCCGGGCACCTGGCGGAGCGCGTCCGCCCCGAGACCCTGATGGCGGGCGGCATGCTGCTGAGCGGCATCAGCCTGTTCGCGCTGACCTGGGTGACCGACCTCGCGGTGTACACGGTCGTCTTCGCGGTCGTGGGCCTGGGCGTCGGCCTCGCCTGGGCGCTGACCAACGTCGCCACCCAGTCCTACGTCGCCCCCGGCCGGCTGGCCGCCGCGTCCGGACTGGTCCTGACCTCGCTCGTGCTGCTGGGCGCCGTCGCGGTGGCCGTCGCCTCCACCCTGCTGGAGGTCATCAGCGGTTCCGCGACCCGCGCCGCGTCCGACGGCGCCGCCATCGAGACCCTGCTGCGCGGGGCCGCGGCCCTGGCGGTGCTGGGGGCCGCCGCCATGGCGGCCGTCGTGCGCCGCGACCCGGAGCGCCCGCCCGAGCACCCCCCGGGCAGCGGTCCGGACGCGGCGTGAGGCGCGGGCTACGAGCCGGCGACGGGGGAGACGGCGACGCAGCCGCCGGCGGTCACGAGGCCCTCGGCGGACTGCTCGGCGACGACCTTGCCCTTGTAGGTGATCTTGCAGGTGACCTGGGCGCCGGTCACGTCCGCCGCGGTGGGCACCACGGAGGACGGCATGATGCCGCGCAGGGTGACGGTCTTGGTCCACGGCAGGGTGGGGTTCTGCACGGTCTCCGTCTTCGGCTCCGTCGCGGTGCCGCCGCCCGCGGCGAACTCGATGGAGTCGACGCCCTTGCCGGTGACCTCGTAGGTCACCTCGTACGTCTCGTCGACCACCTTGTCGACCTGGTCGACGGCGTCGGAGGCGGAGCAGGCGCTCACCGCGAGCAGCAGCGCGGCGGTGAGGACGGAGGTACGGGCGAAGCGGGACATGGCGGGGGAACCTCACGGTGCTGATCGGAACGGCTACGACCCCAAGCAACCGTAAAGCGCCGGTAAAGTCAAAAGGCGGGCCGGGCCGGCACCGCTCACGATGGAGATGCGGGCAGCGACAGGAGCGAGCCGATGGACGTCCGACGGTACGAGCTGACCTTCCCCGACGGATCCGGCGCGGCCGGGGACACGGTGGTGGTGGAACGGACCGAGGGCGTCGGCCCCGGCGGCCACCCCGTCTACGCCGACCGGAGCGGCATCGTCCGCGCCGAGATCAGCGACCGCGGCGAGGTCCGCATGCTCGCCTCCGGAGCCCACCAGAAGCTCACCCCGCCCACCGCGGCCCGCCCCCTCCCCCGTGCCTGACCCCTCCCCCGCCCCACCGGGCTCCGCGCGGCCATAACCTGGGCGCCATGGACGAGTCGAACGGTGTGGAGATCGTCGCCTTCGCGGACTCCGGGGCCTTCGAGGCCTGGCTGGAGGAGCACCACGCGCGCGCCGAGGGCGTGTGGATCCTGTTGGCGAAGAAGGGTTCGGGCATCCCGAGCGTGAGCGGCGAGGAACTGGTGGACGTGGGGCTCTGCTTCGGCTGGATCTCCGGGCAGCGCCGCTCCCACGACGAGCGGCACTACCTCCAGAAGTACGTGCCGCGCCGCCCCCGGAGCCTGTGGTCGCGGGTCAACGTCGAGAAGGTGGAGGCGCTGACGGCGGCCGGGCGCATGCGCGCGCCGGGGCTCGCCGAGGTCGACAGGGCCCGGGCGGACGGGCGTTGGGAGGCGGCGTACGCCTCGCAGCGGACGGCGACGACACCGGCGGACCTGGAGGCCGCGCTCGACGCCGACCCGGTCGCCCGGAAGTCCTTCGAGGCCCTCGACCGGACCGGGCGCTACCGGTTGATCCTGCCGCTGCTCCAGGCCCTCACCCCCGCCGCGCGGCGCACCCGCCTGGACCGCGCGCTCGCGGCCCTGCGCGGCCCGGAGCCGTCCGGCGGGGCGGAAGAGGGGTGAATACGTATCCATCATGACAGGTCAGAGGCCGTTTTCGTAGGACGGACGGCACACGCGTGAAGCCTTGAGAGGGGGCACGTCCGGATCCCAGAATCACCGTCATGAATTCATCCGGAAACGTAGATCATGACGCGGTGCTGCGGGCACGGACGACTCTGCTGGGCTCGGGGACGCTCAGCCCGCTGAACGAGATCGAGGCCTACCGGGTGCTCGCCGACGTGAGCCCCCTGACCTACCGGCCCAAACTCGTACGGGCCTTGATGCGGCGCGGCGGCGCGCCCGAGTTCTGGCACCGCCCCGACGTACAACTGGCCCTGTACGGCCGCGCGGCGGACGCGGCGCGGGACCTCGACACGGCGTACGGGCAGCGTGAGGTGCTGCTGTTCGAGGCCCTCGACCGGCTCCAGCGCGAGCTGTTCGCGGCGGACCGGCACGAGGAGGCCCGCGCCGTGCGCGCGGAGTCGGTGGAATCGGGGTGGGAGGGCTTCACCCGGGGACGGGAACCGCACGGACGGCTGGCCGTCGTCCTGGCCGAGGAGGGCCGGCACGCCGACGCCGCGCGCCTGTGGGGGCGGGAGGTCGACGGCGCCCCGTCCGCCCGGTGGCCGGCGCTCGCGGCGACCGCCGCCCTGGAGGCCGCCGGCCGGCACGCCGAGGCACTGGAGACCTTCGCGGCGTTCGTCGACGCCGGCCGCCGCGCGCGGGACACGGCCGAAGCCGCGACGACGACGGGGACGGGGACGGCGGCCACGAGCGCGGCGACATCGGCGACGATCGACCTGGTCCACCGACTGGCATACCTGTCGAGGATGTCGGAACACCGCGCCCGCCCCGCCCAGGCCCGCGCCGCGCAGGCGGAGGCGCTCACCCTGCTCGGCGCGATCGCCGAGAGCACGCGGGAGCAGCTGCCCACGGGTGGCGACCCGGCCCTCTGGGCCGCCCTGTTCGCCATGTCGGCCGCGGATCGGGAGGCGCGGCCGACCCCGGACGCGGCGGGCCCCGCGTTCGGCGAGGCCCCGAGCTCCTGGTCGCACCACGTCCGGCGGGCGTACTTCGACGCCGTCCCGGCCCTCGAAGCGGCGGTGGCCGCAGCCGGATCCCCGGCCGAACGGCTCGCCGCCCACCGCCGGTCGACCGCCGCGGTGACGCTCCGTCACGTGCACGGGGACCGCCCCGTGATCGAGCTGGCCCCCCTCTTCGACGAAGGGGTCCGGCTCGCGCGGGACCTGCCGGGAGCGGCGGACCGGGAGACCGCCACGGCGACGGCGCTCACCGACCGCGCCCTGTTCCACCTGGTCGGCGGGCGCCCCGGCCCGGCCCACGCGGACCTGCGCGAGGTCGTGGGCCCGGCGCGGTGACTCAGGTGCGCAGCCCCGCCAGCTTGTCCGGGTTGACCTGGAAGCGGAGGGTGCGCATCAGGCCGCCTTCCAGGTCGTAGGTGAGCGCGCCGAGCGGCGCGCCGTCGATCCGGGCGAGGATGCCCGACTCGCCGTTGATGACGGCCTCTTCGATGGTGACCCCGGCCATCGCCGGCTTCGCCAGGACGCCCAGCAGGAAGCGGGCGACATGGTCGACGCCGTGCAGCGGACGGCGGGCGGCGGACACCTTGCCGCCCCCGTCGGACCAGGCGGTCACGTCCGGGGCGAGCAGCTCCATCACGGCGTTCAGGTCGCCGCCCGCGCAGGCGCTCATGAAGCGGGCGGTGACCCGCTCCCGCTGCGCGGCGTCGCTGTCGCAGCGGGGGCGGCGGGCCTGGACGTGTTTGCGGGCGCGGTGGGCGATCTGTCGGACCGTCGGCTCCGGGCGGTCCAGGACGTCGGCGATCTCGGCGTGCGAGTAGCCGAAGGCCTCGCGCAGCACGAAGACGGCCCGTTCGACGGGGGTGAGGGTCTCCAGGACCACGAGCAGCGCCGTCGAGACGCTCTCGGCCACCTCCCCGCGCCGGCCCGCGTCGGGTTCGGTGAGCAGCGGTTCGGGCAGCCAGGGGCCGACGTACTCCTCGCGGGTGGCCCGGGCCGAGGTGAGCCGGTTCAACGAGAGGTTCGTGACGGTCCGCACGAGGTACGCCTTGGGGTGGCGCACCCCGGAACGGTCGGCCTTGTGCCAGGCGAGCCACGCGTCCTGGACGATGTCCTCGGCGTCCGTGACCGTGCCCATCATCCGGTAGGCGGTGGAGAACAGGAGCCCGCGGT
The DNA here is from genome assembly GCF_055584445.1 of Streptomyces sp. NPDC103540. Classification (NCBI taxonomy): domain Bacteria; kingdom Bacillati; phylum Actinomycetota; class Actinomycetes; order Kitasatosporales; family Streptomycetaceae; genus Streptomyces; species Streptomyces sp. NPDC103540. The sequence goes on from NZ_JBVJMA010000014.1 coordinate 39,407, forward strand.
GCTCGTCGAAGGGGTCCGTCTGGGTTTCGGTCGCGATCACCGGCTGATTGTGCCCAGGGCCGGGGACACCGGCAAGCGGGAGCCGCACGCGTCACCCCCGCCGGGTGAGGGCGACGACGGCGACGGGGCCGTCGGTGCGGACCGTCCCGCCGGCGGGGCCGACGAACAGGGCCGCGTCGTACGGGCCGAGTGCGAAAGCTCCGTCCACGCCCGCCCGACGGGAAGACACCCCGCCGGAGAACACCCCGTGGGGGGACACCCCGTGGGGGGACACGACGGCCGGGCCGTCCAGGGCCACGAGGAGCAGGGTCTCGTCCGGCGCCGCGGCGAAGGTGGACTCGCCCCGGACGACGGCGGTGCGCGCCCTCGCCTCGCCGCGCCGGTACATGACGTTGAAGTTGACGACGGGACCGTCCAGCAGCCGGCACGCGGTGGGGACGTCGCCGGGGAGGTCGCGGGGCGCGTACCGCTCGTCGAGGAGCCGCCGCTCCCCCGCGATGGTCAGGTCCATGCCGGCGCCCTCGGCGAGGGTGAGGGTGCGGTCGACGCCGGGGAACTCCGAGAAGGGGCCGTCGGCCGCGACCTCGGCGAGGCTGACCCGCCAGGCGAAATCGGCGGTTCCCGCGCCCTCGGGGTACCCGGCGATCTCACGGGTGACTCCGCCGCCGTTCTTCCAGGGCGTGGCCGCGCGCTCGGCGGCGCGCAGGATCCGGACGTGGGCGGGGCCGCTGGTCATGGGGGTCCTTCCCTCGGGTCCGTACGTCCGTGACCCTATCCCCGCCCCCTCCCGCCCCGCCGCGCGGGGGCGATCTCCCGGGTCAGCGCAGGATGCCCGCCTGGCGGGCGGCGCGGATCCAGGAGGGGAACTCCGACAGCAGGCGGTCGTACAGTTCGGGGTCCGAGACCCGGTCGATGTCGTCGACGGCGAAGAAGCCGACGTTGTCCACGCGCCGCCCCGGCATGGTGTCGAAGCGTTCCAGGACCCCGAATCCAGCCCGGCCGAGGCCGACGAACTGCCAGAACACCGGTTCCTCGACGGCCGCCCGCAGTTCCCGTTCGATCTCGTCGTTGCGGTAGACGCCGCCGTCGGAGAAGAACAGGACCAGGGTGGGGGCGGGGACGGGGTGGGACCGGACGTAGTCCCGGACCTCGGCGATGACCTTCTGTTCCTCGTTCTGGAAGCCGACCGCCCGCATGTCGACCTGGCCGGGTACCAGGCCCCTCGGCGGCTTCTTGCGTCCGAACACGCTCATCTGGCCGACCCGCACGTGCAGGCGCAGCCACTCCGGGAGGTCGCCGATGGTGAGGTCGGGCAGTCGGGCCGGGTTGGTGGCGAAGGTCCACGCCTGCATCTCGCCGTCGTCGTCGAGTTGGGCGGCGACGGCGGCCATCCGCTCCACGACGCCGGCGACCGTGCCGCGCGCGTAGAGGGTGCTCATGGATCCCGAGGCGTCGAGGACGAGGATCACCCGGGCGGTGACGTCTCCCGCACCCTTCTTGGCGAGGCTGACCGCCACCTGTTGCTTGCGCAGGGAGAGCCGGATGCGCATGTCCATGGGGAGGTCCGCCTCCCCCTTGACCAGGCGTACGGCGGGTTCGGGCGCCGGCGCGACGGGCGCGGGCTGTGCCGGGGTCGGCCAGACGGGGGGCGGGGTGGGCGTCGGCGCGGGCACGGTGACGGGCGGGAGCGGGCGTACGGGGGCGGCGGGCCGGACGGGCGGGGCCGCGGCGGCGGGTGCGGCGGCGGGCGGGGCGTCGTCCACGGTGATGCCGTAGTCCGTGGCGAGTCCGGCCAGCCCGCTCGCGTAGCCCTGCCCGACGGCACGGAACTTCCAGGCCCCGGCGCGCCGGTACAGCTCGCCGCTCACGAAGGCCCGTTCGGGCCCGGCCTCCATGTCGAAGCGGGCCAGCTCCGCCCCGGAGGCCGCGTCGAGCAGCCGCACGTGCAGCCCGGGGACCTGTCCGAAGGTGCCCCCGTCGGCGGAGGCGCAGAGGATGACGCGTTCCACGGCCGGTTCCAGCGCGGCGAGGTCCACGTCGAGGGAGTCGGCTCCGGGCCGCTTGCCGAGGTGGCGGACGGTGCCGGAGGGGTGCCGGGGCTGGTTGTAGAAGACGAAGTCGTCGTCGGAGCGCACCCGTCCGCCGGCGGCGAGCAGGAGCGCGGAGGCGTCCACGTCCGGTACGCCGGGCCCGGCCGACCAGCCGAGCACCGCTCTGACGGAGGTTGCCACCACGGGCAGGTTGGCGCCTTTGCTCAGTGTCGTCACGCGGGACAGTCTGCCAAGCGGGTGACCGGTGGGGTAGCGGTTCCCGGTCGATCGGGCGGGCCCCGCGCGGGGCGGGAGGCGGGGGCAAGGCCGGGGCCCGCACCGCGTCGCGGTGCGGGCCCCGGTCGGTGGGCGCCTCGGCGGAGGGCTCAGGCGGGCACGATGTTCTCGGCCTGCGGGCCCTTCTGGCCCTGCGTCACGTCGAAGTTGACCTTCTGCCCCTCCTGGAGCTCGCGGTAGCCCTGGGTGGCGATGTTGGAGTAGTGCGCGAAGACGTCGGCGCCGCCGCCGTCCTGCTCGATGAAACCGAAGCCCTTTTCCGCGTTGAACCACTTCACGGTGCCGGAAGCCATGGGATTCTCCTTGGGGTCAGTACCCGGTGCCGCACCGTGCGACGCCGGCGTCGCCGTGATGTTCGACCCGTCCGAAAATCATCCGGAAATACAAAGTGCGCCCGCCGGGTGAATCCGGTGGGCGCACCTGAAATATTTGGGAACCACACCCGCAACTGGATGCCACCGTAGCACAGAGAAACGATCCGGACGCGGAGCGTCACGGCAGTCGTCGGCGGGTCTCAGCCCCGGAATTCCTCCGTGCGCTCCGCGGAGGCCTCGGCGAGGGCGGCGGTCACCGCGTCGACGCCGGCGCGCAGGCCGTAGACCGGCGTGGCGGGCTGCTGGCGCCAGGACTCGTCAATGCCGCCGGCGTCCACGGTGTCGAAGCCGATCTCCTCGATGAGGGCGCGGACGGTCTTCTTGGCGCTCTCGTCGTCACCGGCGACGGGGATGGCGATGCGGTCCGGGTCGCCCGCGGGAAGGGGCCGGTCGACGATGTCGGCGGCGTAGGTCCCGTTGAAGGCCTTGATCACGGGGTGGCCGATCTGTCGCTCGGTCCACCGGCTCTCCGTCAGTCCCTCGTCCTCGATGGCGGCGATGCGGCCGTCGCGCACCCGCGGGTAGTAGTTGCCGGTGTCGATGACGGCGAAGCCCTCGGCCGCCCCGTCGAAGATCCCCTCGGGCAGGTCCGGCACGTTCTTGAACGGGATGGTGACGACGACGATCTCGGCTCCGCGGGCGGCCTCCGCGACGGGGACCGCGGTGGCGCCCGTCTCGGCGACGAGGGCGGCCAGGGTCTCGGGGCCGCGGGAGTTGGCGACGGAGACCTGGTGTCCGAGGGCGGTGAGCCGGCGGGTGAGGTTGCCGCCGATGTTGCCGGCGCCGATGATGCCGATCTTCATGAGCTCTCCAGTGCGTACGGAATCGGATATCGCGTCTTTCCGAACCACAGGCGGGCCCGACGCATTCCGGTTTCCGTGACCTTTCCGTCACCGCATTCGCGCGGCGCTTGCGCACGGGCGAATTCCGGCCGAGGGGCGCGGCCGAAAGCCGGAGGGGCCCGCCGTCGGCGGGCCCCTCCACGCTGATCGCTCCGTCACCGGCCGCGCGTCACGCGCCGCTGGCGTCGAGCATCTCCTCGCGCTCCACGAGCTTCACGCGCTCGCGGCCCTGCGGCTCGCCCAGCGCCTTCTCGGCGGCGTCCAGCCGGTACCAGCCCTCCCACGTCGTGTACCGGACCTGACGGTCCGCGAGGAAGGTCTCGACGGCCTCCGGCTCCGGGGTGGCCGGGGTGAGGAGCCGCCCCTCGGCGTGGTCGGCGAGCAGGTTGGCGACGGTCTCGTTCGCGTCGCCCTTGGTGTGGCCGATCAGACCGATCGGGCCGCGGCGGATCCAGCCGGTCACGTACGTCGACGCGAGGTGCGCGCCGTTCTCGATGACCCGGCCGCCCTCGTCGGGCACGGTGCCGGACTCGACGTCCCAGGGCAGCTTGGGCAGTTCGTCGGAGAGGTAGCCGACGGCCCGGTAGACGGACTGGACGTCCCAGGTGGTGAACTCGCCGGTGCCCTTGACGTTGCCCGTGCCGTCCAGTTCGGTGCGCTCGGTGCGCAGCCCGACGACCTTGCCGTCCTCGCCGACGATCTCCGCCGGGGACTCGAAGAAGTGCAGGAACAGCTTGTGCGGGCGCTCGCCGATGTCGCGGATCGCCCAGTTCTCCAGGGTCTTGGCGACCATGTCCGCCTGCTTGTTGGAGCGGCGGGTGGCGATCGAGCCCTCGTCGTAGTCGATGTCCTCGGGGTTGACGATGACCTCGATGTTGGGCGAGTGGTCGAGCTCGCGCAGCTCCATCGGGCTGAACTTGGCCTGCGCCGGGCCGCGGCGACCGAAGACGTGGACCTCCACGGCCTTGTTGGCCGCCAGGCCGTCGTACACGTTGGCCGGGATCTCGGTGGGCAGCAGCTCGTCGGCCGTCTTCGCGAGGATGCGGGCCACGTCGAGGGCGACGTTGCCGACGCCGAGGACGGCGACCTTCTCGGCGTCGAGGGGCCAGGTGCGGGGGACGTCCGGGTGGCCGTCGTACCAGGAGACGAAGTCGGCCGCGCCGTAGGAGCCGTCGAGCTCCACGCCCGGGATGCTCAGGGCGCGGTCGGCGGTGGCGCCGGTGGAGAAGACCACCGCGTCGTAGAAGGAGCGCAGCTCGTCGAGCGAGATGTCGTTCGGGTAGTCGACGTTGCCGAACAGGCGGACCTGCGGCTTGTCGAGCACCTGGTGCAGGGCGGTGATGATGCCCTTGATGCGGGGGTGGTCGGGCGCGACGCCGTAGCGGATCAGGCCGAAGGGCGCGGGCATCCGCTCGAAGATGTCGATGGAGACGCCGGGGGTGGTGGCAGCCTCGGACTTCAGCAGCGCGTCGGCCGCGTAGATACCGGCGGGGCCGGCGCCGACGATTGCTACCCGCAGAGGGCGAGGCATGACAGGGTTCCCTTCGACCGACAATCTGACTGATCACGGCAACCCTAAACTAAGGTCACCCTAACCCGGCACCCGCCCCCCGGTTATGACCCCATAACCCGATCTTATGGCTTTCCAAAGCTTCGCTTGGGGGCCGGCTTCACAGGACGGCGACGCCCAGCGGCAGGCTGCCGGCCGCGAGCCGGCGGGTGGCGCCGGAGGCGAGGTCGACGACCGTGATCCCGTCCCAGCCGCCGTCCCGGGTGAATCCGCCGGTCACATAGGCCGTGGCCCCGTCACGGGAGACGGTGACGTCCTCGTGCGGACCCTCCAGCGGGTACACCCGCTCACCGCCGTCGGGGGCCCGGACCGTGAGCGAGGGCCCCTTGCCGTCGGAGGGGTCCACGGCGCCCGTGCCCACGACCAGCAGCCGCCCGTCCGGGGCGAGCGCGGCCCCGTGCTGGTGGGTGTCGGCGGTCAGCGCCTCGACCGAGACACGACCCGTCCTCGGGTCGACGACCGCGAGCCGCTCCCCCTCGAAGGGCAGCAGCAGCCGGCCGTCGGCGGGCCGGACCGCCGCGTAGTGCGGTTTGAGCCAGGAGCCGAGGCCGCCCTCGGTCCCGTACGGCGCGACCTCGATCCGGCGCGGCGTCAGATCGCGCGCGGAGACGACGGTGACGTCGAAGGAGTCGTGGCCCGTGACGTACACCTCGGACCCGTCCGCGGCCACGTCGACGTCGAAGGGCCGCCGGCCCACCGGGACGGTGGCGGTGACCCGGTTCGTCGCCGTGTCGATCACCTCCAGGACGCCGTTCCCGCCGGGGACGTTGACCCCGACCCAGGCCCGCGCGCCGTCCGGCGACAGGGCGATGCCCATGCCGCCGCCCCGGTACTCCCCGCCGGTGACCGGGCCGGTCGCCGTACGGTACGGCACGAGCGCCGACCGGGTCCGGGTGCGCGTGTCGACCACCGCCACGCCCTCGGCCGTGGCCACCCAGGCCCGCCCGTCCGCGCCGACGGCCAGGCCGTACGGGGCCCTGCCGACGCGGACGGCCGCCAGGGAGCCGCGCACGGGGTCGACGAAGGTGACCGTGTCGGAGCCGAAGTCGGCGACGAGGAGCGTGCCGGCCGGGGTGGCGCTCGCGCTCGGCAGCGGCGCGGCGGGCGGCGCGGCCGGGCGGGGACGGTCCGCGTCGGCCCGGGATCCGGGTCCGGGGGCGGCGCAGGCCCCGAGCAGCAGGGCGGCGGCGAGCGCGGTGAGCGCCGTACGGGGAAGGCGGCGCGCCCGGTTCACGAGGCCCTCCCGGCGGCGACGCGGACCTCGGGACTCAGCAGGCGGGCGATGCCGGTGAAACCGCGCCGGACGGCGTGCGCGTGGGGGGTGACGCCGTCGTGGTCGCCCCGCTCGGGATCGGCGCCGGCGGCGAGGAGCAGCCGGACGACCTCCTCGTGGCGCGGCCCGCCGTCGCCGAGGATGACCGCCTCCAGCAGGGCGGTCCAGCCGAGCCGGTTGACGTGGTCCACGTCGATGTCGCTCTCCGCGAGCAGGGCCCGGACGTAGGCGGTGTGGCCCCGTTCGGCGGCGGGGACGAGGGCGGTGCCGCCGAAGCGGTTCGGTTGCGTCAGGTCGGCGCCCGCGGCAACCAGCGTCCGCATCATGCGGACGCCGCCGGTGACACCGGTGACCAGCCAGGGACTGTCGGCGCGGGCGTCGGGGGCGTTCGGGTCGGCGCCCGCCGCGAGGAGCAGCCGGGCCACGCCGACGTGGTCGGCGAGGGCGGCCCGCAGGAGCGGGGTGCGCAGGTCCTCGTCCCGCGCGTCGACCCGTGCCCCGGCGGCGAGCGCCGCGCTCACGGCGGACTCGTCGCCGCGGGCCGCGGCCTGCGACAGCGCTCGGTCGTGCGGGTTCATGCGGTGCCTCCCGGTTCCGGGGCGGGCGGTGCGCCCGGTGGCCCGTGCCCCCGGTGGCCCGCGCCCCTCCCCCATGGTGGCCGCACCCGCCGCGGCGACCGGTCCGCTCCGCGGCCAGGCCTCGGGGGCGTTCCGGTGGACGCGGGGGTCATCCGATCGGTCGATGCGCCCCGGCGGGTCCGCGGGGCGTCAGCCCTCGTACTCGGTGAGGTCGATGCTGTGGAGGGTCAGGAGCCCGCCGGACACCGGGTCGGGGACGGTGGCGTCCTCGGTCATGCCCAGCTTGCGGATCACGTTCGCGGACGCCTCGTGGCCGGCGCGGTTGGCGCACACGACCCGGTCCAGGCCCCGGTCCTGGAGGGCGAACTCCAAGGTGGCCTGGGCGGCTTCGGAGGCGTAGCCCTGGCCCCAGAAGGGGCGCCCGAGGCGCCAGCTGATGCCGACCTGGTGTTCCAGCTCGGTCGGGCCCTCGGGGGCGGACAGGCCCACGGCCCCGATGAGTTCGCCGGAGGCGAGGAGTTCGACGGCGAAGATTCCGAAGCCCTCGTCGTCCCACTCCTCCTCCCAGCGCTCGATCGCCCCGGCGGTCCCGTCCAGGTCGAGGACGGAGCCGTCGCCGATCCAGTGCATCACCTCCGGGTCGGCGTTGATCTCGGAGAGGGGGACGAGGTCGTCGTCGCTCCAGCGGCGCAGGAGGAGGCGGGGGGTGCGGATCTCGGTCATGCCCCCATCCTGCCGAACGCGGCCGACCAGGGGTAATCGGGTCCCGGGGCGGGCTCCGCGGGCCCCTCGTCGCTCGCGGGATCAGCGGACGGTGATCGCGTCCAGCTTCCCGCGCAGGTAGGCGTGCGAGTCGACGGGCTCGTGGACCACGCGGCCGAGGGGGGCGGGCAGGGACTCGACTCGGGTGTGCGGGTCGCACTCGTAGAAGTAGACGAGGGAGAGGAGTTCCTCGGCCGGCGCGTCGGCGGGCGGCGGCAGCACGCGGTGGCGGCCGGCCCGCCAGCGGTCCCCGGTCCAGCGGGCCAGGAGGTCGCCGATGTTGACGGTGAGGGCGCCCGGGTCCCAGGGGGCGTCCTGCCAGCCCTCGGCGTCGGTGTGGATCTGGAGGCCGCCGGCGCCCGGTTCGCGGTCGAGGACGGTGACGGTCCCGAAGTCGGTGTGCGCGCCGATGCGGAACTGTCCGGGCAGGGGTGCGCCGACGGTCTCGGTTCCCGGGTACCAGTTGACGTTGAACCCCCAGGTGGGGTGGCCGGTGTGGCGGGTGAAGTGGTCGTCGGGCAGGGTCAGGGCCGCCGCGAGCAGCTCCAGCAGTTCGTCGGACAGGGCGCGCATGGCGGCGAGGTACGCCTCGACCGGTGGCCGCAGTTCGGGGACCTCGGCGGGCCAGGTGTTGGGGCGGAACCACTGCGCGTCGACCTCGGGGACGCCCGTCGGGTCCTGGGCGGCCCAGGACCACGACTCCTTCAGGTCGGGCGGGGAGGGGCGGCCCTCCGCGTAGCTGTTGGCCTCCGCGCCGGGGCCCAACCAGCCGCGTCCGCCGACGTCGACCGCGTAGGGCAGTTTGTGCGCGGGCGGCAGCCGGAAGAAGGTGCGGGCGGCCTCCCGGATCCGTGAGGCGAGCGCCGGGTCCACTCCGTGGCCGGTGACGAGGAGGAAGCCCGCGCTCTGGAGGGCCTCGTCGACCCGGGTGGCGATCCGGGCGCGCGCGGCGGGCCCACCCGAGCGCCACGGCCCGAGGTCGATCACGGGGACCTGCGAACTGACCATGCCGGTGCCTGCCTTCCGGGGTGGGGCGGGAGGTCCGGTACGAGCGTAGGGGTTCGGCGGCGCCCCGGCCCGGTACACGGCGGGACGCGGCCCGGACGGGCGGCGCGGCGGACGGCGGACGGCGGACGGCGGACGGCGGACGGCGGACGGCGGACGCTTTCCGGCCGGGCCGCGGTGACGGGCCGGCCGGGCGGCGGCCGGCAGGCGCGGGCGGGAGCCGGCGGGCGGACCGCGGCGGCGGCGGTCGACCGGGAGGCGGGCGGGCCCGCGACCGGGCGGCCCGGGACTCAGTCGGGCAGCGCCGTGCCGCAGCGCGCGCAGTAGCGGGCGTCCGCCTCGGCGGCGGGGCGACCGCAGTCGGCGCAGACCCGATGGAGCAGGCAGGCCGGCTCTCCGCCCTCGGCGGGCGCCGGGTCGACCGGTCGTCCCCCTACGGCCCCGGCCCCGCTCCCGGGACCGGCCTGTTCGCCCGTCCGGACGCCGCCGATGCCCAGGCCCGGGCGCCGGGTGTGGACGGTGAGGTACGTCATGCCGTCCGGGCCGGCGGTCAGCGACCGGCGGGCCCCCCGGGCCAGCCAGAACGCGGAGTGCCGGCGCAGCCGGTGCGGGCCGTCCTCGGTGTCGATCCGCCCGTCGCCCTCCATGACGACGAGGAGCACGTCGAGGACGGGCTCCGCGTGTTCGGCGATGACCGCGCCGGGGCGCAGCCTGACGAGGTTGGAGTCCAGGCCGCGGCCGGTCCCCGTCAGCCGCCACAGCGCGCCGCTCGCCTCGGCGGGGGCGTCGGCGATCACCGCGTCGAGGTCCGTGGGGAACCCGGCGAGGTGCGGGTGCGTCGTCATGCTGGTCCTTCCCTGCCTTCAGCGCGTGCCCTGGCAGTCATACACGATCACCGGGGGTCCTTCGGGGGCGATCCGGTCATCGCGTGGTCTTTCCGTCCCACCCCCATCATGGGCCTCGTACGCGTGACCGATAGGCTCGTGGCCGGATCGCGTCGGCCCACCCCTGCCGCCGACGCGCGGGCCGCCCGGGGGTCGATCACCGTCACGGCGCGGCCACCCCCCCCTGCCCTGCCCCGCGCGGTCCCGCCCGCCACCCGCACCGAAACCCCTGCCCGCATGAACAGCGCCGCCCCCACGTCCGCCCCCGCCTCCCCCGACCGCGCCACCCCGCCCGCGTCCGCCGTGCCGGCCCCCGCGCCCGGTCGGCGCGGCGCCCCGGCCCGGCCGAGCGCCGTCGCCGCCTTCCACAGCGTCAGCGCCGCGACCACCGTCCTGCTGGGCCTCGTGGCGATCGGCGCGGCGCTCCACGAGCCGGTGCTGATCCCGCCCCTGGCCGCGAGCGCAGCCCTGGTGCACAGCGCGCCGACGCTGCCGCTGGCCCAACCCCGCGGGGTGATCCTCGGTCACCTGATGGGGGCCGCGGTCGGCTTCGGGGTGCTGGCCGCCGCGGGCGGCAGCGCCTGGGCCGCCGCCGTGGGGGCCGGTGTGACCCTGCTCCTGTTGACGCTCACCCGTACCCCGCACTCGCCGGCGGTGGCCACCTCCGTCGTGATCGTGCTCCAGGGCCCGGATCCGGCCCGCTTCGTCCCCCTGCTGTTCGGGGCCACCGTGCTGCTGGTGCTGACCGGCTACGCGGGCTCGCGGATCCGTCGCGGAGCGCCGAGGTACCCCGCCTACTGGTGGTGACCTGCGGCGAGCCTGCCGTGCGGCGGGGGGCGCCGGGGCGTAAGTCTTGTGCCGTGGCAATTTCTACGAAGGACGTCTTCGGGGCGCCGTGCTGGGTGAGTCTGATGGCCCGCGACCTGGAGGCGTCGCAGCGTTTCTACGGCGCCGTGGTGGGGTGGAGCTTCCGTCCGGCGCCGCTCGGGGACGCGTTCTCGATCGCGGTGATGGACGGGGTGCCGGTGGCGGGCATCGGGGCGCTCGCCACGGACCTGGCCATCGCGGTGGCCTGGACCCCGTACTTCGCGGTGGACGACGTCGACGTGGCGGCGAGCCGGATCCGCGAGCGCAGCGGAACCGTGGCGGTGGGCCCGGTCTCCTTCCCCTCGGGCGGTCGGGCGGCGCTCGTCGCCGATCTGGACGGCGCGGTCTTCGGGGTCTGGGACGGCCCCGTCTCCTCCGGCTGGCGGGTCGGGCTGGGCCCCGCCCCGGCCTGGCTGGAACTGCGGACCCGCAACGCCTTCGACGCGGCGCTCTTCTACGGGGAGGTCCTGGAGTGGGCCACGGGCCGCGCCGGCTGCTGCGAGGTCTCCTACGAACAGGAGCGGGTCGTGCTGCGGCAGGGCGGCGAGCCGGTGGCCCGCGTCGACAGCGGCCCGGTCGAGCCGGGCGCGTACACCCCGCACACCCGCCCCCGCTGGCACGTGCACTTCCGCGTCGCCGATCTGGAGCCCGCGATCGAGGCGGCGCTCGACCTCGGCGGCCGCGTCGTCTCGGTGGTGACCGAGGACGGCTCCGAACGGTCGGTGGCGCTGCGCGACCCCGACGGCGCCCTGTTCACCCTGACCATGCGGATCCCGAAGGCCGCGGCCGACTGAGGCGGGGCGGGCCGGCGCGGTCGCACGCCGGCGCGGCCGTGGGGACACTGGGTCGGGAGGAGGTGGGCCATGGACCCGGTGGCCGCACTGGACCGGATCGCCTTCCTGCTGGAGCGCGCGCAGGCCCCCACGTACCGGGTACGGGCCTTCCGTACGGCGTCCGCCGCGCTGGAGGCGCTGGGCCCCGAGGACGCCGCGCGGCGGGCCCTGTCCGGATCCCTGGAGGCGGTCAGGGGCATCGGGCCCAAGACGGCGCAGGTGGTGCGGGAGGCGTTGGGCGGGGCGATCCCCGCGTACCTGCTGGCCCTGGAGGACGAGGCGGCGGCCCTGCCGGCCGACCGGCCCGCGTCGCCGCCCGCCGCCCTCGCCCTGCGCGCGGCCCTGCGCGGGGACTGTCACGTGCACTCGGACTGGTCGGACGGGGGCAGCCCGATCGAGGCCATGGGGCGGGCCGCCGCCGCGCTGGGGCACGAATGGGCGGTGCTCACGGACCATTCGCCGAGCCTGCGGGTGGCGCGGGGGCTGTCGCCGGAGCGGCTGCGCGAACAGCTGGCCGCGGTGGCGGAGCTGAACGCGGGCTGGGCACCCTTCCGGCTGCTCACCGGGATCGAGTGCGACATCCTGCCGGACGGTTCCCTCGACCAGGAGCCGGAGCTGTTGGACGGACTGGACCTGGTCGTGGGGTCGGTGCACTCGAAGCTGCGGATGGAGTCCCCGGCGATGACGCGGCGGCTGCTGAAGGCGGTGGCGAATCCGCTGATGGACGTCCTCGGGCACTGCACGGGGCGGTTGGTGACGGGCCGGACGCGCCCGGAATCCACCTTCGACGCGGAGGCCGTCTTCGCGGCCTGCGCCGAGTCCGGCACCGCGGTGGAGATCAACAGTCGGCCCGAGCGGCTGGACCCGCCCCGCCGGCTGCTGCGCACGGCCGCGGCGGCCGGGGTGTTCTTCGCCGTCGACACCGACGCCCACGCCCCGGGCCAGCTGGACTGGCAGATCGTGGGCTGCGAGCGGGCGGTGGAGTGCGGGGTGCCCCGGGAACGGGTGGTCAACACCTGGTCGGCACGGGACCTCCGCGCCTGGACCCGTACCCGCCGCGCACCCGCTCCCTGACCCCGAGGACAGGCCCTGGCCCCGAGGACAGGCCCTGGCCCCGAGGACGGGCCCTAGCCGACCCCCGCTCCCCGCAGCAGCAGGAGGGCCACGTCGGCGAGCGCGACGCCGAGGACCGCCAGGAACGGGATCCGGCCGGGTGCGCGGGCCGTCGCGAGGAGCAGGGCGAAGGTCAGCGCGAGCAGGGACAGGCCGTACGGGGAGGCCGGCCCCGGTGGCCCGGCGACCAGGGCCACCGCCGAGGCGAACACCAGCACCCCGGCGAGGGGGGCCGCCCGGCGGGCGCCCAGCCGCTGCGGCAGGCCGCGTACCCCGGCGGCGAGGTCGTCGTCGATGTCGGGCAGGACGTTCGCGAGGTGCGCGCCCACGCCGAGCAGGGCGGCGGCACCGGTCAGCCAGGGGGGCGGCCACGGCGCGCCGGGCAGGCCGAGCGTGACGAAGGCCGGGAGCAGCCCGAAGGCGAGGGCGTACGGGATCCAGGAGCCGGGCGTCTTCTTGAGCCACAGGTCGTACGCCCAGGCAGCCGCCACCCCGACCAGGTGCGCGAGGCCGGCCGCCGTCCCGCAGGCGAGCGACAGCGGCACGCACAGCAGCAGCGCCGTCAGCGCGGCGGCGGTCACGTCGGCGGGCCGGACCGCGCCCGTCACCAGGGGTTTGTCCCGGCGGCCGGCGGCCCGGTCGCGGCTCAGGTCGACCCGGTCGTTGCACCAGCCGACCGAGAGCTGGCCCGCCGCGACCGCGCCGGCCGTGACGGCGGTGCCCGCGACCCCTCGACCGACGGCCGCGGCCAGGACGGCGGAGCACAGGGTCACGGCCGCCGCGGGCGCCGGATGGCAGGCGCGCAGCAGGCCGCCCGCCCGGGCGAGGGGCGAGCGGCGGGTCGGTGGGGTGGGGGGCGGCGGCCGGCGTCCGGCGTGCGGGGCGGGGTGGGTCGCGGCGGGCACGCCGTCACGCTACGCCGTGTCGGCACGTCCTTCGCGGACCCCTCGCGTCCTTCGCGGCGCGGCGGCGCTTCTTCCCTATGTTGGCCCGATGACACGTGTCCTGGCAGTGAGCAGCGTGTTCCCTCCCCACCGCTATCCGCAGGCGCTGATCACGCGGGCGCTCGCCGGGTGTCTGCCCCCGCGGGCCGACCCGGCGCTGTTGGACCGGGTGCACGCGGCGGCCGGGGTCGAGGCCCGGCACCTGGCCCGCCCGTTGGAGGAGTACGGACCGGGCGAGGACTTCGGCACGACCAACGCCCGGTTCGTCGAGGTGGCCTCGGACCTCGGGGCCGCCGCCGTGGGGGCGGCCCTCGCCGACGCGGGCCTGGAGCCCGGCGCGGTGGACACGGTGGTGTCCACGACGGTGACCGGGCTCGCCACCCCGTCCCTGGAGGCCCGCCTCGCCGAGCGGTGCGGGCTGCGTCCCGACGTGCGGCGGCTGCCGCTGTTCGGTCTGGGCTGCGCGGCGGGGGCGGCGGGGCTCGCCCGGGTGCACGACCTGTTGGAGGGCCGTCCGGCGGACGCGGCCCTGCTGCTGTCCACGGAGTTGTGTTCGCTCACGCTCCAGCCGTCGGACGCCTCCATGGCCGGTCTGGTCGCCGGAGCCCTCTTCGGGGACGGCGCGGGAGCGCTGGTCGCGGTGGGGGCGCGGCACCCGCTGCACGAGGCCGGCGCCGGGCCGTTCGTGGTGGACGCGCGCAGCCGGCTGTATCCGGGTACGGGGCACCTGTTGGGCTGGGACATCGGCCACTGGGGCTTCCGCATGGTGCTGGGCCGTGAACTGCCCGAGCTGGTGCGGTTGCACGTCGTGGAGGAGGTCGAGTCCTTCCTCGCCGGCCATGACCTCAAGCCGGCCGACGTCGACGTCTGGGTGTGCCATCCGGGCGGTCCGAGGATCCTTGACGTGCTGGCCGGGGGGTTGGGGCTGTCCGGGGAGGCCTTCGCGGCGAGCCGTCGCTCGCTGGCCGAGGTCGGCAACCTGTCCTCGGCGTCCGTGCTGCACATCCTGGGCTCCGTCCGGGCGGCGGGGCCGCCGGCGCCGGGTGCGGTCGGGCTGATGGTGGCCTTCGGACCGGGCTTCGCCTCCGAACTCGTCCTGCTGCGGTGGTGAGCGCGGTGTCGACGACGCTCGCCGCCGCCCCGCCGTCGTTCCCCGAGGTGAACGCCGTGGCCCCGTCCACCGCCTGGTACCTGTTGTTGCTCGCGCTGGTGGCCGTCGAGCGGCTGGCCGAGCTCGTGACCGCCCGCCGGCACGCCGCCTGGAGCCTCGCGCGGGGTGGCCGCGAGTACGGTCGGGGCCACTACCCGACCATGGTGGCCCTGCACACGGCGCTGTTGGTGGGCTGCGCGGTGGAGGCTGCGTACCGGCCGTTCCTGCCGGCGCCGGGCTGGACGGCGCTGGCCCTGGTGCTCGCGGCGCAGGGGCTGCGGTGGTGGTGCGTCGTGTCGTTGGGGCCGCGGTGGAACACGCGGGTGATCGTCGTGCCGGATCTGCCGCTGGTGGTGGCGGGTCCGTACCGGTGGTTGCGGCACCCCAACTACGTGGCGGTGGTGGTGGAGGGGGTGGCGCTGCCCCTGGTGCACTCGGCGTGGGTGACGGCCCTGGTCTTCACGGCGGCCAACGCCTGGCTGCTGCGGGTGCGGATCCGGTGTGAGGACGCGGCGCTGGATTCGCTGTCGGGGCCGCGGCCGTCGGTGCCGGCGGGGGTCGCCCCGTGATCGACCTGGTCGTGGCGGGCGGCGGTCCGGCCGGTCTGGCCACCGCGATCCACGGCGCCCTCGCCGGGCTGGAGGTGGTGGTGGTCGAGCCGCGGCCGACCCCGATCGACAAGGCCTGCGGCGAGGGGCTGATGCCGGGGGCGGTACGCCGTCTGGCCGGGCTGGGCGTGTCGGTGACGGGCCGTCCGCTGCGCGGGATCGGCTACGTGGACGGGGCGACGGGTCTGCGCGCGGAGGCGCTGTTCCGCTCCGGCCCCGGGCGCGGCACGCGGCGTACGGACCTCCAGGCGGCGCTGGCCGGACGGGCGGCGGAGCTCGGGGTGCGGGTCGTACGGGGACGGGTCGGGGAGGTCGTCCAGGACGAACGGCGGGTGGTGGCGGCCGGGTTGACGGCCCGCTACCTGGTGGCGGCGGACGGCCTCCACTCGCCCCTGCGCCGCTCCCTCGGGGTGGGCCTGCCGGCCGTCCCGGGGCGACCCGCCCGGTACGGGTTGCGCCGGCACTACGCGGTCGCGCCGTGGAGCGACCTGGTGGAGGTCCACTGGTCGCCGGGGTCCGAGGCCTACGTGACGCCGATCGGCCCGGACCGGATCGGCGTGGCCGTGCTCACCTCGCGGCAGGCGCCGTTCGACGCGCAGTTGGCCCGGTTCCCGCTGCTGGCCGACCGGCTGCCGGCGCCCGGGCCGGACGCGGCGGTGCGCGGCGCCGGGCCGCTGCTCCAGCGGGCGCGGACGCGGGTGGCGGGGCGGGTGCTGTTCGTGGGGGACGCGGCGGGGTACGTGGACGCGCTGACCGGGGAGGGGCTGACGCTGGCGCTCTCGGCGGCCGGGGAGCTCGTACGGTGCGTGCGGGCGGGCCGGCCGCAGGAGTACGAGCGGGCCTGGCGGGAGGTGTCGCGGGGGTACCGGGCCCTGACGTCCTCGCTGTTGTGGGCCCGTCGCCGGCCCGCGCTGGCGCGGCGCGTCGTCCCGCTGGCGGTGCGGTTGCCCCGGGTGTTCGCCGGGGCCGTGGACCTGCTGGCGCGGTGAGGCCGCGCGCGGGCGCGGGGCGGTGGTACGGGGGGACCCCGGCCGCGGGGCGCGCGGCCGGGGTCCGGTCCTGCGGGTGGGTCAGGCCTCGCCGCCCCTGCGGGCGCGGGGCGCCCGGTACATGAGGGCCACGCCGGCGAGGACGGCCGCGGTCCCCGCGCCGAGGACGACGGTGACGCCGGCCCATCCGTGGGGGCCGCCGAGCGAGCCGTCGAGGGGGTCGAAGAACACGATGCCGCCGACGACGTGCAGGGTGACGACCGCGAGGGCGGTCACCGCCGCGGCCCGCCACACGAGCGGGGTGTCCCGTACCGCCAGCAGGGCCCCGAGGGCGAGGCACAGCAGCGACGCGGCCAGGGGCAGCAGGTCGGCGGGGACGGGTGCCGGGGCCTCGGCCAGGTTCCCGGGGAGGTGGAGCACCCCGCAGAGCAGCAGCGCGGCGGCCGTCGGCCAGCGCAGGAGGTGGCGCGACGCGGCCTGGAGGCCGACGGGCGTCGGGGGGCGTTCCGGGTTCGACGGGGGGACGCCGGCCGGGGCCGCGGGCGGGGATCCGGTCCGGCCGCGCGCCGCCGGCCGCGGTGCGGGGCGGTCCGGGGCGGGGCGGTGGCGCACTGCGGGCGGCGGTCCTGCGGCCCGGCGGTCGCTCGCCCGGCCGTCGCTCGCCCGGGCGGCGCCGGGCGCGGGGGCGCGGACGGCCGTGGGCGCGGGGGCGGCCTCGGGGGCGGCCTCGGCCTCGGCGGCGAGGATGCCGGCGAGCAGGGCCACGTCCTCGATGGGCCGTCCGACGGCGGCCGCGCGCAGGGTCACGTCGGCCTCGACCTCCTCGTGCGGCGCCGCGCCCAGCAGCGACACCATGTGCCGGACCTCGTGGACGGGCCGGGAGACGGCGGCGGCGCGGAGCGCGTCGTGGCCCGGGTCGGGGTGTTGGCCGCTCTGCTTGAGGAGGCCGACGAGCGCCGTGACCTCCTCGACGGGCCGGCAGGTGGCCGCCGTCTCCAGCAACGTCCGTATGGGCGCGGTGGACTGGTCGGTGTCGGGGACGGGCGGCAGGGCCGGCTCCGGCGCCGGGACGGGTGCGGGCCAGGGCTCGGCCCGCGAGACCGGCTCGGCCGCCGGCTCGGGCTCGGGCTCGGGCCGGCGCGCGGTCGGGCCCGCGGGGGTCACGGGGGCCGGGGCGACGGGCGCCGGAGCCGTCGGCGTCGTCGGCGCGGACACGTCCGGGACGGCCGGCACCACGGGTGCGGTGGGGACGGTGGGGGTGTGGGGGACGGTGGGTGCGGCGGCCGGGAGGCCGTGGGCGGCGGGGAGGTCGGGGATGCCGGGGATGGCGGGGGCGTCGGGGACGGGAAGGAGGTCGGGTGCGGCCGGAAGGCCCGGAAGGCCCTGGGCGACGGGGTGATCGGGGACCGCGACGTGGCCGGCGACGTGGCCGGCGACGATCGGGTGATGGGGGACGGCCGGCGGGTCGGGGAGGTGACCGACGGTCGGGTCCGGAGTGATGGAAGGTCCTTCACGGTCGTCGTGTTGCGTCGCCGCGAGGGTGCTGGGGTCGTTCATGGAAAGCTCCGTTCGCCGACGCGCGGGTCTACACATCGCGCGCCGGTCATCGTGCGTCATGGGAATCGCACGCTCTGTTACATTCAGCGGCATATGTCGGCACTGCGCCATTCGGGGCGGGCAAACGGGGGTCTCCCCGGTCGTACGGGCGGCCGGCGCGGACACGCCGCGATCAACGGGGGTCGGGGTCGGACCCGCGCGGCACAGTGGCGGGATCCACCCGCCGATCAGGGGAGTCGCCCCGTGCCGGACCCCCGTCCGCCCCGCCCCGGTACCGTCGGCCTCCGCCCCGGACCCCTTCCTCCCGGCCGCCGCCGACGGCTCGGGCGCGGACTGTCGGCGGTCCTGGCGCCCGCGCTGTTCCTGCTCTGCGCGGCCGGCTCCGGCCCGCCCTCGACCGTGTCCGGCGGCGGCGCCTCGGCCCGCCCCCTGGTGATGACCTCCGAGGGGCCCGTACGGGGTCGCGCGCACGGCGGCCACGACACCTTCGACGGGATCCCCTACGCGGCCCCGCCCACCGGCGCGCTGCGCTGGCGGCCGCCCCGGCCCGCACCGCGCCGTACGGGCGTCCTCGACGCCGGAACCCCGCGCGCGCACTGCCCGCAGCTGCCGGCCCTGGGGCCGGGCGGGCCGAGCGGGTCGGAGGACTGCCTGTTCCTCAACGTCACCGCCCCGGCGGGGGCGGGCGGGGGCCGCCCGGTCATGGTGTGGTTCCACGGGGGCGGCTTCCGGCTGGGCGCGGGGGACCTCTACCGGCCGGAGCCGCTGAGCCTGCGCGGTGACGCGGTGGTCGTCACCGTCAACTACCGGCTCGGGATCCTCGGGTTCTTCGGCCACCCCGAGCTCGGCGGCGCGCCCGACTTCGGCCTCGCCGACCAGCAGGCCGCCCTGCGCTGGGTGCGGGCCAACGCGTCCCGCTTCGGCGGCGATCCGGGGCGGGTCACGGTGTTCGGGGAGTCGGCGGGCGGACTGAGCGTCTGCGCCCACCTGGCCGCACCGGGCTCGGCCGGCCTGTTCGCCCGGGCGATCGTCCAGAGCGGCTCCTGCTCCACCACGATGCCCCCCTACGCGCTGCCGGCGACGGGCGGGAGCTACCGGCCGTTCGTGCCGGCGGCCCGTACGGTCGCCGAAGGGGTGGCGGCGGCCGACGAGCTGGGCTGCGGCGACCGACCGGCCGGGGCCGTCCTCGACTGCCTGCGCGCCCTGGGCACGGACCGGCTGGTGACGCCCGCGCTGATGGAACGCTTCTCCGCACTGGCGTACGGCGGTTCCGTGCTGCCCGTCGAGCCGGTCCGGGCGCTCGCCGAGGGACGCTTCCACCGGGTTCCGGTGATGCAGGGCTCCACGACGGACGAGATGCGGGTGTTCGTCGCCCTGACCCTGGGCGCCCGTCCCGTGAAGGACGCGCGGGCCTACCGCGAACGGCTGCGGGCCTCCTTCGGCGCCGCCGCCCCGGCCGTGGAGGCGGCCTATCCGCGCACCGCGTACCCGACGCCCGCGCTCGCCTGGGCCGCCGTGTTGTCCGACGTCTCCTTCGTCTGCCCGACGCTGCGCGACAGCAGGGCCCTGGCGCGCCACGTCCCCACGTACGGCTACCTCTTCAGCGACGGCGACGCGCCGAACTTCGCGGGGGTCCCGAAGGTCGCGGGCTTCCCGTTGGGGGCTTCGCACGGCTCCGAGCTGCCCTCCCTGTTCACCGCCGGTGCGCTGACGGACCGCCAGCGCGCCCTGTCGGAGCGGATGAGGGACTACTGGACGCGCTTCGCGCGCACCGGCTCGCCGAACGCGCCGGGCGACCCCGTCTGGCCCCGGTTCGCCTCCTCCCCCGCCTCGGTGCTGAACCTGGCCCCGCGGGCCGGCGCGATCCGGGCGGTCGACCCGGCGCCCGCGCACCACTGCGCCCTGTGGGACGCCCTGCCCCCACCGGCGCGATGACGGCGCGGCCGGGGCCCGGGAAGGGCCCCGGACCGGGTCACAGCCGGACGTTCCAGGTGAGGGTGGAGGTGAGGGTGCGGGCGATCTCGGGGTCGCGGACGGCCGGCGTCCGGTCCTCGACGGTCACCGACAGGCGGTGGGAACGCAGGTCGAAGAGCCACAGCTCCGCCACGCGCACCTGCTCGCGCCCCGCGAAGCGCCGCAGTTCGCGCCCGTCGAGGTACCAGCGGACGACGGGCTGCGCGCTGCCGGCCGGGCCGGCCAGGCGCGGTACGGCGATCTTCGCGGTGTGGCGCGAGCGCAGCGTCCGGTCCGTCGGGGTGAGCGCGGTGGCCGGGTTCGCGTGCCGGTGGAAGCCCGCGATCATCGCCTCGACGCCGGGCAGGTTGAAGGGTTTGCCGAGGATCCTCATCAGCGATTCGCCGGTGGGTCGGCGCAGCCCGGTGACGTAGTAGCCGCCGCCCTCGTACGCGCCGACGGTGCCGCCGTCGGGGGAGGTTTCGCCCAGCCAGCGGTGCCACTTGACCCGGCGGTCGGCCAGGGCGGCGGCGTCCAGGGTGGTGATGTTGGTGTCGGCGGGCTCGGGGCCGGTGTAGCGCTCGTAGTCGGGGACGCCGGGGTAGTCGTACTCGTCGGCGAGCTTGCCGAGGGAGTGTCCGGTCTCGTGGATGGCGACCTGGCCGGACTTGGGGTGTCCGGCGGAAGCGGTGGAGATGCCCTCGTAGCCGAGGGTCGCGCTGGGCTCGTTGTAGCCGGCTCCGCCGTACTTGGCGCTGTTGGCGAGGACGAGGACGAGGTCGGCCTCGGGGGCCCGGGCGACGTACGCGTCCACCTTGTCCTGGTCGACGCACAGCAGCCGTTCGATCCGCTCGCACCAGAAGTACGTGCCGAGGGCGGTGTCGCGGACCGTGTCGGGGCCGGGGTCGCCGGAGACCCCGGACTGGGCGGAGACGGCGTCGACGGTCCAGACGTTGAAGAACTCGCGGTAGGTGGTGTACGGCTCCACGGCGGTGACCTCGGCCCACTTGGCGCGGGCGTCGGCGTGGAACTTGCCCAGTTCCTCGGCGGTGTAGCCGTCGCCGACCACCACGACGTCCAGACGGTCGGCACTGGGGCCGGTCTCGACCAGGGCGGTGACGGCGCCGTCTGCGGCGCGGGCGGCGGCGGACGGTGGCGAGGCGGTCTTCGCCCGACCGGCCGCCGGGACCTCGACGTGGCCGGAGCCGGCCTCCGGTCCGTGCTCCGGTCCGGGTATCTCCACCTCGACACCGGCGCGCCGGTGCGGTTCGGCCACGGCGGCGGGGGTGGTGGCGGCGAGCAGCGCGGCACCCGCGCAGAGGGCCGCGAGCACCGCCCGCGGGCCGGTTCGCGGGCCTCGTCGCGGGCCCGGTCGGACGGCGTGTCCCATCAAGTCCTCCATGGGAAAAGGGGAGTTAATCAAGTGGTTAAGCAGAGTGAACCGGCTGCTTAAACTAGGTGCCGGCCAGGGCGTGCGCAATGGCCGGTTCCCGCTGAATACTGGGGAGTCGCGACAACAGGGTCCGCCACGGGGGGATTTGATGGACGAACCGGTCGAGATCGGCCGCAGGGTGCAGCGTCTGCGCGGCGAACGCGGTCTCACACAGCGGCAGTTGGCCGAGCCCTCCTACACCCCGGCCTACGTGTCGACCCTGGAGTCGGGCAAGGTCCGCCCGTCCGAGAACGCCCTGCGCTTCCTCGCCGAGCGGCTCGACGTCTCGTACGAGGAGCTGGCCACCGGCCGGCCGCCGCGCCTGGCGACCGAACTGAGGCTGGCCCTGACGGACGCCCAGCGCGCCCTCGCCACCGGGTCGGCGGACGAGGCGGCGCCGCGCTACCGGGAGCTGCTCGCCGAGGCGGAGCGGCTGGAATTGGTCAACGAGCGGGTCGAGGCGCTGCTCGGGCTGGGTGACTGCGCCCTGGAGAGCGGGGAGCTGGCCGAGGCCGCCGACCGCTTCGAGGCGGCGGAGTCCTTGTGGGCGGCCGAACCGCTGCCGCGCCGGGTCCGCGCGATCCGGGGTCGGGCCGTCGCCCATCTGCTCGCCGGGGAACTGCGCTACGCCTGCTACCTGCTGGAGTCGACGATCGACGCCCTCAACGCGGGCGGTCTGGGCGATCCGGAGGCGCTGGTGCTGCTGTACGCGGCGGTGATCGGGCCGTACATCGACATGGGCGCGCACGCCCGCGCGGCCCACGCGGCGGAGTCGGCCCTGGCCCTGGCCCCCGAGGTCGGGGATCCGGCGCTGGTGGCGGGGATGCACCGGCAGGTGGCGCGGACGTTCCTGGCGCAGGGGCGGATCGCGGACGCCGACGCCTCGTTGGCGAAGGCGCAGGAGGCCTACCGGCGGTTGCGGTGGGGGACGGACCTGGCGCACTGCCACTGGATGCGCGGGTACGTCCAGGCGCAGCACGGCGAGCTCGACGCGGCCGAGCGGGAGTTGCGGATCGCCCGGGAGATGCTGCGGGCCCGGCGGGCCGTGCTCTTCACGGCGCAGGTGGAGGTGGAGCTCGCGGACGTGCTGCGGCGCCTGGGCCGGCCCGCGGAGGCCGCCGCGCTGGTCACCGACCTGCTGGAGTCGGGCGCGGGCGCGACCGCTCCGGGGGCCGTGCACGCGGGCGGCGCGCACCGGTTGCTGGGGCTGATCGCGCAGGAGCGCGGGGACGTCGAGGCGGCCGAGGAGCACTACGTACGGGCGCTGGCGCTGCTGGAGCGCAGCGGCGCGGGGGGCGACCTGGCGGACGTGTGCCGGCTGCTGGGCGATCTGCTGCGCCGGGAGGGCCGGGTGGAGGCCGCGCTGGACGCCTACCGTACGGGGCTGGGCCACCGGGCGGCCGCGCCGGGTACGACCACCCTGGGGCCCGCTCCGGCGGCCCCGCCGTTCGGGCCCGCGGTGAGCGCGTACACGACGCCGCTCCCGGCACCGCGCTGAGGGCGGGTCCGGGAGCGGGGTCGAGGGCCCGGCCGGGGGTGGCGCGGGCCGGACGGGTCAGTGGTTCTCGGTGGGCTGGAGGTCGCGCGGGATCAGCGCCCAGGTGGTGGCCGCCGCGGCGACCGCCAGGGCTCCGGCCATCAGGAAGGCCGGGGTGATCGCCAGGGTGTAGGCGTGCGAGGCCGTGTCCAGGAGGGCCTGTCCGACCGTGCCGCCGATGCGGTCGGCGACGTGCGCCGCCTCGCCGACGGAGTCCCGTACGGACCGCGCGGCCGGTCCGTCGAGGTCGAGGACGGGCAGGTTGCCGCGGTAGAGGGCGGCGGCGGTGCTGCCGAGGATGGCCACGCCCATGGCGGAGCCCAGTTCGTAGCAGGTCTCCTCGATGGCGGCGGCGCTGGAGACCTCGGCGGCGGGGGCGGTCGAGACCAGGGTCACGGACGCGACGGTGGTCGCCACGCCCGCGCCGAGCCCCATGACGGTGAGGGCGGCGGCGAAGGCCGGGTAGCCGAGGTCGGTGTACTGCTGGAGGGTCCAGGGCAGGGCCATGCCGACGGCGAGGACGACCAGTCCGGCGCCGAGCACGTGCCGGATCGGGAAGCGGTGCATCAGGGCGGGCGCCACGATCGAGGCGCAGATCAGCGCGAGCGGCGCGGGCAGCAGGCGCAGTCCCGCCTCCAGCGGGGTGTAGCCCTGGCCGTACTGGAACCACTGGGTGACGAGGAACAGGATCGCCCCCATGCCCACCATCGGGAGGAAGATCGCGGTCGCGGCCACGCTGAAGGCGGGCTTGGCGAACAGCCGGACCTGGAGCAGCGGGTGCTCCACGCGCAGCTGACGTCGGACGAACACGGTGAGCGCGACGGCGGCGAGGAGGAGCAGCGCCCAGGGCAGCGGGGAGCCGACGCCGCTCTTGCCGAGCTGCTTGATGCCGCCGGCGAGGGCGAGCATGCCGACGATCGACTGGGCGACGCCCCACCAGTCCCAGCGGCCCTTCCGCGCTGCCGGGTTGCGCGATTCGGGCAGGTAGCGCAGGCCGGCGGCGACGATGAGGGCGGCCACGGGCAGGTTGAGGAGGAACGCGGAGTGCCAGCCGTGGTCCTGGACGAGGAGCCCGCCGACGACGGGGCCGAAGGCCATGCCGCCGCCGAAGACGGCGGCCCAGACGGCGAGGGCGAAGGCCCGCTCCTTGGCGTCGGTGAAGACGCCGCGCAGGATCGACAGGGTGGACGGCATGATGGCCGCGCCGCCGATGCCGAGCAGGGCACGGGCGGCGATCAGCTGCCAGGGCTCGGTGGCGAAGACGGCGAGCAGGGAGGCGGCGGAGAAGATGCCGAAGCCGGCCATGAGCAGGCGCTTGCGGCCCCAGCGGTCGCCGAGGGCGCCCGCGGTGACGAGGAGCCCGGACAGGGCGAGGGCGTAGACGTCGATGATCCACAGCTGCTGCACGGCGCCGGGCTGGAGGTCGGCGACGAGCGAGGGGAAGGCCACGTTGAGGATCGTGGTGTCCATCGAGATGAGCAGGAGGCTGCCGGAGAGGATCGCCAGGACGGTCCAGCGACGCGGGTCCGGCGTGGGGGTGTGCATGGGATTCCGTTCGGTGTCGTGCACGGGTGCCGCTCGGGGCGGCGGTTCAGGCGGTGGGGGCGGGGGCCGGGGGCGGCCAGGGGGGCCGCGCGCCGCCGAGGAAGGAGGTGAGGACGAGCCGGCCGATGTCGCGGGGGGCCAGGTGGCCGTCGCGGACGCCCTCGGCGGCGGCGTCGAGCAGGCCCCACAGGGAGTACCAGATCCAGTAGGGCGGCAGGTCGGCGCGGACCCGCCCCAGGCTCTGGCCGAGGGCGAGGAAGGCGAGGGCCCGCCGGTCCTGGCGTTCCACGCCGGCGCGGAACGCGGGGTCCGCGAGGACGGTGGCGTCGCGCGTGGTGAACCCGTACAGGTGGGCCGCGGGCAGCAGGGCGACGACCAGCTCCTCCAGCGCGGCGTCGAAGGCGGCGCCGTCGGCGCCGGCCGCGTCGAGGTCCACGGGGGCCAGGCAGCCGTCGACCACGTGGATGGCGCGCACGGCGACCGCCTTGAGCAGGGCCTCGCGGGTGGCGTAGCGACGGCTCAGGGTGGCCCGACTGGTGCCGATGCCCGCCGCGATCTGCACCATCGAGGCGCTGTGGTCGCCGGCGAGGACACGCGCGGCGGCGTCGAGCAGTTCTTCTTCACGCATCACGGTGAGCCTCCTTCGCCTCGAACGATACATTTTTGTCTCACTCGACGCAAAGGTGGCTCATAAGCGGGGATGGTCGGGCGCACAGGAGCGGCCCCCGCGCCGGGGTGGCAGGGGGGCGGTGGACACGGTGCGGCCGGGTCCGGGGTGGGGTCCCGGTCCGCGCGGGCGTCAGTCCTCGCCGGCGGCGCGGGCGCGGGCGCCCGAGCGGGTGCGGGCGGCGGTGCGGGCCCGATCGGGGTGGCGGCGCACGTACTCCTCCTCCAGCTCCTTGAGCCGGTGCGAGTGCGTGGCCAGGGCTTCGTCGGACCCGTGCAGGAGGGTCTCGTGACGGGTGCGGTGGATGGTCTCCAGCTCCTTGAGCAGTCGACCGTCCTCCAGGTCGTTCGCCGCCGGTCCGTGCGTGTGCTCCGCCATGGCCACCACCTCCGCGTCCGTGGACCCTCTCGCCCCCATCCCAAGGTAAGCGGCCCCGTGGCGCACGGCCCGCCCGGCGGCGGCCGGCATCGGCCGTCCGGAGCGACGTCCGTCCTCCGGAGCGACGTCCGTCCTCCGGACCGGCCTCAGTCGTCGGGATCGGGCGCCGTCGGCGCGGGGGCCCGCTCCGGTCCGGCGTGGGCGCGCAGGGCGGTGCGCACCGACCAGACCACGGAGACCAGCGGGACCGCGACCACCGCCCCGACGACCCCCGCCGCGATGGTCCCCGCGATCACGGAGACGGCCACCACCAGCGGGTGGAGCCGCACCGCGCGGCTCATCACGAGCGGGTGCAACAGGTGCCCCTCGATCTGGCCGATGACCACGATCAGGGCGATCACCACGCCCGCGATCACCGGCCCCTTCGCGGCGAGCGCCACCACCGCGGCGATCGCGAGCGCGACCGGGGACCCCACGAGGGGCACGAACGCGGCGAAGAACTCCAGCAGCGCCAACGGGACGGCCAGCGGCACGCCGAGGAAGTACAGGGCCACCCCGACCAGGACGGCGTTGGTCGCGGCGACCACCACGATCCCGTGGGTGTACCCGGTGAAGGTACGCCAGGCCGCCCGACCGCCGACGTCCACCCGCCCCCGCGCCCCCTCGGGCAGTTCGGAGCAGAACCAGGACCACTGCCGCTCCCCGCCGTGCAGGAAGAGGACGGCGGAGAAGACGGCCAGGGCCAGCACCGTGAGCACCTCGACGACGTGCCCGGCGCCGCTCAGCGCCCTGCCGATCAGCGTCGAGCGGTGGCTCGACAGGTAGGCGCCGATGTGGGACTGGAGGTCGGACAGCGCCCCCGGGTTCACCCGGAACGGCGGCCCGGCCAGCCACGCCTCGATGCCCGCCAGCCCCTCGCGGAACTCCCGGACCAGGGTGGCGCTCTCCCCCGCCACCGCCTCGCCGACCAGGGAGAGCACGCCGAGGACCAGCACCGCGCTGCCGAGCAGGCTCACCGCGACCGCGAGGGGGCGGGGCAGGACGCGGGCGAGGCGCCGGGTGGGGACGGCGAGCAGGGCGGTGACCACGAGCCCCAGGAAGAGCGCCACCCCGATCTCGTGGAAGCGGCCCAGCACCGCGAACACCGCGTAGACGGCGACGCCGACGACCAGCAGGCGCCAGGCGTAGGCGGCGGCCGTGCGCAGGAACGGGGACACCGGCGGCATGGTCCATGGCTGCCACGCGGGGCGCGCCCTGCCACGCGCGGGGCCGCGCATTCGTCCGTCCGGGGCGAAAAACGGTTTGCTCCCCCCTTGGGCGAACCCGCACGATGGCCCGTTGTGAGTACCTCCCGTTTCGCCGCCGTTTTGCCTGATCTCGCCCCGTGGCGATCCAGTCGGGACTTCCGCCTGTTGTTCTACCAGGGCACGGTCACCTTCTTCGGTTCGTTCATGGCGATGATCGCGCTGCCGCTCCAGATCAAGCACATGACCGACTCGCCGCTCGCGGTCGGCGCGATGGGCGCGGTCGAGCTGGTACCGCTGGTGGTCTGCGGGCTCTACGGAGGCGCGCTCGCCGACGCCGTCGACCGGCGGCGGCTGATCCTGCTGACGGAGGCGGGCCTCGGCGTCCTGGCACTGGTCCTGCTGGTGAACGCGCTGCTGCCGGACCCCCTGCTGTGGCCGCTGTACGTGGTGGCGGCCGGGGTGTCGGGGCTGACGGGGCTCCAGAGGCCGGCGCTGGACTCGCTGATGGCCCGCATCGTGCCCCACGACCAGCTGAGCGCCGCCGCCGCGCTCAACGGGCTGCGCTACCAGTTCGGGGCCATCGCCGGTCCGGCGCTGGCCGGCCTGGTGGTCGCGTACGCCGGTTACGCGTCGGCCTACGCGGTGACGGTCGCCGGGTTCCTGGTGTCCGTCGTGCTGTGCACGCGGCTGCGACCGGCGCCGCCGGTCAAGGGCGGCGAACGGCCCTCGCTGCGGGGCATCGCCGAGGGCGCCCGCTACGCCTGGAGCCGTCCGGTCCTGCTCGGTACGTACGCCGTCGACCTGGCGGCGATGTTCTTCGCGTTCCCGAACACGATCCTGCCGTTCCTCGCGGACGAGCTGGACGCGGTGTGGGCCCTGGGCCTGATGTACTCGGCCGGGGCCGTGGGTTCGCTGGTGCTGGGCATGACCAGCGGATGGGTGTCGCGGGTGCGGCGCCACGGCCTGCTGGTGGTTTTCGGCGCGACGGCGTGGGGCCTGGCGATCGCGGCCGCCGGCTGGTTCCACGGGATCTGGTGGGTGCTGCTGTGCCTCGCGATCGCGGGAGCGGGCGACATGCTCAGCGGCCTGGGCCGGGCGACGATCTGGAACCAGACGATCCCGGAGGAGCTGCGCGGTCGGCTCGCCGGCATCGAGGTGCTCTCGTACAGCGTCGGCCCGCAGCTCGGCCAGGTCCGGGCGGGCACCATGGCCGGCTGGACGGGCACCCGGCCCGCGTTCTGGAGCGGCGGTCTCGCCTGCGTGGCGTCGGTGGCGGTCCTGGCCGCGCTGCTGCCGAAGCTGATCTCCTACGACGCGGACACGGACGAGGACGCGCTGCGCCGCCGGGCCGCCCGCGCGGACGAGGAGAACGACGAGGAGAACGAGGAGAACGCCGTCACGGCCGGCTGACCCGGGACCGCGGGACCGCGCACGCCGCCCGAACGGCGGTGTTCGCGGTGCGCGGTCCCGGCCCTCCCGGGAGGGTGACGGCATGGGGTCATGGTGGTACCGCAACATCCTGGAGCCGGGCAAACTGCCGCTGTTGCTGGCACTGTCCGCGTTCGTCGTGACCTTCGCCGTGACCCGGGTCATCACCCGGATGATCCGGGCCGGCAAGGGCCCCTTCCGCAACGTCACGCCGGGCGGCCTGCACGTGCACCACGCCGTCCCCGGGGTGATCCTCATGACCGTGGGCGGTTTCACCGCCATCGGGGGCGGCCGGACGGGGTGGGGTTCGGCGGTCGCGGCGGTGCTCTTCGGCATGGGGACGGGCCTCGTCCTGGACGAGTTCGCGCTGATCCTGCACCTGAGCGACGTCTACTGGACGAAGGAGGGCACGCTCAGCGTCGAGGTCGTCATCATGACCTCCGCCCTGGCCTCCCTGCTGCTGTGCGGGTTCCTCCCGTTGGGGGTGGACGGTCTGACCCCGGACCAGGAACAGAACCGGCTGACGGCCACGGGCACCGTGGTGCTCAACCTGCTGTTGGCGATCGTCGCCCTGTTCAAGGGAAAACCGCGGATGGCGGTCCTCGGGGTCGTCGTTCCGCTGATCGCCCTGGTGGCGGCGGTGCGTCTGGCACGGCCGGTGTCCCCGTGGGCGCGCCGGTTCTACCGACGGCGCCACCGGGCACGGGCCCGGAGCATGCGGCGGGCCTACCGGCACGACCGGCGCTGGACCGGCCTGCGCCGCCGGGTCGAGTACCTGATCGGCGGGGCGCCGAGCCACTAGCCCACGCGCCCCCGGGGTCGCCGGGGGGCGCGTGGCCGAGGTCAGACTCCGGCGGGGGCGGGGGTCTCGTCGAGCTCCCACGCGTGCCGCTTGAACTCGCGGCGGAAGTCGGCGTGGTCCTCCCACTGGCGGGCGATCCCGCGCAGGACGTCCCAGTGGTGCTCGACGGACTGGTCGATGACGGCGCGGGTGCGCCCCTCGGCCGTCGCCCGCCGCTCGATGAGGCCCTTGACCGCCGAGGCCTCCAGGACGCTGTTGCGCAGGGCGCGCAGCGCGCGGGAGGTGTCGTCCATCGCGAAGCCGCTGTCGCTTCCGCTCTCCGCCGCGAACAGCGGGGTGAGCCGCGCCTCGATGAACGCGGTGATCCGCTCGAAGTGCTGGACGTCCATCAGGGTTCTCCCTTTCCCGCCGCCCCGGCGCGATGCGCGGGAGCGGCTCGTCGAAGCGGCCCGGGGGCCGGACCACGTGCAGGATACGAGGTGGTCCGGGGCGCTCGTGCCGGCGGTGCGCGGCGCTGCTCCGCGGTCAGAGCGGGTCGACGACGGCGAGGACGGGCGGGGCGGGCGAGGTGTGGCGGTGACCGCAGGGCTCGAAGACCAACACCACCGGCTCACCGGGCCGCTGACGCCACGAGATCCGCTCCGGCGTGCCGGCGCAGCGCGGGCAGGAGGGCAGCGGACTCGGCGGCCCCGGCCGGGTCCGACACTCGGGCAGGGCCGTGAGCGTCGGCGGCGCGGTGTGCGGGTCACGCATGGGGGCTCCCTGGTCCGGAAGTGGCACTCCAGGCACTGTGCCATGACCGGAGCCCTCCGCGCACGGGCGAATCATCCAGTGTTCTGGCTGGTCAGGCCGTGCGCACCAGGGCCGATCCGGTCTTCTGGGGGCACTTGGTGATCAAGTGCTCCTCCGTCCCGCCTCGACCAGGCCCGATTCGTACGCGGCGATGACCGCCTGGGCCCGGTCGCGGACGCCGAGCTTGCCGAAGACACCGGTGAGGTGGTTCTTGACGGTGGAGACGCTGATGTCCAGTTCGCCGGCGATGGCCGCGTTGTCGTGCCCGGTGGCCAGCAGCCGCCAGATCTCCAGTTCGCGCGGGGTGAGTCCGGCGGGTACGTCGGTCGGGGCGGTCGGGGTCTCGCGGCGGCCGGACCGTACGTAGGTGGAGAGGAGGCGGGTCAACAGGCGCGGCGCGACGGCGGCCTCGCCGGTGTGGACGGTGTGGACGGCGTCGATCAGCTCCTCCGGGGAGACGTCCTTGGGCAGGAAGCCGTGGGCGCCGGCGCGCAGCGCGGCGACGACGTACTCGTCCATGTCGAAGGTGCTCAGGGCCAGGACCCGGGAGGCGGGCAGGGTGCGGGCCAGTTCGGCGGTGGCGCCCACCCCGTCCAGGACCGGCATGCGGATGTCCATGACGACCACGTCGGGGGTCAGCCGGCCGGCCAGTGCGACGGCCTCGGCGCCGTCGGCCGCCTCCCCGACGACCTCGATGTCCGGGGCGGGCGCCAGGATCAGCGCGAGGCCGCGCCGGACCAGCGGCTGGTCGTCCGCTATGAGTACGCGGATCATCGGCGGGTCTCCTCTGCTTCGGGGGAGCCCGCTCCGAGCGCCACCGGGATGCGGGCCGCGACCAGGAAGCCGCCGTCGCGGTGCGGGGCGGCCTCCAGGGTCCCGCCCTGGAGGGCCACGCGTTCGCGCATGCCGATCAGACCGTATCCCCCGCCGGGTGCGGGGCGTGCGGCCGGTGGACGCCGGGGCGACGCGGCGGGCGGGCCGTCGTCGCGGACCTCGACGGTGACCCCGTCCGGGCGGTATGTCAACCGGACGCGGGCGCGGGCGCCGACGGCGTGCTTGCGGGCGTTGGTCAGCGCCTCCTGCACGACGCGGAACACCGTCAGGCCGACGGTCGGCGGCAGGGCGCGCACCCGGCCGACGACGCTGAACTCGGTGTCCATGCCGGCCAGGCGGGACTCGGTGACGATCCGGTCGAGGTCGGCGGTGCCGGGCTGCGGGGCGGGCGGGGTCCGCTCGGGTTCCTCCCCGGCCCGCAGTACGTCGAGCAGTTGGCGCATCTCGCCGAGGGCCATGCGGCCGGATCCCTCCAGGGTGACGAGGGCCTCCCGGGCGGCCTCGGGGTCGTGCGCCAGGTTGGCGCGGGCCCCGCCCGCCATCAGCTGCATGGTGGTGATGTGGTGGGCCACGATGTCGTGGAGCTCGCGGGCGATGCGCCGGCGCTCCTCGGCGACGGCGCGGTCGGCGAGGAGCATCCGGTTGGCCTCGACCTCGCGCTGCCGGTGGTTCATGGCGACGGCGCACAGGACGACGAGGGACGCGGCGACGGCGGCCCCGAGCGGGATCCAGACGTCGCCGATGTCGTGTTCGCGGCCGAGCAGCGGCAGCGGTACGGCCGCGAGGGCGCCGAGGGCGACGGCGGCGGGCCGGCGGGAGCGGGCCAGCGTGAACAGGGACACGGCCATGGTGAGGGTGAAGCTCGGGGTGACCGGGGAGACCAGGTTCAACACCACGCCCAGGGCGACCACAGCCGTGTGCACGAGGGCGGGGTGCCGGCGGCGCAGCAGCAGGGTCAGCGAGGAGAGCAGCACGACGAGGATCGCCGCCGGGGTGAGGGGCGGGCTGTCGCCGCTGCTGCCGGCCGAGAGGCCGAGCAGGTCGACGGCGGCGGCGCCCACCGCCACCAGCGCGTCGTTTCGTGTCCACGTCAGCCCGTCGACGCGTATGCCCATCCTGGCCGGTCCTCCCCCGCGGGCCGCCGTCGCCGGGTGGTCCCCGGACGGCCGCGCGGCCGGTCTCCTGGACCCATTGTGGCATCGGGCGCGGCGCCGGCGACGGGCCCCCGGGAGGGCCGTGGACCAGGACTGCGGTCCTGGTCGGGGGCGGTGTGCGGACCTCGGTCCCGGCGGGGAAGTCGTCCTGTGCCGGGATGTCGCGCGGCCCGCGCGCTGATGGTCTTGGGGGGTGCCGGGTCACGCCGGTGGACGACTCACAGACCGGAGGAAAAAGTGATCCGCGCCCTGACGGGATGCTCGACGAGGAATCCGTGGAAGGTGATCGCCCTGTGGGCGGTCCTGGGCATCGGACTGTCCATCCTGGGGCAGGTGTTCGTCTTCCGGGCGACGCAGGCGGGCAACGCCGATTTCCTGCCGAGGAGTTACGACTCCGCCGCCGCGCTGCGGATCGCCGAGCAGAGCTTCGGCACCCGCCCGGACGCCGATCCGCTGACGGTCCTCGTCGCCCGGTCGGACGGGGCGAAGCTGTCGCCGGCCGACGAACGGCGCGTCGAGGAGCTGTCCGGGAAGCTGGGCCGTGACCGGATCACCATGCCGAGGGACCGGGAGGACCCGCCCTTCCTCCAGGACCACTCGCAGGTACCGACGATCGGCGCCGGCATGACCGCTCCGGACCGGTCCTTCCGCCTGCTGTCGGTGGAGTTCGTCGGCAACCCGCAGGATCCGGGGGTCCAGGGCGTCTACCGGGCCTTCCGGGACCACGCCCGGGACGTGTTCCGCGAGGCGGGGCTGCGCACCGGCTTCACCGGCGGGCTCGCGAGCGGGGTGGACACCGCCGATGCCGAGAAGACCCGGACGATGGTGGTCGGCATCGCGATGACGGCCCTGATCGTGCTGCTGCACGTCCTGGTCTTCCGGAGCCTGGCGGCGGCGCTGCTGCCCCTGGTCGCGGTGGCGATCATCGGCGGCGGGGCGGCCGGCGCGGTGATCGGCGCCTCCCTGCTCACCGGGATCGACCTGGCCCCGTCCACCCCGGGGCTGATCAACGTCGTGCTGATCGGGATCGGCGTCGACTACTTCCTCTTCCTGCTGTTCCGCTTCCGCGAACAGCTGCGGCGCCACCCGGAGCAGTCGGGCCGCGAGGCCGCCGCGCTCGTCGCGGGCCGGGTCGGGACGGCCGTCACCTCGGCGGCGCTGACGATCGTGGCCGCGTTCGCCACGCTGGGGATCGCCTCCTTCGGCCAGTTCCGGGTGCTCGGTCCGGCCATCGCGGTGGCGGTGCTGGTGATGCTGCTGGGCAGCCTGACGCTGATGCCGGCGCTGCTGGCCGTCACCGGGCGCCGGATGTTCTGGCCCTCGCGCACCCTGCGCACCGCTCCCCGCGAGGGTTCGGCGGGCCGCCTGGGTCGACTGGTGGAGCGGCGTCCGGTGGCGCTGACCCTGGCCTCGGTGGCGGTGCTCGGGGCCCTCGCGGCGGGTCTGGTCGGGATGCGCGTGGACTACGGGCAGGGTGGCGCGGGCGGCGAACGCACCGCGGCCACGGAGACGGCGGCGGAGATCGCCCGCTCCCTGCCCGCCGGTGCCTCCGAGCCGGCCGGGGTGTTCGTACGGGCCACGGACGGGGCGCCGATGACCGAGCGTCGGGTGGCCGCGCTGGCCGGCGCGCTGGCCCGGGTACCGGGCGTGGGCCGGGTCTCCCCCACGGTGATCAGCGAGGACCGCGGGGCGGCCCGCATCGACCTGCTGCTGACGACCGCGCCGGGCACCCAGGAGTCCCGGGACCTGGTCTCCGGACCGGTCCGCGCGGCGGTACGGGCGAACGGGCCGGCCGGGACCGAGGCACATGTCGGCGGTACGGCCGCCGTGTTCGCCGACATCGCGGTGGCGGTCGACAAGGACCTCAAGGTGATCTTCCCGGTGGCGGCGGCCCTGATCGGGATCATCCTGCTGGCGCTGTTGCGGAGCCTGCTCGCGCCGGTGGTGCTGATGATCGCGGTCGGGCTCGGTTTCGCCGCCACGCTCGGGGCCTCGACCCTGGCGTTCCAGCACGTGCTGGGGCGGCCGGGCGTGGACTTCACCCTGCCGCTGGTGCTGTTCCTCTTCGTGGTGGCGCTGGGCACGGACTACAACATCCTGATCAGCGACCGGATCCGGGAGGAGATGGACCGGCCCGGTTCCGCCCGGGCGGCCGTCGGTCGGGCCGTGCGCCACACCGCCCCGGCGATCGCCACGGCGGGGCTGGTGCTGGCCGCCTCCTTCGGCAGCCTGGCCGTCAGCCCGCAACCCGGTACGCAGCAGGTCGGTTTCGCCACGGCCGTCGGCATCATGCTCTCCGCCTTCGTGCTGTCGATCGTGCTGGTGCCCGCCCTGGCCGCGCTGCTGGGCCGGTCCCTGTGGTGGCCGCTGCGCCCGCGCGCGCGGGACGGTGAGCACCACGCCCGCGCTCCGCACCCGGACCCGTACCGGAAGGGGGATCCGGAGCGGAGCCCGGAGCGGACGCCGGTCGGCTGAGCCGGGACGACGGGGGGCCGGGGCGGCAACGGGCCGGTACGGCAACGGGCCGGGGCGCGCGGGACCCTGAGGGGTCCGGCGCGCCCCGGCCCGTCGACCGGTCACGGCTCCGCTCCGGTCACGGCAGGTTCGCGACCTCCGGGTGGTCCTTCAACCAGTCCCGAACGGCCTGCTGCTCCTTGCCCTTGCCGGCCTGCTGGATCTTCGCCTCCAGGCCGGTCAGCCGCTCCTCGTCGAGCTTGAACGAGCGCAGCCAGGAGGCGATCTCGGGCTCGTCGGCGGCGAAGCCCTTGCGGGCCAGGGTGTGGATGCCGTCGCCCTTGCCCCAGACGCCCTTGGGGTCCTCCAGTTTGGTCAGGTCGTAGGAGGAGTACGCCCAGTGCGGGGACCACAGGACGGTCACGACGGGTTCCTTCTTGGCCTGGGCCCGCTGGAGTTCGGCGAGCATGCCCGGGGTGGAGCCGTCGACGACCTGGTACTCGCCCTCCAGGCCGTACTCCTTGAGGACCTTCTCCTTCAGGAGGGACATGGCGCCCGCGCTGGGTTCGATGCCGATGATGCGGCCCTTGAAGCGGTCGCCCTTGCCCTTGAGGTCGGCGAGGGAGCGGACGTCCTTCACGTACGAGGGCACGGACAGCTCGATGGAGGTGGGGCCGTACCAGGCGCCGAGGTCGTCCAGCTTGTCGCCGTACTTCTCCCAGTACTGCGCCTGGGTGACGGGCAGCCAGGCGTCGGTCTGGAAGTCGACCTGGCCGCCGGCGAGGCCGGTGAACAGGGCTCCGAGTTCCAGCTGCCGGGCGTCGACCCGAAAGCCCCGCCGCTCCAGCAGTTCCTTCCACAGGAAGGTCGAGGCGATGCCCTCGTCCCAGGGGATGTAGCCGATGCTGACGGTGCGGCCCTTGCCGACGTCCCCCTCGCCGCCCGCGCCGGCGGGCCGGTCGCCGGGGCCGCCGAAGGCGTTCAGGCCGCCGGCGACGAGGGAGAGGACGACGGCGGCGGTGACGGCGTGGGCGGGCTGGGGCCGGTGGTTCCACAGGCGGGCCCGACCGCTCGCGGCGGCCCGCGCGCGGGCCAGGGCGCGGCGGCCGAGGGGGGAGACCTGGCGGCCGAGGGCGCCCGTCATGCGGTCCAGGTACATGGCGAGGACCACGATGGACAGGCCGGCCTCGAAGCCGAGGCCGATGTCGACGCTGCCGATGGCGCGGTAGACGGCTCCGCCGAGGCCTCCGCCGCCGACCATGCCGGCGATGACGACCATGGACAGGCCGAGCATGATGACCTGGTTGACGCCGGCCATGATCGTCGGCAGCGCCAGCGGGAGCTGGACGCGCACGAGGGTCTCGCGGGGGGTCGTGCCGAAGGCGTCGGCCGCCTCGACCAGTTCGGAGTCGACCTGCCGGATGCCGAGTTCGGTCATCCGTACGCCCGGGGGCAGCGAGAAGATGATCGTGGCGATGATGCCGGGAACCACGCCGACGCCGAAGAAGATGATGCCCGGGATGAGGTAGACCATGGCGGGCATGGTCTGCATGAAGTCCAGGACCGGGCGCAGGACGGCGCTGACCCGCTCGGAGCGGGAGGCCCGGATGCCGAGCGGGATCGCGATGGCCAGGGTGACGAGGGTGGAGACCAGGACCAGGGAGAGGGTGGCCATGGCCTCCTCCCACAGGCCCAGGGAGTCCACGAGCGCGAAGCCCGCGAAGGCGAGCAGACCGGCGAGCAGACCGCGCAGCCACCAGGCGGCGACGGCGAGGATGCCGGCGAAGAGGAGGGGGGCGGGGGCGGACAGGACCGCGTCGACCCCGTCGTAGAGGCCGGCGACGAGGGCGCTGATGGTGTCGAACAGCCAGGACAGGTGTCGCTGGAGGAAGTCGACTCCGCCGTCCACCCAGGCTCCGAGGTGCAGGCGCGGCATCAGTGGGCCACCTCCCGGCGCGACCGGGGACCGGAATCGGGCCGCGGACCGGAATCGGGGGCGGCACCGGAATCGAGCCGGGGGCCCGGCAGGGAGCAGGCCATCGGGGGCCGTTGTTCGTCGCCGATGAAGGCGACGAGCCGGTCCTGGGGCACGGCGCCGAGGACGGCTCCGTCCTCGGCGGTGACGGCGACCGGGTGCGGGACGCGGGCGCTGACGGCGCACAGTTCGGCGAGCGGGGTGTCCACGGCGACCGTGGGGCAGCCGCAGGCCGCGACGTCCTCGGGGGCCTCGTCCATGACCGCGTCGGCGGTGAGGACCCGCGAGCGGTCGACGTCCTGGACGAAGGAGGCGACGTAGTCGTCGGCGGGGCGGGTGAGGATCTCCTCGGGGGTGCCCTGCTGGACGACGCGGCCGTCGCGCATGACGGCGACGGTGTCGCCCAGGCGCATGGCCTCGCCGAGGTCGTGGGTGATGAAGACGATGGTCTTGCGCAGGGTCCGCTGGAGTTCGAGGAGCTGGTCCTGCATGTCGCGGCGGATCAGCGGGTCCAGGGCGCTGAAGGACTCGTCCATGAGGAGCAGGTCCGCGTCGGTGGCCAGGGCGCGGGCGAGTCCCACGCGCTGCTGCATGCCGCCGGAGAGTTCGTCGGGCCAGGAGTTCTCCCAGCCGCCGAGCCCGCACAGCGCCAGCGCCTCGGCGGCCCGGCGTTCGCGCTCGGCCCGGGGGACGCCCTGGACCTCCAGACCGTAGGCGGCGTTGGCCAGGACGTCGCGGTGCGGGAACAGCGCGAAGTGCTGGAACACCATGGAGATCCGGGTGGACCGTACGCGGCGCAGTTCGCGCGCGCTCAGGGTCGTGAGGTCCTCCCCGTCGAAGAGGACGCGGCCGGAGGTGGGTTCGAGGAGTCCGTTGAGCATGCGCAGGAGGGTGGACTTGCCGGAGCCCGACAGCCCCATGACGACGAAGATCCGGCCGGGCTCGACGCGGAAGGAGGCGTCGATGACGGCCGCCGTCGTCCCCTCCTCGCGCAGCTCGTCGCGGCTCTTGCCGCCTTCGAGCGCGCGGACCGCGTCCCGCAGCCGGTCGGGTCGTCTTCCGAACACCTTGTAGACGTGTTCGGCCTGGAGCGTGGACACATGCACCTCGCGGGTCGTACCGGGTCCGGGCCGCCGCCGGGGCGGCGGTCCGCGGAGCGGGACGGGATCCGCCCGTCGTGCCGCGTCCGCGGCCTGTCGGCCTGCGGAGTACGCGGTTCCGCTCCAGCGGCCCGCATGCCCGGCCTTCGCGCGGGCAAACGGCGAGGTGACCCACCTCACGCGGAGAGCGGCGGGCCGTCGTCCAGCATCGAGGCCCGCAGGTGGGCGAGGAGGCGGGTGAGCAGGCGCGAGACCTGCATCTGGGAGATGCCGAGGACGGCGCCGATCTGGGCCTGGGTCAGCTCCTCGCCGAAGCGCATCGAGAGCATGTGCCGCTCGCGGTCGGTGAGCCGTTCCAGCAGCGGGGCGAGGGTCTGGACGTCCTCGACCAGCTCCAGGGCGGGCTCCTCCTCGCCCATGACCTCGGCGAGGGTGTGACCTTCGGCACGGCCGTCGCCCTGTTCGCCGTGCGGGGCGTCGAGGGAGCCGCTGGTGTGCCCGTTGGCGGCGACGAGGCCCTCCACGACCTCCTCGTCGGTGAGGTCGAGGTGCGCGGCGAGGTCGGCGACGGTGGGCGAGCGGTCGAGCCGGACGGTCAGCTCCTCCTTCGCCTTGGCGATGTCGATGCGCAGTTCCTGGAGCCGTCGCGGGACGCGCACGGCCCAGGTGGTGTCACGGAAGTGGCGCTTGATCTCGCCGGTGATGTACGGCATGGCGAGGGTGGAGAACTCGTTCTCGCGGGCCGGGTCGAACCGGTCGATGGCCTTGATCAGGCCGATGGTGCCGACCTGGACGATGTCCTCGATGTCCCCGGCCTCGCCGCGGGCGCGGAAGCGGCGCACGGCGAACTGGACGAGCGAGGCGTTCATCTCGATGAGCGTGTTGCGGACGTACTGGTACTCCGGAGTGCCCTCGTCGAGTGCGCGCAGGCGCAGGAAGAAGACCTTCGACAGCTCGCGGGCGTCCGCGGGGGCCACTTCCCGGGGCTCGTCGATCCGCGGCAGGCCGGCCCGGTGGGCCGCGGCCTCGGCGGCGCGGCGGGGGGCGGGCAGGGCGGCGACGCGGGGGTCGGCGGTGTCACGGGTGTCGGGGTCGACGGTATGGGACAGGGGGGCGGGTACCGGCATGGGGTTCGCTCCTTGGGCTGGTCGGCTTGCGGCGCGGGACCTTGACTCCGGTCGACTCTGTACCCCTTCCGCGCGTACGTCAAGAAATACAGGAAATGGATTTCACGTCTTGTGTCACAGGAATCACATGACGCAGGATGTCCGCATGGGGAGCACACCACGCAGACAGAACTGGACATTTCTGACTAACCACGCACGCGTTCTGGTGACGATCGCGCGCGACCCCGCCGTGCGGCTGAGGGACGTCGCGGTGGTGTGCGGACTCACCGAACGGACGGTCCAGACGATCGTGGCCGACCTGGAGACGGACGGCTACCTGCGGCGCGTGCGCGACGGCCGGCGCAACCGCTACGAGATCTCCCCCGGCGCCGTGTTCCGTCACCCCGCCGAGGCGGGCGTCCAGGTGGCCGGCCTCCTGGCCCTGCTCACCGGCGCGCCCGCCGCCGAACAGCCGGCCGGCTCGGCGCCACCGGCGCCGTACGCGCCACACGCGCCGCATACGCAGGAGGCGCCACAGGCTCAGGAGGCCGCGCCGGCGCCGGAGGTCCCGACCGGCGCCCCGGTCGCCGCCCCCCTCGTCGAGCCGTCGGCGTAGGTCCGCGCGCGCCGTGCCTCAGGTGACGCGGAACCCGATCGTGGCCGGTTCGCGGTGGAAGGTGAGCCGGTCCCAGGTGGGGAAGGCCAGGTCCGTGACGGCGAGCAGCCTGCCGGAGACGTCGTGCAGGGTGCGGCGTACGGACAGTCCGCAGGCGGGGGCCGGCGCGGCGGGGTGGCTCGTGCGGGTCATCGTGATGGTCTCGGCGGTGCGACCGCGCGCGGTCGCCCGCTCCAGCCAGCGGTGCAGCGGCCGCAGGTCCTCGTCCCGGGCCGCCGCGGCGCGGTCGAGGTAGGGCGCCAGCTCCGGCGCCCCCCGGACCACGCGCGGGCAGAGGTACGTCACCGCGTGCTGGAGCGTCTCGCCGGCCGGGCCGTACGCCCGCTGGTGGTGGACCAGGGTCACCGCCCCGCCGCTCATGCCGAGCAGGGTGGCGAGCGAGGGCGGCACCGTGACGAGGGCGAGCCGGGAGCGGATGGGCACGGCCGGCGCCGCGTACGGGACGGTGCCGTCGGACGCGCTCGGCGAACGGCGCGGCGCCTCCTCTGCGGCGACCGCGCGGGTGCCGCGGCGGCCGGTGACGATGAGGCCGTCGGCGCGCAGTTGCTGGAGGGCCGCGCGGACGGTCTGCCGGTTGACCCCGTAACGGGCGGCCAGCGTGCGCTCCGAGGGGAGTCGGCCGTCACAGGCGTGTGCGGCGTGGTCGAGTTCTTCCCGTAGCGCCGCGGCGATCCGCTGGTACTTGGGCATGGCGGCCGGGCCGCCGCCCCGCGAAGGGGAGGGCATGGCTTCTCCTCTGACGGGTGGTCAAGGACTGCGCGGTCTGCCCGACCAACCTAGCATTGGTCTATACCTTTCGACACGGCGTCGGCCCGGACCTGGGGAACCTTGGCCAAATCCCGTTCCCGTCCGCGTCACCCCTCCCCCGCCCGTCCCGCCCGTCCCCCACCGGGACGGGCCGGGTCACAGGGCGTCCGGGCCGCGCAGCGGGTTGGGCAGCGGCAGGTAGCGGGCGTCTGCCCCGTCCGCGCGGGTCCACCGCAGCAACAGGTTCGTCTTGGCCGGAAGGGACGGGGCGGACAACAGGGCGGCCACCTCCGGCAGGCCGTGCTCGCGGTCGTAGCGCAGGAACTCCTCGCGCACGGCGGGCCACACGGAAGCGGCCGTCCGCGGGTGCCACTGCGCCAGGGCGCCCGCGACCTCCATCAGGTGGTTGACGACCAGGCAGTACACCAACCGCCGCCAGGCGGCCTCGCGCGTACTGTCCCCGGGAAGTTTCACCCCCTCCGCGTCGCGGAAGAGGGCCTGCACCGGCGTCCCCCGGTCGTCGACGGCGACCAGGCAGTTCTGGAGGTGGGCCTCCAGCACCACGCCGTGCCGCGCGAACAGGTCCAGGACCGGAGGGACGACGTGGCCCAGGTACGCCCGCCACCAGGCGGCCGGGTCGGCCGCCCGCTCCAACGGACTGCCGGGGAAGCCCTCGGCGAGCGCCGCGCAGAGCAACGGCCCCGACCCGGGTACGGTCCCCTCGCGCAGGCCGTCGCGGACCAGGACGGCCAGTTCCTCGAAGGCGAAGCCCGCGGTGCGGTAGCCCCGGTCCGAGAGCCACGCCGCCGGCGACCCGGTGCGCCGCCGCAGGTCCGCGAAGCCCGCCACGACGGCGGAGTCGACGCGGCGCAACCGCTCCAGGTCGTGGCGCCACAGCCGGCGGACGTCGTTGGTGATGCGGACGTCGAGGCTGAACTTCGCGAACAGGTCGGCGCCGCCGTCCGCCGCGTACACGGTGCGCACGGAGGCCGTCGGCCACACCGGGAGCCGGGTCGGGCCCAGCCGCTTGAGGCGGCCGTCCGCGAAGGCCCCGCGCAGTCGCGGCCGTCCGGCGACCAGGTCGAGCTGCCAGGGGTGGGCGGGCAGCAGGACGTACCCGGCGGGCGGGCGGGGGCCGCCGAGGATGCCGGCGAGCGCGTCGACGGCGTCGGCGACGGCCGGGCCGCCCTCCTCCACGACCTGGTCCTCGCGCAGCGCGAGCAGCTCCAGCGGGAAGCGGGCGTGGGCCTCCGGGGCGTACGGGAGCCAGCTCTTGGCGGGTTCGGCGCCCCGGGCCTTGGGCGCCGGGTGGTGCGGATGCCCCATCACCAGGGCCTGCTCGGACAGGACGTACGGGTCGGCGGGCGGCGTGGCGGCGGCCCGCGCGGCCAGCAGCGCGGCCACGACGTCGCGGCTGTCGGTGATCTCGCCGGGCAGTTCGTCGTTGGGGACGCCGGTGTACCGCAGCAGCTCGTCGTGGACCAGGGCGACCAGCCCGGCGTGGTCGAGCCCGTGCCAGCTCCCGTCCTCCGCCCGCAGCCGCGGGTCCGCCGGGCGGCGCCCACCGCCGACCCGCAGCAGACGACCGCTGCCGCGCAGTCGGTACGTCCGCCCGTCCTCGGGGTCCGCGGCCTCCCTCAACAGGCAGTTCAGCAGGGGGGCGGCGGCGTGGGCATCGGCGTCGGCGAGGGGGTGCACTGGTTCCATTCGGTCCATCCGGAGTGCCGGAGGCGCGTGAGGCGGACCACCGGTCGTGATCTTCAGTATCCGCGATGATGACCTGATCATCAGGTCATCAGGCAAAGCGATCCGAAAGGAATGGGACCCTGGACGGCAGCACGCACGCCCCCGACTCCGGCCCCGCCGGCCACCGCCCCGTCACCGCGGCCGAGGAGGCCGTCGCCGTCGCGCTGGCCGACGTACGGCCCGCGCTCACAGCGGCCTACGAGGCCCGCCTGGACGGCGCGCGGGCCGCCGTGCTGACCCGGCTGTGGCGGGCGCTGGCCTTCGAACCGTTGCCGTGGATCGCGCGCCGGGAGCACGGGCCCGGCACGCTCACCCTCTCGCTCGCCGACGGCCGCCGGCTGGAGGGACCCGCCGCGGACCCGTACGCGACCGACGCGTACGTGCGCGAGGTGTCGCTCGACGGCCGGACGCACCGGCGGGCGGCCCGTCTCGTGGAGGCGCTCGGCGTGCCCCACGGCGCGGCCTTCGCCGCCGAGTTGGACGACAGCACCGCCTCCCTCGCGCTCTCGCGCGCGGGCGCGTACGCCCCGGACGCGCGGGAGTCGGGTCGGGAACCGGACACCACCCGGGAGTGGGAGCAGCGGGTGGTGGACGGCCATCCCTACCACCCCAACTGCCGCTCCCGTCCCGGCTTCTCCGTGGCCGAGCAGTTGGCGTACGCGCCGGAGCACCGGCCGGTCGTGACCCTGCCCACGGTGTCCGTCGCCGCCCGGGAGTGCCTGGTCGGCGGGGACTGGCCGGACCGGCTGCGCGCAGGGGACCGGATCCTGATCCCCGTGCACCCCTGGCAGGCCGAGCACGTCCTCAAGGGCGAGGCCGTCGGAGGCGACCGGGGCCGGGAGGGGATCGCGGCGCACCCGCTGATGGCGCTGCGCACCCTCGCCCCCGTCGCCGGCGGCCCCCACGTGAAGACGGCGCTCAGCACCCGGCTGACCTCCTCCGTCCGGGACATCTCCGGCTACTCCATCGAAACGGCGGCCGTGGTCTCGGCCTTCGCGCAGTCGC
Organism: Streptomyces sp. NPDC103540; assembly: GCF_055584445.1. Taxonomy (NCBI): domain Bacteria; kingdom Bacillati; phylum Actinomycetota; class Actinomycetes; order Kitasatosporales; family Streptomycetaceae; genus Streptomyces; species Streptomyces sp. NPDC103540. The sequence continues at coordinate 81,661 of NZ_JBVJMA010000014.1, forward strand.
TGGGCGAGCGGCTGGAGGGCCGCCTGCACATCACCCGCACCCTGGGCGCGGTCACCGCGCACAGCCCCGACCTGGCGGCGGTGCTGCGCGAGGCGCCGGAGGCGTACGCGGGCCCGGGCGAGCGGGTGGTGCCGGTGGCGGCGCTGGCCGGTACGGAGGCGGCCCGGTCGGCGTCCTGGCGGGCCGAGTTCGCCCGGCTCGCCCTGTCCGTGTGCCTGCGGGTGCTGGACCTCGGGGTGGCCCTGGAGGCGCACGGGCAGAACCTGCTGGTGGTCCTGGACCCCGACGGCCGGCCCGTGCGGCTGGTCTACCGGGACCTCGCCGACATCCGGATCAGCCCGGCCCGCCTGGCCCGGCACGGTCTGGCGGTCCCGCCCCTGACGGGCCGGCTGGTCACCGACGACGAGACCGTGCTGCGGCGCAAGCTCTTCGGTTCGCTGGCGGCCGGCGCGCTCGCCTCGACCGCCGGTTCCTCGGCGGCCTTCGCCGGGGACCTGGAGGCGGCGCTGGACGGCCTCGCGCCCACCGCCGACCTCGCGGCGCTGCGCCGCGGCCCCCTCCCGGTGAAGGCGCTGACGCTGATGCGGCTGAGTCCGGGTGTGCCGGGCGACCAGTGGGCCGACCTGCCCCGTCCGTCGACAGGAGGCCGAATCGGGGGGTGAGCCGGCCCGTCGGGCGGGCTACTGTTCAGGGGCATGACAGAGACCTCGCGCCTGAGCGCCGTCCGGGCCTCCTACGACGCCGTCGCCCTCGACTACGCCCGTCAGCTGAGCGGGGAACTGGCGGCCAGACCGCTGGAGCGGGCGATGCTGGGCGCGTTCGCCGAGTCCGTACGCGGCGCCGGCGGCGGGGCGGTGGCCGACCTGGGCTGCGGCCCCGGCAGGGTGACGGCCCACCTGGCCGGCCTCGGCGTACGCGCCTTCGGCGTGGACCTGTCGCCCGCCATGGTCGCGGTGGCCCGGCGCGACCATCCCGGACTGCGGTTCGAGGTGGGCCGGATGGCACCGCTGGACATGGCGGACGGGGTGCTCGGCGGGGTCGTGGCCTGGCACTCCACCGCGCACACCCCGCCGGGGGACCTGCCGGGCCTCTTCGCCGAGTTCGCCCGCGTCCTGCGGCCCGACGGGCACGCGCTGATCGCCTTCGAGGCCGGCGAGGGCCGGCGCAGGCTGGAGCACGCCTACGGCCGTCCGGTCGACCTCGACGTGTACGCCACCCCGCCCGACCGGATGGCCGCGCTGCTGGAGCGGACGGGCCTGACGGAGGTGGCCCGCCTGGTCCGCCGGCCGCTGGGCGACGAACCGCACCCGCGGGGGTTCCTGATGGTCCGCAAACCGCCCGCGCCGTAGGCGGGGCCGGGGCGGACCGGGCCCGGACGGGGGGCGCGCCGTTCGGAGGCACGACCGTTCGAGGCTTGCGCGTTCGAGGACCTACCCGTTCGAGGCGTGCGCCGTTCGGGGGGCAGCGGGGCGCGGGCGGGCCCGCCTTCGCCGGGATCGGGCCGGGCGGTGGCAGGAAGGAAGGATGAGCCTTCCCCGCCGCAGGTTCCTCGCCGGAGCCGGAGCGGGCGCCGCCGCCCTGCTCACCACCGGGGCGCGCGCCCGCTCCGCCGCCGACTTCGGCGCGCTCGCCCGCGCGGTCGACGGCCGCGTCGTGCTCCCGGCCGACCGGGACTACCCGGAGGCCCGCAGGCTCTTCCAGCCCCGCTACGACTCCGTCCGGCCCGGGGCCGTGGCCTATCCCGCGCACGCCGGGGACGTGGCCGTCTGCCTGGAGTTCGCCCGCCGCGCCGCCGTCCCCGTCGTTCCGCGCGGCGGCGGCCACAGCTACCCGGGCTGGTCCACCGTGGAGGCCGGGCTCGTGATCGACACCGGGGCCATGGCCGGGGTGACGGTCGAGGGGGACGGCGTACGGGTCGGCGCGGGGGCCCGGTTGGCCGACGTGCACGGGGCCCTCGCCGGACGCGGCCTGGGCCTGCCCGCCGGGCTGTGCCCCTCGGTCGGCATCGCCGGGTTGGCCCTCGGCGGCGGCCTCGGGATCGCCTCCCGGGCCCACGGGACCACCTCCGACCGGCTCACCGGCGCCCGCGTGGTCACCGCCGACGCGGTGGTGCGCGAGGTCGACGCGGGCCACGACCCCGCCCTGTACTGGGCGCTGCGCGGTGGCGGGGGCGGCAACTTCGGGGTGGTGACGGAGTTCCGCTTCCGTACCCACCCGGTGTCCGAGGCCGCGTTCGCGGAGCTGCACTGGTCCGGCGGCGACTCCCCGGCGGTGCTGCGCGGCTGGCAGCGGTGGCTGGCCGGGCTGCCGGACCCGTTCTGGAGCCAGGTGGAGTTCACCTCCGAGTCCGGCTCCGGCTCCGGCTCCGGGCAGGGGCGGGGGCGGGGCGCGGGCGCGGTCCCGGCCGTCCGCGTCCTGTCCCTGGACGGGCGCGGGGAGCTGGAGCGGGAACTGGCCCGGCTGACCGGGCTGGTGGCCCGCGAGCCCCGGGACGCGTGGGTCGTCGTACGCGGCTACGGGGACACCGTCCGGGCCATGGCGGGCTGCTCCGGCTCGGACTCCGCCGCCTGTCGGCTGCCGGGGCGCCTGCCCGGCCGTGATCCGCGGGGCACCCTGACCCGTGACTCCTACGCCGCGCGCAGCGACTTCTGGGGCGGGGGCGGGTTGCCGGACGCCGCGATCGAGGTCGTGCTGGACGCCGTCGCGCGGCACGCCCGGGCCGTACCGCGCGGCGGGCGCGGGGTGGTGCAGTTCGACGGGGTGTGCGGGGGCGCCGTGAACCGGGTGCCCGCGACGGCCACCGCGTTCGCGCACCGCGACAGCGCCTTCCTGGCCCAGTACCTCGTCTACTGGCCGGAGTCGGCGCCGGCCCCGGACGTGGCCCGGCACAGGGCCTGGTTGGACGGGCTCTGGCGGGATCTGCGGCCCTGGGCGGGCGGCAGCGCCTACCAGAACTACGCCGACCCGCTGCTCACCGGCTGGCGCGAGGCCTACTACGGGCCGAACCTCGCCCGGCTGGAGGAGGTCCGTCGGACCCACGACCCCGACCGGCTCTTCCGCTTTCCCCAGGCCGTCTAGGCCGTGGCCGTCGAACGGGGCCGTACGGGCCTCGGGCCTCGGGCCTCGGGGCGAACCGGCGGGCCGAGGAGGCCGCCGCCGAGGCCGCCGCTGCCGAGGAGGCCGCCGCCGAGGAGCGCGGGCGACCGACGAGGACGCCGCGCGGCGCGGTGTCGGGCCTGCGAGGCCCTGCGCGGCACGGCGCAGGGCCTCGCGGGCCCGATCTGATCCGGAAGAGACACGACCCAGTCCCCCGACCCGAACTGGAGCCAGACATGCGACCCACGTCGATGGTGGCGGCCGCCGTGGCCGCCACCGCGCTGCTGCTGCCGGGCGGCTCCCTGCCCGTCGCGCGGGCGAGCGGTGCGGAGGCGGCCGTCGAGCACTGGACCGCGCGGGAGGCCGCCGCGTTCTGGACGCCGGAGCGGATGGCCGCCGCGATCCCGCTCCCCGACCCGCCGACCCCCGCGTCGGTGCCCGTACCGGCGGCGGACGCGCAGGCGGGGCCCGCCCCGGAGCCGGTCGCCGCGCCCGCCGCGGGAGCGGTCCCGGACGCCGCACCGGGCGCGGGAGCCGTCCCCGACGCGGATCCCGCCGCGGATCCCGCCGCCGCCCCGGACCCGGCCGCGGGGGCCCTCCCGGCGGCCGCCCCGCCGCCCGCCACGGACCCGGCGGCGGACCCGGCGGCGGACCCGGCGGCGGACCCGGCGGCCGGACCGCGGTCGTCGCCGACCCCGGCCGCCGCCCCACCCCCCGCTGCGGGCCCCGGCACGGGCCCCGGCACCGGGCCGGCCGCCGTGCCCCCGCTCACGACGCCGCCCACCGAGGCCGCCGCCCTCGCCCCCCTCCCCGCGAGCCCCGCGCCCCCGACGGGGACGACCGACCCCGCGCCCCACGCCGGACCCACGGTCCCCGGCGTCCCGGCTCCCCCGACGGCCCCGCCGGCCCCCGGCACGGCCCCCACCCCTCCCGGCGTCCCGTCGCCCGCCCCCCGACCGGTACGCCCGCCGGCGCTCCCCGCGTCCGCGGGCACCGGTCGCGACTTCGGCGGGGTCCCGGCCGTAGGCCGGATGTTCGTGATGAAGGGGTCCGGCGCCTATTTCTGCACCGCGAGCGTGGTGTCCTCCGCCGGCCGCGACCTGGTGATCAGCGCCGCGCACTGCCTCCTGGGCGCGAACACCCGTCAGATCGCCTTCGTACCGCGCTACACGCGGGCCAAACCCCAGCCCTACGGCCTCTTCCCGGTGCTGCGCGACGCCGCCGGCCGCTCCAGGGTGTGGATCCACCAGCGGTACCGCACCCAGGGGGCCGAGAAGGCGGCCACCCTGGACGTGGCGTTCGCGCGGGTCGGCCCGAACTCTTCCGGCAAGGCCGTCGAGAAGGTCGTCGGCGGCAACCGGCTCGTCACCGGGGCGACGTTCGCGCACCCGCAGGTCACCCTGATCGGATACCCGTCCTCCGCGGCCCGTCCCCGGATCTGCGTGAACCGGACGACCAAGTTCACCAGCAAGGACGTGAAGAGTCCCGGATCGTTCCTGCGCATCAACTGCACCGGCTACCCGGGCGGCACCAGCGGCGGGCCCTTCCTGGTCCGCTACGACGCGAAGCGCGGGACGGGGGACGTCGTCGGCGTCATCGGGGGCTGGAAGACCGGCGGGCCGACGCCGGACACCTCGTACAGCTCCTACTTCGGAGCCGAGGTCAGGAAGCTGTATCAGGCTGCGGTCGCCGGGGCGCGGGTGGGGTGAGCACGCGCACCCAGCGGGTGCGGCGCGGGTTGCCCACCGTGCGCGGGGTCGTCGGGAGTTCGTCGACGGTCAGCGGGTCGGGTGGCGAGAGCTCCAGCTGGCGGCGCAGATCGGCCAGCGCCGCGTGGACGGGGGCGAGGATGACCTCGGCGCGGGGGTGGATGTGGGCGAGGGCGTGCGCGGTGGTCTCGATCGACTCGGCGGCGTCCTCGGCGGCGGTACGGCTCCACCCGCCGGGGCGGCCGCCGCCCCAGGGCACGACGGCGTCGTAGAGGTGGCAGGCGGCGTCGGCCGAGGCGTCGGCCCGTTCGGCGACGCCCGGCGCCGCGATGGTCGGCAGCAGCTCCATGCCCCGGTCAACGAGCGGGGCCCGCCGGAGGAACGAGCCGGGGCCGTGAATCGCCGCGCCGTCCCGCGGGCGTGCGCGCGGGCTCACCCCGCCACGGTCTGCAACCACAGCGGGAGCAGCAGGAGGGACACCAGCGAACTCTTGATCACGATCGACGCGGAGAGGTCGACGCCGACGTCGTAGCGCTGGGCGAAGACGAACAGGTTCTGCGGGGTCGGCATGGCCGCGATCAGGACGAGGTAGGCGAGCCAGTGGCCCCGGACGCCGAGCAGGGGCCCGCACACGACCCAGGCCAACAGCGGGAAGGCCACGCACTTGAAGGCGATCAGGGCCATCTCCTCGCGGGTGGTTCCCCGCAGGCGCAGGCCCACGGCGCCGAGGTGCAGCCCGAGGGCGAACAGGGCGACGGGCGAGGCGCTGTCGCCGACGAAGGCGGCGGCGTCGAGCGCCACCGACGGGACGGGCACCGTCAGGAGGTTGAGCAGGATGCCCGCGTTGCAGGCGAGGACGAGCGGGGTGGCGAGGGAGGAGCGCAGGGCCCGGCCGAGGCGGGCGGCGGGCCCGCCCGGGGCGGGGCCGGCGCGGCCCAGTTCCATCACGGCGATGACGACGAGGGACAGGACGCAGACCTGGAACAGCAGGATCGGGAAGATCGGGGCGGCCGTGCCGAAGACGGTGATGAAGACGGGGACGGCGAAGTAGGCGGTGTTCACCTGGACGCCCGCCATCACGCGCAGGGCGACGGCCCGGGGGTCGCGCACCCCGTGGACGGCGGCGCCGAGGGCCACCAGGAGCACGGCGAGGCCGGCGGCGGCCGCGTAGCCGCCGACGGCGCGCCAGTCGAAGAGGGCGCCGAGGTCGGCGGTGTAGATGTTGCCGAAGAGGTAGCAGGGGACGGCGAAGAGGAAGGCGTAGTCGGCGAAGGCCTTGGAGGCCTCGGCCGGGACGGCCTTGCGGCGGGCGAGCAGGACGCCGCCGCCGAACGCCAGCAGGACCGGCACCAGCTTCTCGAGTGCCGCCGCCCCGCCCATGCGTACCCGCTCCCCTGATCGACCGCGTGCAGCCTATCCGTCCGCCGCGAACGGGCGTCCGGCGCATAGGCTGGACCGATCATGAGCCTGAAAGCGCGTGCCTCCCGGACCCGTACCTCCCTGCGGGCGCGTCTGTCCCGCGCGGCGCCTGCCTCCGACGAGCCCGGCGAGGCCGGTGAGCCCGGCGAGGCCCGGGCGGCGGACCGGGCGGCGGACCGGGCGGCGGACCGGGCCGGGCGGCCGAAACGGCCGACCGGGGCGACGCGACCGAAGCGACCGAAGCGGCGGACCGGGCCGGAACGCCCGGACGCCTCGGAGCGCCCCGGGACCCTCGCCCAGCTCGCCATCGCGCTGCGCTCGCCCGGCCGGCCCGGGGAGCCGCTGTTGGCCCGGGCTCCCAAGCGTTGGCAGCGGCTGCTGCCGTTCGCGGTGGTCGCCCTCTTCGTCGTGACGCTGCTTCCGGTCACGATCGCGGTGCTGACCGACGACTACGGCCTGGGCGGCGGCTGGGCCGGCGCCCTGGGCGTGGCCCAGACGGTGCCGCTGCTGCTGGCCGTCACCCGGCCCGTGCCGGCCTGGGCGATGGTGCTCGGCGCCGACGTGCTCGGGGCGGTGCTGCTGACCGGCGCGGACCGGACGGCCGACCACGCCTGGCCGTGGACCCCGATGGTGGTCGTCGGCTACCAGGTGCTGATGATCTGTCTGGGGCTGCGCGAGTCCATCGGCACCCTCGTGCGGGTGTGGCTGGCCACCGGCGCCGTCGGCGTGGTCCTGGGCTTCTTCCAACCCGCCGGGGTGACCAACACCGTGGCGCTGCTGTTCGTGCTGAGCGGCGCGCTCCTGGCGTTGACGGGTGCGCTGCGGGGTCTGGGCGACGCCCGCCAGCGCGTCGTCGAGCAGCGCGGCATCAGCGAGGCGGAACGGGCGCGGCGCACCCTGTTGGAGGAACGGGCGCGCATCGCCCGGGAGTTGCACGACGTCGTGGCGCACCACATGTCCGTGATCACGGTGCAGGCCGACTCCGCGCCGTACCGGCTGCCGGGCATGGAGGAGCCGGTGCGGGAGGAGTTCGCGGCCATCGCGGCGAGCGCGCGCGAGTCCCTGGCGGAGATGCGGCGGCTGCTGACGGTGCTGCGCGGCGACGGGTCCGACGCCGCGGACGGCGGGTCGGGCGAACGGGCCCCGCAGCCGGGCATCGACCGGATCCAGCAACTGGTGGAGGCGACCGTACGGGCGGGGCTGCCGGTGGAGTCGTCCCTGGCGGCGGGGGTCGCGGACGGGGTGCCCCCGGCCGTGGACCTGTCGGCGTACCGGATCGTGCAGGAGGCGTTGGCGAACGTGGTGCGCCACGCGCCGGGGGCCCGGACGCGGGTGTTGGTGACGCGTTCCGTCGAGGAGGCGGAGGTCCTCGTGCTGGTGGTCAACGGACCCGCGCGGGACGAGGTGGTGGCCTTGGAGGCCTCGGGGACCGGGCACGGTCTGGTGGGCATGCGCGAACGCGTACGGTTGACCGGCGGGACGCTGGACACCGGACCGCTGCCGGACGGCGGCTTCCGGGTGGCGGCCCGACTGCCCCTGGACACGGCCGCCGGGGACCTTGGCCCGCACACCGACCCGAGCGAGGAACCGAGTTGACCATCCGCGTGATCATCGTCGACGACCAGGCCATGGTGCGGGCGGGGTTCGCCGCCCTGCTGTCGGCGCAGCCGGACATCGACGTGGTGGGCGAGGCCCCCGACGGCCGCGAGGGGGTGCGGGTCTCGCGGACCGCGCACCCGGACGTGGTGTTGATGGACGTACGGATGCCCGAGCTCGACGGCCTCTCGGCGGCGCGCGAGCTGCTCGACCCGCCGCCGGGGGTGGTGCACCGGCCGAAGGTGCTGATGCTGACCACCTTCGACATCGACGACTACGTCTACGAGGCGCTGCGCGCCGGCGCCTCGGGGTTCCTCCTCAAGGACGCCCCGCCGGCCGACCTGATCGCCGCCGTGCGGATCGTCGCGTCCGGCGAGGCGCTGCTGGCCCCGTCGGTGACCCGCCGGCTGATCGCGGACTTCGTGCGGCAGCGTCCGGCGCCGCGCAAGGACCCCTCGCTGCGCCTGAACGGGCTGACGCCCCGCGAGACCGAGGTCCTCGAACTGATCGCGCGCGGCCTGTCGAACCAGGAGATCGCCGCCCACCTGGTGCTGGCGGAGCAGACGGTGAAGACGCACATCGGCCGGGTGCTGGGGAAGCTGGACCTGCGCGACCGGGCACAGGCGGTGATCTTCGCGTACGAGGCGGGCCTGGTCCGCCCGGGCGACACCCCCTGACCCATCGCCACCACCATCGCCACCGCCCGGTTCGCCGGCCGGAGGTCGGGGCCCGTCCGGCGCCGGCTCCCGATCGCCCGAAGGCGACACCGGGTCGCGGGCGGTGCGCGCCGAGCCGCGGAGCACCAGAATCGCGTCGACAGCGCGACTCGGGACCGGGCAGAGTGTCCACCCGTGACGAGCAGTGAACTGTGGACCCGCGCGACCGCCGACCGCTACGACGCCGAGGAGGCCGAGGCCTCCTCGGCCGCCGTTCTCGGACCGACCCTCGACTTCCTCACCGAGCTCGCCGGAGACGGCCGGGCGCTGGAGTTCGCCATCGGAACGGGACGGGTGGGGATCCCGCTCCGGGAACGCGGCGTGCCGGTGGTGGGCATCGAACTGTCCGAGCACATGGCGGCGGTGCTGCGGCGCAAGGTCGACGAAGGCGTCCTCCCGGTGGTCATCGGGGACATGGCCACCACCGTGGTTCCCGGCGCCTTCGGCCTGGTCTACCTCGTCTACAACACCATCACGAACCTGCTCACGCAGGACGAGCAGGTCGAGTGCTTCCGCAACGCCGCACGGCATCTGGAACCCGGCGGCCGGTTCGTCGTCGAGCTGGGCGTGCCGCCGCTGCGGTTCCTGCCGCCCGGCCAGGTCGCGGTGCCGTTCGACGTCTCCGAGCGGCATCTCGGCTTCGACACCTTCGACCTCGTCGAGCAGGTGCTCGTCTCGCACCACTTCACGCGCGACGGCGACGACGGCCGCTACCGCCGTGAGAACTCCCGGCACCGGTACGCCTGGCCGGCCGAACTCGACCTGATGGCGCGGCTCGCCGGGCTCGCGCTCGAACGTCGCGTCGCGGACTGGGACGGGTCCCCCTTCACCCAGGACAGCGCCAAGCACGTCTCCGTGTGGCGCAAGCCGGCCTGAGACCGGAGGAAGGGCGCCGTCTCCTCCACCCCCTACCCGAGTGGGACGAGGGTTGCGGCGGGGACCCGGTTCGCGTACGTCACCACCACGGTCCGCTGTGTGGGCTGTGAGCTGTCACCACCGAGCGGCAGATCGTGCCCGATGGACGACGTTGCCCGGCCGCGGTGATTCGGGGCCGGGCAACGCCTTGTGGAGTGGTGGTTATCCGATGGTGCGGAAGGTCTTCCAGTCGTCTTCCTCGACGCGCCAGCCGTTGGCGATGGTGCTGCGGCCTCCGTGGTAGAGGTGCAGGGTGCCGTCGTTGCGGGTCAGGTACATGTCGGGGATGCCGTCGTTGTTGACGTCGGGGGTGCCGCGCAGGAGGGGCCAGGTGGCGCTGTCCCAGCCGGTGGTGGCGTAGGTGAGGTCCTTGCCGTCGGCGGAGTTGACGGCGAGGGCGATGGAGTTGAGGTCGACGCCACCGTTCGCGCCGGGCTTGCCTCGGCGCAGGGCCAGGCCGCGTTCGGGGCTGGAGTCGTCGCGGAAGAGGAGGTCGGGTACTGCGTCGCCGGTGATGTCGCGGACGTTGACGATGTCGCGTGAGGTCCAGCTGGTGGCGGAGAGCTGGCGTGCTTCGGTGATGGTGGCGCCGCTGTAGCCGGTCAGGACCCACAGGGCGTCGCCGGCGGTGGCGAAGAGTTCCTCGGAGTTGTCTCCGTTGACGTCCTGGACGACCACGATCTGCGTGAACGTCGCCGGGTCGGGCGCGCCTGCCGGCAGGAGGACCTCGGTGCGGCGGCTGATGTCGAAGCGGCCGTTGCCGTCGCCCTGGTAGACGTACAGCTTGCCGTCGGGCATGCGGGCGATCAGGTCGGTGATGCCGTCACCGGGGTACCAGTCGGTGGAGTGCGAGATGAGGGCGCTGCGGCCGTTGACGTCCTTGAAGTAGCCGGCCGGGGCGGGCTTGCCGTTGTCGGTGGCGGCGGGCATCCAGGCGTCGACGTCGCCGACGGCGTCGGCGGGGTAGACGCGCAGGTCGCCCGCGCCGTCGACGGCGAGGATGTCGGCCTTGCCGTCTCCGGTGACGTCACCCGCGCCGTCGAGGCCGGGGCGGGGACGGACGTAGAAGGTGTAGGTGAAGGGGACCGAGACGTTGCCGGCCTTGTTGACGATGCGGACGTAGAAGATGTTCGGGCCCGCGTTGTCGGGGTTCACGTCGACGGTGACGGTGTCCTGGCCCGCGGCGGGGACGGCCTTCTGGTCGTAGACGGGGTGGTTCAGCGACCACTGGAACTCGCGGATGTCGGCCGGGTTGGTGCCGCCCGCGATGACGGTGATCTTGCCGGGCCCGAGGGTGTTCCTGCTCCACTCCGCCCCGTCGGGGCCGGGGGCGGGGAAGTCCTCGGAGCGTATGGTCGGCGCGGTGGGCTGGGTGTGGTCGACGGTGAAGGTGCACGGCTTGTCGGTGCCGGCCGGGCCCTCGGGCGAGCGGGCGCCGTCGTGGTCGATGCTGACGGCCGCCCACGAGTAGGCGTCGTTCGCGGTGAACAGCTCCCACTTCAGGGTGGTGCGGGCGACGCCGTAGCTATCGGGGGTCACCTCCTGGTCGAAGAGGACCTTGCCGTCCCGTACGCGCCACATCCGCATCTGGACGGCGCGCAGGTTGCCGTCGCCGTCGCGGCCCTGGACCTCGAACATGACGTCGGACTTGCCGACCTTGTTGAACGGGGCGTCGGTCACGCACAGACCACCGGGGACGGTGTCCATGCCTGCCAGGGTGGGCTCGTCGGGGGCCTTGTTGTACTCGACCTCGATGTACGGGGCGCTCTCGCCGTTCGCCTGGAACTTCTTCCAGTAGCTGGGGTCGCTCTCGTTGGGGGAACGGAAGCCCAGGGTCAGGTTCTGCCAGGCGCCGCGGGCGCCCTCCTCGACGGTGGACTTGATGTCGATGCCGACCCAGGCGTCGGGGCAGGCGCTCTTGGAACCGTGATTGGTGGTCGCGCCGGCGATCCGCTTGCCCCAGAAGCCGCCGGTGTTGTTCCACGTGCTGGAACTGGTGATCAACGGAGTGTGGTAGACGTCGAACGGCCGTGCCTCGCACCCCCAGTTGTAGGTCTGCAGGGCACGCAGATGCGCCGAGCGGATCTGCGTCCCGTGGATCTGGCTGCCGAAGTCGAAGATGAACGCCGACCGTGAGGTGCCGTACGTCGTCGTCTCGTAGCCCACGCGCGCCTCGGGCGTGCCGGAGCCGCTGTTGTAGTTCTGCCCGTTCCAGAAGCTCGAGCCGCCCTCCGTCTTGTAGAGGGTGGTCCAGTTCTGCTTGTGACCCTTGAAGGAGGGGTCGATGAAGACGGGGTAGACAGTGTCCGCGTCCTCCAGCAGCTGCGTGTTCGGCTTGACGGTCAGGACGTTCTCGGCAGACAGCTCGGCCCCGGCCGCCTTCGCGTGGTTGCCCTCCGCCCCGTTGAGACCGGGCAGCGCCAGGGTGGGGTGGTCCTTCGCCTCCGGCGCCGGCTTCGCCTGTGGCTCGCCCTCGGTGACGGCGACCTTGCCCGCCGAGTCCCACATGTACGGGGTCGGGGAGCCGGCGACCTCCTCACCCTTGGCGTCGCGGGCACTGACGGAACGGGACTCTCCGTCGAGGTGGAACGTCAGGTCCGGGGAGGAGAGGCGGTAGTCCAACCGGCCGAGCAGCGGATCGGAGGCCGCCTGCTTGTCCTTGACGACCAGGACGTGCGTGTATCCGCCGTCCTGAGCGGTCATCACCAGGTCGATGCCCGGGCGGACGTTCTCGTACAGCGCCCGCGGGCCGGAAATCACCGGCGCGGGCAGCGGCCCGGGCCAGCCCACGACGAGGTCGTGACCGTCCAGATTCAGCCGTACGAGATCACTCCACTGCGGTACCGGACCATCCGCCTTCACCGCGGCCGGACGCACCAGCGCCACGCGAGAAACGCCCCGAGAAGCCCGCTCCCCACCCCCACCGACGGCGGCGGACTGCGCCTGGGTGCCCGCGCTGAACACCACGCGCCCGTTCACGGCCCTCGGCGCGAAACCACCCTCCACCCGCTCCAGGGTGGTGTCGATCGGCTTCCACTCACCACCGACCTTCGCACGGGTCGCCACGCTCGACACCCGCAACTTGAACACACCGTTCGGCTGCGCCCAGGTCGTGGTGTGCGCGCTCGCCTCCGAGGTCACCTCGACGTCGCGACCGCTCTCCTTCGCCTGCCGACGCGCCTCGGTGGCGTTCACCGGACCCTGCGGCGTATCCGCCTTGGGCGCGGGACGGGTCTCGGCCGACGTACGACCGCCGCCTTGGGTGAGCGCGACGGGAACCGCTACGGAAACCGCGAGCAGAGCGGCGACGCCACCCAGGGCCCGGCGTCGCCGGTACCAGCGGCGCGGAGCGCTTTCCGCGTCAACAGGAGGTTTTTCGAAGGGCTGTTGCGAATGCTCTTCCGAGGATTCGTTTTCGGACACGATGTTTCTCTCCCCCCTCGGGAGCGTTTTTTCGCCACCCCTGGGTGTTCGCAGGCAAATGAGCCCGTCAGTCGGGCAGCGCGAAGAACCGGCTCCCCGACCGGCGTTCGCGCATGGAATGTGCGAGCAGATCATGACGCATCGCGTGGTCGACGTCACCTGCGGCAACACCATCCATCGGTCCTTTATATTCCTTTTGTCATAAGCTATGCAGACGGTAAGTGATTTATTCCACACCGGATAGCGGACTCTGGATTTCGCCCGCCGCAGGCCGCAGAATCAGCGCACTATTTGTCAGTTCCCTGCCACACGTGTGTCATCACCGTGGGCAGAGCGTGGGGGGTCCACATGTCGCCGTTCTCGGCGCATCATTTCCACCTGCCCGGAAACAGAAGGTCGCGCGAGAAACGCGCGCGCCTCGCCGGGCGCACCGGCGTCACCGTCTCGGTGGCGCTGATCGCATCACTCCTGCCCATCCAGGCCTGGGCCGCACCGCCTGGCTCCCGGGACGGTGTACAGCTGCCCGGTCTTCAGCAGGACATGAAGGCCAAACTCGACAAGGTCGAGGCGGCCAAACTCGAAGGCTGGGCCGGTGCTCCCGTCCAGTCGCCGCCGGAGTACGAACCGACGAAGGTGACGCCCCCGGCCGCGGGCAGCGTCCCCGTACCGCTGGCCGGCGACCAACTGAAGCAGGCGGGCACGCTGCCCGTCAGCATCGGCAAGGCCTCGCCGACCCCGGAGAACCCGACACCGCCGGAGCCTTCCGGCACCTGGACGGTCGGCGTCGAGAACCGCGCGGTGACCGAGGCCGCGAACGTCGACGGCGCCCTCATCAAGGTCACCCCGCCGGCCGACGCCGCCGCGACACCGGTCGACGTCCAGCTGGACTACAAGCAGTTCAAGGACCTCTACGGCACCGAGTGGGCCACCCGCCTGGAACTCAAGCAGCTCCCTGCCTGCTTCCTGGAGACGCCCAACCTTCCCGAGTGCACCGTCTCCAAGGACGTCCCCAGCACCAACGACCCCGCCACCGGTACCGTCCGCGCCACCGTCGACCCGGCCACCGCACCGGGCCAGGGCCTGCGCACCATGGCCGTCGGAGGCGGCGGCCCGATGGTCCTGGCCGCCTCCGACGGCGCCTCGGGCGCAGGCGGTACGTACAAGGCGACCCCCTTGGCCGCATCGGGCAGCTGGAGCGCGGGAGGCAGCAGTGGCGGCTTCTCGTGGACCTACCCCCTGACCCTCCCCGCGGCTCCTGCTGGGCCGACCCCATCCATCGCGTTCTCGTACTCGTCCCAGGCCGTCGACGGCAAGACGTCCGTCAGCAACGGCCAGGCATCCTGGATCGGCGACGGCTGGGGCTACGACCCCGGGTTCATCGAGCGCCGTTATCGTTCGTGCGCCGATGACCGAAAGGCCACTCCCGCCAAGCCGAACAACGACAACAGCGGGGACAAGAAGAAGGGCGACCTGTGCTGGGCCGGCGACAGCCTGACCCTCTCCCTGGCGGGAGGCACCACCGAGCTGGTCCACGACGCGGCCAGCGGCCAGTGGGTACCCGCATCGGACAACGGGTCCAAGGTCGAGCGCAAGACCGACTCGTCGATCGCCAACGGTGCCAAGGACGGCGAGTACTGGGTCGTCACCACGCGTGATGGAACCCGCTACCACTTCGGTCGGCACGACGTGGACGGCACCGGAACCCGCGCGGTCACCAACTCCGTCTTCACCGTGCCCGTCTTCGGCAACCACCCCGGCGAGCCCTGCTACCAGACCTCGTACGCGGCCTCGTCCTGTGACCAGGCCTGGCGCTGGAACCTCGACTACGTCGAGGACGTCCACGGCAACGCGATGGTCATCGACTGGGCGAAGGAGACCAACCGCTACGCCAAGAACGAGAAGTTCAAGGAGAAGGTCGCCTACACCCGAGGCGGACATCCGACGCAGATCAGCTACGGGCTGCGCAGCGACAACCTCGCCGGCGCGCCGGCGGGCAAGGTCGAATTCACGGTCGCCGAGCGCTGCATCAAGGAAGGCACCACGCAGTGCTCGGACGCCGAGTTCGAGGGCAACAACTACGGGGGCAAGCAGCCCTGGTGGGATACGCCTTCCACCCTGCACTGCAAGGCGGACGCCAAGGACTGCTATGTCGGTTCGCCGACCTTCTGGACGCGCAAGCGCCTGACCTCGGTGACCACGTACGGCCAGCGCACCGAGGGCTCCACCGCCCTTTCCTTGGTGGACCGGTGGAGCCTCACCCAGTCGTTCCCCAAGCAGCGCACGGACACCCATCCGCCGCTGTGGCTGGAGTCCATCACCCGCACGGGCTACGGCACGGGCAAGGACGACGCCGGCAACCAGGAATCGACCCCGTTGCCGCCCGTCGCCTTCCTCGCGAACGTCCAGGACATGCCCAACCGTGTCGCGACGGGACCCAATGACGCGACACCCGACTTCGACCGTCTGCGTGTGGAGACCATCCGCACCGAAACTGGCGGCGAGACGTACGTCGACTACTCGGCGCCATGCGCGGTCGGCAGCACGCACCCCAAACCGGAGGAGAACACCACTCGCTGCTTCCCGGTTCATTGGTCTCCGGACTCTGATCTGGAGAAGCCGCCGCTGGAGTGGTTCAACAAGTATGTCGTCGACAAAGTCGTAGACAAGGACCGCGTCGCCCGACAGACCGATGTCATCACGTCGTACACCTACGAGGGCGACGCCGCCTGGGCCAAGGACACCGACGAGTTCACCAAGCCCGAACTGCGAACCTACAGCCAGTGGCGCGGCTACGCGAGCGTCGTCACCAAGCGGGGTGCCACGGCCAACACCGGCAAGAGCGACGCGACAGAGGAATCCCAGTCACGTCACCGCTACTTCCGCGGAATGTCGGCGGATGCAGGCCGGCCTAAGGCGATCGTCAAGGACTCCGCAGGTGTGGAGGAATTGGGCGAGGACCTCCCCCAATACCAAGGTCTGGTCGCCGAGACGCTCACCTACACCAAGGCGGGCGGGGCGGTCGTCTCCCGAGTGCTGACCTGGCCCTGGAGCCAGAAGACCGCCTCACGGACCCGCGACGGAACCACCCCCTTGGACGCACACCGCGGCGGCACCGCGCGGACGGACGAGATCCAGGCCGTCAGTGGCGGCAAGTCCCGCATGATCCGCACGGTCGGCAGTTACGACCCGGCGAACGGGCTGCCGCTCACCCAACAGACGGACGTGCTGTCCCACAACGGAACCGCGTGGACGACCGTCCAGCAGAGTTGCACCACGACCAGCTACGTCCACAACCCCGCGAAGAACCTTGTAGGTCTGCCCCAGCGCGTCCGCAAGACCACCGGGGACTGCGCCCACGCGTCGACCGGCGCCGTCCTTCAGGACGTACGCACCTCCTACGACGCACTCAACGCCTTCGGGACCGCGCCCACCCTCGGTTTGGCCCTGCAGATCGACACCATCGACGCGGCGGGCACCGGGTGGGTGACCTCCGGCCGAGTCGAGTACGACTCCCTGGGCCGACGTACGAAGAGCTTCGACGCGGCGGGCAAGGCCACCTCCACGACCTTCAGCCCCGCCACCGGCGTTGCTTTCTCCCTGACAGAGTCCAACCCCTTGGGGCAGACCGGATCGACCAAGATTGATCCTGCTCGTGGAAGTGCCCTGGAGACGACCGACATCAACGGTCGCAAGATCGTTTCCACCTACGACAACGTCGGTCGACTCACCGCGACCTGGACCCCGTCCCAGAAGACGACGGACAAACCGGCCCGGACCTTCACCTATCGAGTGTCCGAGCACGAAGCGCCTACCGTCACGACCAAAACTCTCAAGGACGACGGCACCTACAACACATCCGTCACCCTCTACGACGGCCTGCTTCGCCCGCGCCAGACGCAGGCGGACGCCCTGGGAGGCGGCCGACTCATCACGGACACCTTCTACAACCCCGACGGCAGCGTACGCCGGACCAACAACGGATACCTCGCGGAAGGCAAGCCGGGCACGACCGTCTTCGTCCCGGAAAGCCTCTTCCAGGTCCCCAACGCCACCGAGACCGCCTACGACGGCCTGGGCCGCACCATCCGCACCACGAGTCTTCAGGGCGGCGTGGCGAAGACCGCCACGACAACGGAGTACGGCGGCGACTGGACCCGTACCCGCTCCGCCATGTCCCCCGACGGATCCACCCCCCTCCAGGGCAGCCGCGCGACTGAAGCCCGCACCGACGCCCTGAACCGCACCACCGAGGTCACCAACTTCACGGCGACCGACCTGACCACTTCCACCAAAACCTCGTACGCCTACGACGAGCGGGGAAACCTCTCCAAGGTCACGGACCCCGCCGGCAACGCCTGGACCTACGGCTACGACGCCCGCGGCCGCATGACCTGGTCCGACGACCCCGACATGGGGAAGGCGACCTTCACCTACGACAACCTCAACCAGCGGACCTCCACCACCGACTCCTCGGGCCGCGCCCAGTTCACGACCTACGACGCCCTCGGCCGAACCACCGAGCTGCGTGACAACGCCGCCGACGGTCCGCTTGTGGCGTCCTTCGTGTTCGACACCCTGCCGAACGCCAAGGGCCTGCCCGTCTCCTCCACCCGCTACGAAGCCGGCGCGCCCTACAAGAGCGAAATCACCGGCTACGACGCCGAGTACCGTCCCACCGGATCGAAGATCACGATCCCGGACGTCCCCGCCACCAAGGGCCTTTCCGGCACCTACACCTCGACCACCACCTACACCCCGACCGGCAAGGTCCAATCCACGACCCTCCCCGCCACCCCCGGCGGCCTGGCCGCGGAAAGACTCGTCACCCGCTACGACGCCGACGGCATGCCCAAGAGCCTCTCGGGCCTGGCCTGGTACAACGCCGACGTCAAGTACAGCCCGTTCGGCGAAATCCTGCGCACGGCCACCGGCAACGCACCCAACCGGGTCTGGACCACCACCCACTACAACCCGAACACCGGCCAGGTCACCAACCAACTCAGCGACCGCGAAACAGCTCCCAACCGCATCAGTGATGTCTCCTACACCTACGACCCCGCTGGCAACATCACCTCCATCGCCGACAGCCAGCCCGGCGACCGAGTGGACCGCCAGTGCTTCGCCTACGACCCGATAGGCCAACTCACCAAGGCCTGGACCGGCAAAACGGCGGCCTGCACCGGCCCCAGCCTCACCGACGTCACACCCGGCCCGGACGGCGACGGCTTCTGGCAGGAATACCAGTTCGACAACATCGGCAACCGCACCAAGCTGATCAACCGCGACCTGACCAACGGCGCACTGGACGACGAAACCACCTACACCTACGGCGTCACCATCGGCGCCAACGGTGCGCAGCCGCCCCTCAAGACCCAGCCCCACGCCCTGGCCAAGGTGGAGAAGACCACCCGCAAGCCGGGCTCCACCATCAACTCCCTGTCCACCTATGAATACGACGCTGCCGGCAACACCAAGAGCCGGCGCATCGACGGCGACACCCAGACCCTGAACTGGGACCGCCGCGGCAAGGTCACCTCGGCCACCAGCCCCGGCATCGGAGCCGTCTCCCTCATCGGAGCCTCCGGCAAGTGCGCCGACGTCGAGAGCTCCGGGACCAACGACGGCACCCCCGTCCAGATCCACCCCTGCAACGAAACCCGCGCCCAGCAGTGGCGCCTGACCGGCGACACCGTCCGCGCCCTGGACAAGTGCCTCACCACCAGCGGCACCAAACTGGTCCTGGCCACCTGCGACGGCGGTGACAAGCAGAAGTTCGTCTACCGCGCCGGGGACAAGTCCCTGAACAACCCGGCCACCAACCAGTGCGTCGACGTGCCCAACAACGCTGCCGACGGCAGTGACCTCCAGCTGTGGTCCTGCAACGCGACAGGCCCACAGCAGTTCACATTCGACAACACCACCACCTACCTTTACGACGCCGCCGGAAACCGGCTCATCGAGGAGACCGGCAGCTCCCGCACCCTTTACCTCGGTGGCACTCAGGTCACCGTCAACAAGGCCGGCCAGGCACTCAACGCCGTCCGCTACTACAGCGGCCCCGGCGCCACCACGGTCCGTCAGACCAGCGGGAAGGCCACCAACCACCAGCTCAGCGTTCAACTCTCCGACCACCACGGCACCGCGACGACCACTGTCGACCAGAACACCGGCCAGACAGTCACCCGACGCAAGTCGGACCCGTACGGCAACCCTCGTGGCGCGCAGCCAGGCAGCTGGCCGGGCGATCGCTCCTTCCTCGGCAGCGGCATCGACGACACCAACACGGCACTCACCCACATCGGTGCCCGGGAGTACGAGCCCACCACGGGCCGCTTCATCTCGGTCGACCCGATCATCGACATCACCGACCCGCTCCAGATGAACGGGTACACCTACGCCAGCGGAAACCCGGTCGTCAACTGGGACCCCACAGGCCTGCGCACCGAAGAATGCGGAACGCTCTACAACTGCAACGGCCATACGGTCATCACCGCATCGAATTCGCATGAGATCACGTATATGCCGCCGTCACACCAGCGCCGGTACTACGAGACCCATGCCCCGTCTCCGGACTACCGCGGCAACAACGGGAACGGCGACAACTGGTCCCCGACCAGGATCACGAAGCAGATCCTAAGCAACCACAACATCAAGTACGTCACGGCCCACAACATCAAAAAGACCGCCACATTCATGGTGGCGGGTTTGGGCAAGGGTGTTGCGGACCTGGTGTCCATAACCATGCCGCGGCCTGTCGCGCAGGCTCTCTCGCTCGTCGGGATCCCGTCACCGGATGAGGCCTACGACCGATTGATGGAACACTTCGGTGTAGACACCAAGGACAAGCACTACGAGCTTGCTTCTTGGTTCGCCCCGGTGCCGATGGGAATGGTCGGCAAGGGTGCCAAGCTCGCGGCCGGCGAAGGCAAGGCCGCCGGCAAGGTGCTCAAGCCCTGTGACAGCTTCACCCCCGGCACCAAGGTCCTCCTGGCGGACGGCACCAGCAAGCCCATTGAGGACATCCGAAGCGGCGACGAGGTCATCGCCACGGACCCCGAGACCGGGGCTACCCTGGCGAAAACCGTCACCGCGACGATTTTCACTGAGGACGATAAGAAGTACGTCGACATCGAGATCGAAGCAGGTGATGACAGTGGCACCATCACCGCAACGGACCACCACATCATCTGGTCCGAGACGAAGCACGCTTGGATCGAAGCCCGCGACCTCCGCCCGGGGGAATCCCTCCGCACGGATCAGGGCACCACTGCCACCGTCAAGCGCACGCACCTTTATGGGACAATACAGGACACTTATAACCTGACAGTGGCCGACCTCCACACGTACTATGTGCTGGCGGGGGCCACTCCGGTCCTGGTCCACAATTGCAACAAGAATCAAGGCGTCTACATATTCGACGACAAGTCGAAGCCTGGCCACGTTTATATCGGCAAGACCAACAACTTTAACGTTCGACTGAACAAGCACGCAGACTTGGGCAGGCGAGACAAGGATGGGCCTGTCATTTGCATCCATGTGTGCGGAGATGACAACGCTCTCAGGATCCGAGAGCACATCATGAAGGTTCAGTTCGAAAAAATGGGCTTTAAGCTCAGTAGTGGCATTGAGGGGTTTGGTCGAAACCTCTACAACAAGCGCCAGGCGACTCAGCCTGAGCTCCCGTTCGAGTAGGGCGATATGGGGAAATGGGGATACGGGCCATTCGATAACGATGGCGCCGCGGACTTTGCTGGCGATTTGGATGCCACTCCGCTGTCTAGGCGGATTCAGGCGATCCGAGCTGCCCTTGCCTCGGTGGCGGGCGACGGCAGCCCGCATATCGATGGCGGAAGAGCAGAGCTGGCAATCGCTGCCGCTGCGTTGACAGTCCGAGGGGTTGAGGGCGGCGATGAATTTCAATCTGCGACGTGGGGGCCGAATGGTGAGATTCCGCAGATTCCGAAAGAGCTGGTACCCCTGGCGCTCGAAGCGATTTCTCGCCTACTCGTCACAAGCAATGACTTGCGGGACGACTGGAGCGTGGAGGAGGAAGGCGCTGAATGGCTTGCAATGCTCCGAAGGCTGAAAGCAGTGCTTGACAGAGAAAGTGCTGCAGGGGCTCCCCTCTCCGCTCCAGGCGCCGAAGGTCAAAAGCAAGGGCCACAGAGGGCTAGACGAGCTGCGCATGAGGATGAATCCATCCAGGAAGGTCTTTGGTAATACCTTCAAGGTGGCTATCTGAATCAGCTGAATGAAGGGTCATGAAGGCGTGAGCCGTGACGTCGTCACGTCATCTGATCATGGAGAATTCGATAGTCCGGCAAATGCGAGGGTCCCCTCCGCGCTCCTGCGCGGAGGGGACCCTCGGGTCGTTTGACGGCAACGGTGACGGCAACGTCAGCGGACGGCGGCTGTGGCGGGTGGGTCGTCAGGGCCGCCGTCGGCCGGGCCGAGGGCGTCGTTCAGGGTGTCGATGGCTTGGCGCTGAAGGCGGAGTCGGACGTGGGCGTAGACGCCAGCGGTGACGCCGATGTGGGCGTGGCCGAGGAGTTCCTTGATCACGACGAGGTCGACGCCCTGTTCCAGGAGCAGGGTGGCGGTTGAGTGTCGGAGGTCGTGGAAGCGGATGCGGCGGAGTCCAGCCCGATTGAGGAAGCTGCGGAAGCGGCGGGTGAGGTTGGCCGGGTCGAGAGGCCCGCCGGTCGGGGTGGTGAAGACGAGGCCGCTCTCCTGCCAGGCTGACTCAGCGGTCTCTCGCTCCTTGTCCTGCCGTTCCTGGTGCTTCTTGAGGGAGTGGAGGCATTCGGTCGGGAGCGCGATACGGCGCTCAGATGCCTGGGTCTTGGTGGGTAGGTGGGTGAGGCCGCCGGTGCGGGTGCGCTGGAGCGAGTGGCGGATGCTGGCGGTGCCGCTGTTGAGGTCGAGGTCTTCCCAGCGGAGGCCGAGGAGTTCGCCTTTGCGGAGTCCGGTGCGTAGGGCGAGTTCGTACAGCGCGTGGAGCCGGTTACTGCTGGCTGCCTGGAGGAACTGCCGGGCCTCGCTGGCCGTGAAGGGATGGAAGCGCCGGGGGCGGGGCGAGATGGTTTTGACGTTCCGGGCGATGTTGCGGGGCAGGTCGTCTTCGCGGACGGCATGCTCCAGGGCGGACTTGAGGACTGAGTGGACGTAGGTCACGGTCAGCGGGGAGAGCCGCTTGTCACAGCACCGGTCGATGGCGCAGCACTGCCTCCGTGCCGTGTCCCTTCCCTGGGCGCAGCACTGGCAGGTGGCGCGGAGTCCGTCGAGGAAGGTGCGTACGTCGCGGGCGGTGAGCCGGGCAAGCATCTTGGCCCCGAGGCCGGGGATGAGGTGGAGGCGGACGCAGGCGGCGTAGCGGGTGTGAGTGTTCTCGCGCACCTGGTGGACGGCGACGCCGTTCAGCCAGTACGTCAGGTACGCGCTGACCGTGCTTTCGGCCGCTGCGATGGGCAGGCCAAGGTTGCTGGCGGCGATCTTCTCGGTCAGCTTGGCCAGGGCGTCTTTGCGGGTGGTGCCGTAGACGCGGATGCGTTTGCGGGTGTTGCCCGCGGCGAGGACGTATCCGGCGGCCTCCCAGCGTCCGTCCTTGCGCTGGTAGACGGTTCCGTCGCCGTTGGCGCGGGTGCGGCGGGAGGCGGGGGTGTCGCGGGGCGTGGTCATCAGGCGGCGGCTTCCTGGTCGAGGCGAGTGCGGATGAAGTCGGTCAGAGCGTGCGTGGGGATGCGGCGGGCGCGGCCGAGGGTGATCGAGGCGAGCTGGCGGGTGCGGAGGAGGTCGTAGACGGCGGAGCGGCCGATCTGGAGGCGGGCCATGACCTGGGGGACGGTGAGCAGTTCCGTGCCGGCGGTCACGCGACGGCCCCTGCCCGGACAGCACTGGTCAGCCGATCAGTGGAGTGACCGACCGGGTGACCGGCGCGGTCACCGGCGTGTTCCGAGGGTCGGGTTCGGGGCGGTTGCTCGGGTCGGGTCTGCCGTTTCGCGGCCAGGAGGTCGGCGAGGTGTTCGAGTTCGGGCAGGAGGCCGGTTCCGGCGTACTGCCAGTGGGAGATGACCAGCGTCGTGTCCGAACCGTCGGGCCGTGCGGCGATATCACGGTGACCGGGACGGTGGCCTGTGAAATGACCGTGACCGGGTCGGTGACCTGCGGCCAGGTCAGTGGAGTGTCCGGCGCGGTCACTGACCCGAGTGCCGTCCGTCTGGCCGGCCTGCGTCCCACCCGTGGCTGGGGTCTGGGGGTCGGGTCGGTCAGTTCGCCAGGCGGTGCGTGCGGCTCGGAGATGGGCGAGGGTGGTGGAGTAGCGGCGGGTGCGGGTGGAGAAGTGGCCTCGGAAGCCGAGCATGTGGGCCCATTGGCGCAGGCGGAGGTGGGCGTGCTGGGCTTGGGTGGCGAGGTGCCAGGCGGTGTGGATCATGCGGCGGGCGTGGTCGGTGATGTCGTACTGGGCGAGTTCGGCGAGGAGGCGGAGTCGGCGGTCGAGGGTGCCGGTGGTGGTCTCGGCTCCCTTGGTGGCGTACTTGGCGATGTAGGCGGCGACGTGCCCGTCGGTGACCGGGCTGTCTCCGGTGAAGTCCGCGCTGCGGATCGCCCGGACGTCGATCTGCCGCCCGAACCGGAACACCAACCGCCGTGCCCGGTCTGAGTCTTGGGGCTGGAACGCGTGGACGTCCCCGGCGGGCTGCGGTTGCTTCGGCGGTTCGCCCTCGTGGTGGACGCGGGTGCGTGTGGCGGCGGCGCGGACGGCCTGGTTGAGGAGCTCGGTGGTGGCCCAGGCGGGCGGGGTGCTGGTGGGGCCGGTGAGTCCGTCGAGGCGGATGACGGCGTGGAAGTGGACCTGGCCGCGCTTCTGGTACTCGGCGACCTTGGCGTACGACAGCGTCGCGTGGTGGCGCAGGCTGCGCTGGGTGAGCCCGGCGGCTTTGGCGATCTCGCGTCGTAGGTGGGTGGTGAAGCGGGCCCACAGGGCCGGGGCGTGCGCGTTCCATAGGACTGCGCCCGCGTAGTCGTAGCGGTCGGGGTCGAGTGGGGTGCCGAGGAGTGGGTCGTCGTCGGGGTGGACCTGGCCGCAGTGGCAGCGGCCGGTGGCGTCGGGTTGGTTGTAGACGGGGCCGAAGCCGGGTGCGGTGAGGGTGGCGAACACGCGCGGGTGCACGGCGACGCTTGCCGGGACGGTCTTGCCGCCGCGCAGGCCGGCGGCGATGAGCTGGTAGGTGTCGTAGCGGTAGACGGTGGAGCAGGCGGGGCAGCGGGTGGCCCGGCGGTTGCCGCAACGGACCAGCAGTTCGCCCGCCGGGAGCCGACTGGAGTCGAAGTGGTCGAGGACCTCGCCGGTCGCGCTGTCCAGCCGGGTTCGGTGCCCGGTGAGGCGGATCGGGTGCGCGCAGCCGCCGAGTCCGCATATCTGCCGTGCGAGGGGCGCGAGGTGGCCGGTGGCGGCGAGCTTCGCCAGCCTGGCGGTGAGCCTGGCGCGGCGCTCCAGCGCCGACCGCCCTGCCGCCGGGGTGGTGACGTCCGCCGAGCCGCTCGGCGTGGTGGACGCCTGCGACGGGCGCGAAGCGGTCGGAACGATTGCGGGGTACGGGAATTGGGGCTGTGAGGGCATGCGGAACAGGGCCTTTCGGCGGGAGTGTGAAAGCAGCACGACGTGACGGTGGGCAGGCCGAAGTGATCGGCTCACAGGGAACGGGGCGCCTCGAAGTTGGGCGTGGAGGCCGGGGCCGGCGGGGCCCAGTCGGCGCTGGCGCGGTGGTGATCACCGGCGGGTGCGTGACGTTAACATCGCCCCACGGGCGCATTCAAGTGCATCCCTCCTCATTCCTTTCTGTGGGGTGCGGGACGCGGGTAGTGTGGGGCCGGTTTCCCGGCTTGGACGGGCCGGAAATAGCTGGTAAAGGGCACGGAGTGCGGGGGTGGCAGGCGTGGTGACGACGCGGCGCAGGCCGGCGGCCGGCGGGGTACCGCTGACGTTCGAGGTCATCGCCGAGACCCTGCGGGAGCAGATCCGCTCCGGACGGTTGAAGCCGGGGGACGCGCTGCCGACGCAGACCGCGTTGATGCGGGAGTTCGGGGCCTCCAGCCTCACTGTGCAGAAGGCCATGGCCCTGCTGAAGCAGGACGGCTGGGCGGTTTCGCGCCCCGGCAAGGGTGCCTTCGTCGCCCACTACGACCAGGCCGACGCGGATGACCACGATCACCCGGAGGTGACCGCACCCGCACGCGGGATGGCGGCCCGCGTCGAGGCGCTAGAGCGGGCGCTGGCCGAGGCGGTTGAGCAGATCGCCGAGCTCCGCGCCCGCGTCGCAGTTCTGGAAGCGGGCGACGGAGATCAGAGCGACTGACTTGCACGCCAGGTGGCCTGGGGCATGCGTTCAGATTTTCTCTACGAGGTTCAAGGCGGGCCCCGCCCGCCGGAGCTGGCCGCCGTCGCCGGCGGCCCCGCCGTTCACTCGGCCGGTCTGCGCTACAGGTGGCGAGCCGCCCCGGCAGCCAGGGTGATCCATGGCTGCGGGAGCGGCAACCGGCTGATCGCCGGGCTGACCGTAACTGGGCTCCTGGCGGAGCAAGCTATCGCCTACGACCGTCCTACGGCCGGATCGCAGGCAAGGGCCGACCAGGGGGCCGACCCTCAGCATCCGTCGCCGGGCTCACCGAGGGCGGTGGCCGACGTCGCCTTCGGCGGGGAGCAAAGCTCCCGGCCCAGCTCCCGCGCTGCCAGACTGCCCGAGTCCCGCCGCACGCTGACCGAGGGCCCCACCCGGCGGCCGACCGCCGAGCCACCGGAAGGCGCCCGGCCTGCCTCAATTCCCCTCGGCTACTCGGCGGCCAGAACACCATCGCCATGAGTACGGCCCGCACGTAAAGGCCCGCCCCTGCCGGGCTGATGAGGACGGGGGAGCCTCGATCGGTCGCGCCCGGCAGGGACGGGAGTCGGGTGGGTCAGCGCGGGGCGGCGCCTGGGCGAGCAGGACGGGTCACATCTGCCGCCAGGCCCGCCAGGGCCGGCTGATGATCTCCCGGTAGGTGTGGTGGGACGGGTTCTGGCCGCAGTGCCGCAGCACCCAGTTCTGCGGTTCGGCGAAGTCCTCGCTCGTCGGCGACGTCTCGCCGTCCACGGCGCACTGCATCGAGTACAGGACCGGCTCCGCGTCCGGCTCGCGGTCGGGCTGGAGCGTCCAGGTCTCGTACCGCAGGACCGAGCGCGGGGTCACCGTCCCCACCTCCGGTTGGCCACGGCCACCTTCGCGCTCAACTCCTCCGTCGGAGTGGGCGCACGTACCTCGTCGGGAGGCACGTCCCACTCCCGGCCACCGCGCGGTGGCCGAAGTTGCACGTACGGCCCCACATGCCCCATCACCACGCCCACCTTGCCGTTCCGCCGGTCGACCATCACGGCGCCCACACCGGGCGAGGCGGTGTGCTCGACCGCATCAGGGTTGCGGGCCGTCATCGTGACCACCCCGGCGGCGAGGCGGTGCGCGACCGGGCGTCCAGTCGCAGGGCGGGAACACATGAGGTGGTGCTCTTTCGCACGGTGACGCTCCTCGGCGGCGTGGATGCGTGCCCCCGGGCCCGTCGGTGCCACAGGGTCGGCACCGATCCTCACGCCGGTCACCGGGACGAAGGAACCTCCACCAAACCCCACTCCGGGACGTCCCGCACCCTGTAGAACGTCCCTGGTGCCGTCCTCAGACGAAGGGGGAGACTCATGCCGAACGAGAGACTACGAGCCGTCATGGCGGCCGGAGGCTGGACGTACGCGACCCTTGCCCAGGAGGTTGAGGTCGACCCCAAGTCGGTCGAGCGCTGGGTGAACCTCGGGCGCACCCCACGCCGTGCCACAGCCCTCCAGGCGGCCAAGGCCCTGGGAGAAGACGTGCACGCACTCTGGCCGGCGCTCCGCCAAGCCCGCCCCGCCCGCGCCATCAGCCCCGAACTGGTCGCGCTCTACGAACAGCGGGCCGACATCCCCGTCTCGGCGTTCACCGACCTGATGGCCCAGGCCCGGGAACGGATCGACATCCTCGTTTACGCGGCCGTCTTCCTCCACGAGGCGTACCCGCGGCTGAACGAACTCCTCGCCGAACGCGCCGCCGAAGGCTGCACCGTCCGCATCGCGATCGGAGACGCCGACAGCGACAACGTCCAAGCCCGTGGCCAGGAGGAGCGCTTCGGCCACGGCATCGAATCCCGCTGCCGCCTCGCACTCATGCACTACAGGCCACTTGCCAATACCCCCGGCATCGAAGTCCGCACCCATGGCACCACGCTCTATAACTCCCTCTACCGCGCCGACGACCAGCAACTCGTCAACGCACACGTCTGGGGCGTCAACGCCTACGCCGCTCCGGTGTGGCATCTTCGCCGACACGAGACAGGTGGCATGTTCGACACCTACGCCGAGAGCTTCGACGCGGTGTGGGCGACGGCGACGCCCGTACGAGAGGAAGGCTGACCGTGGCCCGCACCGAGTACTACGACGACCCCACCGCACCCAAGCCGAACAGCATGGTCGTCGCCGCATCCGCCGTCGTCACCGACGACCACGGCCGCGTCCTCCTCCAGCGCCGCCGCGACAACGACCTATGGGCGCTGCCCGGCGGCGGCATGGACCTCACCGACTCCCTGCCAGGCACCGCCATCCGCGAAGTCAAGGAAGAGACCGGCCTCGACGTCGAGATCAACGGCTTGGTCGGCACCTACACCGACCCGAAACACATCATTGCCTACACCGACGGCGAGGTCCGCCGCCAGTTCAATGTCTGCTTCACCGCCCGCATCACCGGCGGCCAACTGGAGATCTCCGACGAATCCACCGAACTCCGATTCGTACCGCCCGAAGAGATCGAGCAGTTGCCGATGCACCACACCCAACGGCTCAGGCTCCAGCACTTCCTGGAACACCGCGAGAAGCCGTACCTCGGCTGAACCGTCTGACGGCAGTAGCGACGGCAACAACCCCACACAACCACGGACACCCACGCACGTCACCGGACCAGCAAACTGCACTTGACCTGCGAAGAAGCAGGTAGAGGGGGCCGCGCAGCACACGTACTATGTGCTGGCTGGCGCCACGCCAGTGCTCGTTCACAACTGCGGAGGCAGCACCGCAGGTCACTCGACTGCTTGCGCTTGCGCTACTGGGGCTCAGCCCAGGCTGGCCAACGGCCAGATGGGTCCCAGTCTCAACCCGCGGCCGACGCCAGCTCCATCCACTCACGGAAACTCGCGCAACAGTACCGCGACGAACTACCTGTACGTTCTGGAGGACGCAAGTGGGGGTTACCTTAAGACCGGTATCACCCAAGACCCGGCAGGTCGGTATTCGGCGAGGGATATGGCTGCGATGGGCGCAGATCGCATGCACGTTCTGACTAGCGGATCACGCTCAAATATGCTTGATCTGGAGAAGTGGATCGTACAGCGTTGGCCTGGACCATTCAATAAGGAATCGCATGCCGGAAAATTGGATCTGGGGTTGTGATGTCAGAAATTGATGGAGGAGCGAACGCGCCTCTCGTCGCCCTGTCTCTGAAGTCAATCATCGGTGGAGGGCTTGAGGACAAGCGGTGGACCTCTGCACTCGACTCCCTTAGGGGGGCGCCGTCAGGCATCGATACACCGTCTGATATTCCGTTCAACCTGACGGTTACCTTCTTCACCCCAGGAGAAACCTACGGTCCGAAATTCTCCGGCGTCAGAGTTGGGTCATTCCTGGAGGAGTTTCGATCGCTGGTTGTTCAGGTAGCACTCCCAAGGCATCCCGAGGGGGATGCGCGAGCAGAACTGCTTGACCTTCTCGATGAGGCCATCACCAGGGCAGAGGGATGGGGAAAACGAAAGAAGCTGCTCTCTGGTCCGCTCGAGGCGGCCAGGAGGGTCGCGTCCGACCTGAGGGGAAATTCATCCTGATCGGGGAATAGTTCCGGGACTCGCCACCGACGGTGCCGTGAGCATCAACCCCCTCTCGCAGCAATGCAGTAGCAAATTCGAAGCCCCGCCGGGTGCGTCCTGGCGGGGCTTCTGCGTGCTGTGACGGCAGTAGTTGACGGCAACGTCAGCGGACGACTGAGGCGCACGGTGGCGGTTCGCCGCCGTCGCCGTGGGCCGTCTCGGTGGTTGCCGGGCCGCGGAGCGCCGTGCTGAGGGTGTCGATGGCGTCGCGCTGGAGCCGGAGTCGGACGTGGGCGTAGACGCCGGCGGTGACGCCGATGTGGGCGTGGCCGAGGAGTTCCTTGATCACAACAAGTTCGACGCCCTGTTCGAGGAGCAGGGTGGCGGTGGAGTGGCGGAGGTCGCGGAAGCGGATGCGGATGCGGCCGACGTCGGCACGGCGTAGGAGCGTGGTGAAGGTTCGTGTGAGGTTGACCGGGTCGAGCGGTCTTCCCTGGGGTGTGGTGAATACGTGCCCGCTGTGCTGCTTCAGAGGGCTCACTGAAGGGGCTGCTTTGAGCGCCTCCTGACGGCAAAGAAGGGCGCCGTCTCCTCCACCCCCTACTGGGGTATGACATCCGGGTTGGCTCCCCGGTGCGACGTGCCGGCGGGTGCCTCCTTTCTACCTTCCTCCTCGTCACGGGACGGGTCACGAGGAGAGGGGAAGGGGCATGCGCCGCTTCGGGAGGACGATGGTCACGGCCGCGCTGGCGGTGGCCGTCGTGGCGGGGACGGCGGGCTGGGCCTCGGGGAACGCGCAGCAACCGGTCACGGGGCCGCCGCCGGGGGCCGCCGCCTGGCGGGCGGCGACGCAGGCCGGGCGGGCGCTGCCCGATCCGGAGCGGGCGGACCCGCACGAGGTGGCCCGGTTCTTCGCCGGTCTGGACGCGGCGACCCGGCGGGAGCTGCTCCTGGCGCACCCCTCGGTGGTGGGCAATCTGGACGGCGCTCCCCTCGCCCTGCGGTACGAGGCCAACCGGATCGCCGTCCTCGCCACCGGCGAGGCGCGCTACGCCTCGCTCGCCGCTCCGGGGCGGCTGATCCTCGCCTTCGACCCGCGCGGGCGCGGTCAGGTGGCGGAGGTCTTCGGCGACCCGGAGCGCGCCGCGCACGTGTCGGTGATCGTGCCGGGTTCGGACAACGACGCGGGGACGCACGACGCCGCGCGGGCGCCGCACACCGGTCCGGCCGGGATGGCCCGCTCGTTGCTGGCCGCGGCCGGCGAGGGGACGGCCGTCGTGGCGTGGACGGGGTACACCACCCCGATGGGGGTCGGGGTGGACGCGGCGACCGGCCGGCTGGCCGAGGCGGGCGCGGTGCGACTGGCCCGGTTCACGGCCGGGCTCGACGCGGTCGGCGCCCCCGATCCGGTCCTGTTCTGCCACAGCTACGGCTCGGTGGTCTGCGGGCTCGCGGCCCGGCACCTCGACGCCACCGACCTCGTCGTGTTCGGCTCCCCCGGGATGCGGGCGCGCAGCGTGGCCGGGCTGGACACCCGCGCCCGGGTCTGGGCGGCCCGCGGCCCCTCCGACTGGATCGCGGACGTCCCGAACGTACGGTTCGCCGGGCTCGGCCACGGCGCCGACCCGACCTCCCCCGCCTTCGGCGCACGTCGGGTGCCCGCCTCCGACGTCCCGGGCCACACCGGCTACTTCACGCCCGGCACCCGGTCCCTCGGGGCGTTCGCCGCGATCGCGAAGGGCGAGGGGGGCGAGGTCCGATGAGCACCCTGACCGAGCGGAGCGCCCTGACCCGACTGCGCGCGGGCGCCGAGCGCGTCGACCGCAAGACCCCCGCGCACCGCGACCGGGCCCTCGACGGGCTGCGCGCGCTCGCGCTGGTCGCCGTACCGCTCGGGCACTGGATGCTGGGCGGCTTCACGCTCGACGCCGAAGGCGGGCTGCACAACGCCAGTCCGCTGTCGACCTTCGGCGGGCTCGCCCCGGCGAGCTGGCTGTTGCAGATGCTCGGCGTCTTCTTCCTGGTCGGCGGCCACGCGTCGGTGTTGTCCTACCGGCGGCGTTCCGGATCGACGGCAGCCTGGCTGAAGGGGCGCGTGGTCCGACTGGGGCGTCCGGTGCTCGGGGTGACGGTGGTGTGGGCGCTGGCGGCTCCCGTGCTGTACGCGGCGGGGGTGCCCGAGGCGACGTTGCGGACCGGGGCGAAGCTGGTGGTCCAGCCGCTGTGGTTCGTCGGGGTGTACGTGGTGGTGACGGCGCTGACCCCGTACTGCGTGCGGGCCTCGCGCCGGCTGGGCGGTTGGGCGGCGGTTCCGCTGCTCGCGTCGGTCGCGGTGGTGGACTTCCTGCGCTACGGCCCCCTGGCCGGCGGGGTCCCCTCGTGGCTGTCCCTGCTGAACGTCCTGCCGGGTTGGCTGTTCGCGTACCAGCTGGGCGTGGACTGGGGCGAGCGGCGGATCGGGCGGCGCGGGGCGTGGCTGCTGCTGGTGGGCGGGTCGGTGCTCTTCGCGGCGCTGCTGCTGGTGTTCCACTACCCGGCGTCGATGGTCGGCGTGCCGGGCGAGGCGCGGACCAACTCGCACCCGCCGTCGCTGCTGGTGTTGGCGCTGGCCGCGGCCCAGTCGGGGGCGGCGATCCTGCTGCGGGACCGTCTGGGCGCCCTGCTGGCCCGACCGGCGCTGTGGGCGCCGGTGGTGGTGGTCAACCTGTCGGCGATGACGATCCTGTGCTGGCACCAGAGCGCGATGCTCGCCGCGGCCGTACCGGCCTCGTTCGCGGGCGAGGTGGCGGGCCTGACGACGGCGCCCGAGACGCTCCTCTGGCTGGGGGCGCGGTTGGCGTGGCTGCCGGTGTTCGCGGGGCTGCTGGTGCTCCTGGCCCGCCACACCCGGCGGTTCGAGCATCCGGCGCGGCCGGGGCGGCGCCCTTCGGCGGTCCGGCGCGCCGCGGCGGGCCTGCTGGCGGTCGGCTTCACGGCCTTCGCGCTGGGTCTGGCCTGAGCGCGGGCGGGCACGACGACCGACCCGGCCCGGGAACGACGTGAGCGTGGCCCCCACCGAAGGGTGGGGGCCACGCTCACGTCGTGGAGGGGCGCCGGGTCAGGCGATGGACGCGGCGACGATCGCCGCCACGGCGAGGTTGCAGGCCGCGGTGACCCAGACGGCCGGGTGCGGCTCGGGGTCGACGACGATGGCCCCGAGCTTGCCCGGGGTCACCAGGTCCAGCACGAGGAAGGCCACCGCCATCAGGACGAGGCCGAGGACGCCGAAGGCCGCGGTGGACAGCAGGCCCTTGCCGAAGTCGTCGTACGTGGTCCAGATCGAGGTGAAGACGATGCCGCCGATGCCGAGGAGCGCCGAGCTGAGCATCAGGGCCGCGTTGCGGTTGCGCTCTTCCCAGATCTGCTTGGGGAGCTTCCCGGGCGTCAGCACGTCCACCAGGACGATGCCGAGGACGAGCAGCACGAGTCCGAGGGCTCCGTAGGCGCTGGTGCGGCCAAGTCCGTTGACGATGTCGCTCATTGAGAAGCCTGTCTCCGCGTGGGTGGGATAGGGATGGACCAGGACCGGCCAAAGGGGCCGTGGGGAGGCCGAATCTATCGCACGCCCTGGTCCGGGACCATGGGGAGGTCAGGAAATGGCAAAGGTCAGGGCCGCGCTGCCGGCGGAGGCCGGCGCGCTGACGGCGTTGGTGATGCGGTCCAAGGCGTCCTGGGGTTACGACGCGGCCTTCCTCGCGGCGTGCGCGCCGCAGCTGCGCGTCCGGGCGGAGGAGGTGGCGGCCCGGCGGATCGTGGTGGCCGAGGACGTGCGCGGTCGCCTCCTCGGGCTCGCCTCCCTGGAGGACGAGCCGCAGGACGAGCCGCAGGACGAGCCGCAGGACGAGGGTGAGCGTCCGGGGTCGGGGGGCGGGCGGGTCGCGCGGCTCGGGTCGCTGTTCGTGGAACCGGACGCGATGGACCGGGGCGTGGGGCGTCTGCTGTACCTGGACGCGGTGCGCCGGGCCGTCGCGCTGGGGGTCGACAGGCTGCTGATCGACTCCGACCCGTACGCGGCGGGCTTCTACCGGGCGATGGGCGCGCGCGGCGCCACGGGCTCTCCGCCCGGCCTGGTCCGCTTCGAGGTGGCCCCGGCGCCGTTGGCCGACTGGGCGCGGGCCTGGACGGGCGGGACGCCCGCCGTCCACGTGGGCAACGTCGGGGAGTTCAACGCCCAGTTCGCCGACCCCTCCCTGGACGCCGGGCAGCGACCGGCGCACGACTACGCCTGCCTGGCCGCCTTCTACAGCCCCCGTCCGGCGGCCCTGTTGCTGCCCCGACCGGTGCCGGCCGGCTGGGCGGAGTTCGTCGGCCGCCGGCTGGGCTGGGATCCCGCGGTGGAGGTCTACGACGGCCTCGCGGGCCCGGGGCCGGGCCTGTCGGAGCGGATCGCGGCCCGGCCGGCGCTGGTCGGGCGGGTCACGGAGCGCGGGCTGCCCCTCGTGCCGTGGGGGCGCACCGAGGCCTTCGCCCGGCTGGCGGGCCTGCCCTGGCGGCCCGAGGAGCTGCGGTACGAGTCGAAGTCGGCGGCGCACGCCCTGTTCGCCCGGATCCTGGCGGGCGGCGGACACCCCCGGATCGTGTTGCCCGGGCAGTGGCGGGTTCCCGGCCGCCGCTCCGCCGCGCGGATGCTGGCCGCGCGCACCCGGGCCGGTGCCGGCACCGTCCTCAAGTCGGAGCACGGGGTGGGGGGTTCGGGCACCAGCGTGTGGAGCGCGGCCGAGGTACGGGCGGCGGGCGGGGCCCGCGCGGTGGTGCGCCGACTGCCGCGCGGCCCGCTGCTGGTGGAGGAGTACGTGGAGGGCCCGGCGGACGGGGCGGACGGGCCCCGGGACCTGACGTACGACGGGTTCGTGGACGGGTCGGGCCGGTCGCACGAGGTGGGCGTGGCGGTGATGGAGGTGGCCGGCGGCGGGTACCGGGGGGCGACGGTGGGGCCGGGGGTGGTGTCCGAGGGGGCGGCGGGGGCGATACGGGCCTTCGGGGCGGCGGTGGGCCGGGAGCTGGCCGGCGGCGGGTACCGGGGGTGGTTCGACGTGGACTTCGTCGCCGATCCGCGGGGGCGGTTCGCGCCGACCGAGACGAACCTGCGGCTGACGGGCCCGTCGGTCGCCTTCGTGGTGGCGGCCGGGCTGGACGCGCTGCGGGGCGCGGGACACCTCGTACGGATCGTGGACCGGGTGGAGTTGGGGGCGCGGCTGGCGCCGGCGCAGCTGATGGAGTGGTGCGGGGACCTGGCGCGGGAGTGCGCGCGCTCGGGAGCGGTGTTCGTGCCGGCGATCCCCACGGGAGCGGACGATCCGGCGCCGTGGGTCGGGGTGCTGGTGGCCGCGCACGACGCCGGGGTGTTGGACGCGGCCGAGGAGCGGGTGCGCCGGAGCGCTCTCGCGGTGGGCGCGGGCTTCGAGGGACTGTCGGATCCGAGGGGCTCGGGCTCGGGCTCGACTCAGTCCTCCTCGACGCGCCCCTGACGCGTCGGGGGGCGCCAGGTCAGGAAGCGGATGACGAGGAAGCCGGCGATCATGAGCGGGATGTTGAACAGGTAGACGAGGGCGGCCTGGTGGGGCCAGTCCGTCCTGGACGCCAGTCGGTAGAGGTTGTCCTGCGGCCACCAGGCGATCAGCAGGTAGGAGACGGCGAGGTGGGCGGTGGTGGTGAGCCCCTCCCCGCGCCCGTGGACCCGTAGCGTCCTCTTGCCCCACAGCAGGAAGGCCAGCCCGTAGACGAAGGCCCACGCCTCGCACACGTAGAGGCCGACGAACAGGTGGGCCCAGGGTCCGGGGACCCCGCTCAGGTCGGTGGAGCCCGGCCAGACGAAGCGGGTGGCGACGAGGACGACCACGACCGCCGGGATCATCAGCAGGCCGATCAGGCAGCCCCAGACCAGGGGGCCGGTGTCGCCCGGGGCGGCCCCGTACTTGGCGCCGGTCGACGGGTCGGCGGCCGGCGGGCGCGGGACCGCGCCCCGGTCCTCGCGGCCCCCGCGGTCGCGGGGCAGGGTGCGCAGCCGTACGAGCCGTCGGGGGATCGCGGGCGGCGGGATCCGGTCCGCCAGGTGCGCGCGCAGTCCCGCCAGGTCCTGGGAGGGGTCCACGCGCGCCCAGCCGGGGTTGTCGGGGGTGGGGGTGACGTAGGCGGCGAGCGTGGTGCGGGCGCCGGCGGGCAGGGGCAGGGGCCGGACGACGGCGCCGCCGAAGCCCGGATGGGCGCGGATCTCGCTCTCGACGGTGTACGGGTCGAGGCGGGTGCCGTCGTCCAGGGTGACGCGGTCGCGCAGCCGGCCGCCGAACTCCAGGAGCCCGTCGGGGCGCAGCCGGCCGAGGTCTCCGGTGGGCTGGGCGTCGGTGCCGTCGGGCGGGGCGAGGTGGATCCGCCCGTCGTGGACGTGGACGCGGCAGCCGGGGAAGGGGGTGCCGAGCAGGGACAGCCGCTCGGGGTCGTCCAGCGGGCGGCCCGGCTGGGAGGGTTCGAAGAAGGTCCCGACGCCCGCCGTCTCGGTGAGGGCGTAGACGTTGAGGACGCGGGCCCCGACGCGCAGCCGGTCCTGGAGGGCGCTCTGCTCGTCGAGGTAGAGCCGGTCCCCGGTGACGGCGAGCAGCCGCAGGGAGCGGAGCCGCTCGTCGGGGGCGCGGCGGGCGGGGGCGGCGTACGGGGGCCGTCCGGCGGGGGCGGTCAGGCGGCCGGCGCGGCCGGGGTCGGTGTGGACCACGGTGACCCCCTCCGCCCGGATGGTGTCCGCGAGGGCGGCCGGGTCCCGTTCGGCGGGGTCGGGCAGGACGAGGGCGCCGCCGGTGCACAGGGCGCGGGTCCAGCCGGCGGCGAAGGCGAGGGCGTCCGGCGGGCCGGTGAAGAGGTGGCGGTCCTCGGGCCCGAGGTGGGCGACCTCGGTCCAGCCGTCGAGGGCGGCGAGCAGCAGCCGGTGTCCGACGGCGACGGGGCGCGGGTCGGCGGAGCCGGTGAGCAGGACGGCGGCGGGGGGACCGGCGGGTGGGCCGGCGGGCGAATCGGCCGAGGGACCGGCGGACGGAGCGGAAGACGGACCACCGGGGAGACCGCCGGGCGGATCCGCGGGGGCCTCGCCCGCGCGTGCGGCGGGCACGGGCGGGGCGTCCGGGGCCCCGACCGCCACGGGCCGCGGCGGGTCCGGCGGCGCGGGCGGGTCGTCGTCCGCCGCGTCGAGGAGGAGCACGGACGGCCCGTGCCCGTGCCCGTCGTCGAGGCCCGCCCGGCCGGGCCCGTCGGTGAGCAGGAGGTGCGGGGCGAGCGCGGCCAGTTGGCGGCGGCCGGTGTGGGCGTCGGCGGCGTCGACGATCGCGTAGGTCGCGCCCGCCTTGAGGACGGCGAGCAGGGCGACGACGAGCTCGTCGTGGCGTGCGGTGCCGATCGCGACGAGGGCCCGCGCGGGCCGTTCCCGTACGGCGAGCCCCTCGGCGGCGGTGATGCGCAGGGCCAACCGGTCCGCCCGGGAGGCGAGTTGCCCGTAGGTGAGTCGCCGTCCGCCGTGAACGAGGGCGAGGGATTCGGGGGCGCTGCGGACGTGGCGCTCGAAGCGGTGGACGACGGTGTCGACGGACGGTCTGTCGGGGCGGGCCGACGGCGATGCCTGCGTCATCCTCCGATGATGACACCCGCCACCGACGAGCACGATGCTCCTCCGGTACTCGAACTCCCCTTCCCCTCAAAGGGGGTTGATCGCCGGGAGGTCGGGACCCGACCCCCGTTCGGGTGGCCGCGGGCACTTCCTTGACCTCAACCAAAGTCGAGGTTCTAGCGTGGGGGCATGGACATGGAAGTCACCGCCTGGACCTCGCTGCACAGCACCCTCACCGCCCAGCAGGGCCGCCGGCCGC
The DNA here is from genome assembly GCF_055584445.1 of Streptomyces sp. NPDC103540. NCBI lineage: Bacteria > Bacillati > Actinomycetota > Actinomycetes > Kitasatosporales > Streptomycetaceae > Streptomyces > Streptomyces sp. NPDC103540. The sequence continues at coordinate 118,330 of NZ_JBVJMA010000014.1, forward strand.
TCTCCCGCGCGAGCCTGCGCCGCGTCGCCGCCTTCGCCCGCCCGCACCGGCGCGGGCTGCTCCTCTTCCTGCTGCTGAGCGTGGTCGGGGCGCTGCTCGCGGTGGCCACCCCGCTGCTGGCCAGCCGGATCGTCGACGCCATCGTCGAGGGTACGGACAGCGGTCTCGTCACCCGCCTCGCCCTGCTGATCGCGGTGATCGCGGTGGCCGAGGCGGCCCTCGGACTGCTGACGCGCAAGCTGTCCGCCACCCTCGGCGAGGGACTCATCCTCGACCTGCGCACGGCCGTCTTCGACCACGTGCAACGGATGCCGGTCGCCTTCTTCACCCGGACCCGGACCGGGGCCCTGGTCAGCCGCCTCAACAACGACGTCATCGGCGCGCAGCGGGCCTTCAGCAACACCCTCTCCGGGGTGGTCGCCAACACCGTCACCCTGCTGCTGACCCTGGGCGTGATGCTGACCATCTCCTGGCAGATCACCGTCCTGGCCCTGATCCTGCTCCCGGTGTTCGTCCTGCCGGCGCGCCGGATGGGGAGCCGGATGGCGGCGATGCAGCGCGAGGCGTCGACGTTGAACGCCGCGATGGGCACGCAGATGACCGAACGGTTCTCCGCGCCCGGTGCCACCCTCGTCAAGCTGTTCGGCCGGCCCGCCGACGAGTCCGCCGAGTTCGCGGCCCGCGCCGCCCGCGTCCGCGACATCGGCATCCGTACGGCGATGGCCCAGTCGGCCTTCATCACCGCCCTCACCCTGGTCTCGGCCCTGGCCCTGGCGCTGGTCTACGGACTCGGCGGCCACTACGCGGTGCGCGGGACCCTGGAGGCGGGCTCCGTGGTGGCGCTGGCCCTGCTCCTGACCCGGCTGTACGCGCCGCTGACCGCCCTCGCCGGCGCCCGCGTCGAGGTGATGAGCGCCATGGTCAGCTTCGAGCGGGTCTTCGAGGTCCTGGACCTGGAGCCGCTGATCTCCGAGAAGCCGGACGCCCGCCGGGTGCCGGACGGCCCGGTGGCGGTGGAGTTCGACGGCGTCTCCTTCGGCTACCCCTCCCCCGACAAGGTCTCCCTCGCCTCCCTGGAGGAGGTCGCCGGCCTCGACACCCGGGGCGGCGAGCGGGTCCTCCACGACGTGTCCTTCCGCGCCGAGGCCGGCCGCATGATCGCCCTCGTCGGATCCTCCGGGGCCGGCAAGTCGACCATCGCCCAGCTCCTGCCCCGGCTCTACGACGCCGACGAGGGCGCGGTGCGCATCGGCGGGGTGGACGTACGGGACCTCACGGCCGACTCGGTGCGCGAGACCCTCGGCATGGTGACCCAGGACGGGCACCTCTTCCACGAGTCGGTCCGGGCGAACCTGCTGCTGGCCCGCCCCGGCGCCGGCGAGGAGGAGATCTGGGACGCCCTGCGCCGGGCCCGCCTGGAGGGGCTGGTCGCCTCGCTGCCGGACGGCCTGGACACAGTGGTCGGCGAACGCGGCTACCGGCTCTCCGGGGGCGAGCGCCAGCGGCTGACCATCGCGCGGCTGCTGCTGGCCCGCCAGCGCGTGGTGATCCTCGACGAGGCCACCGCGCACCTGGACTCCACGTCGGAGGCGGCGGTGCAGGAGGCCCTGGCCGAGGCCCTGGCCGGGCGGACGGCCGTGGTGATCGCGCACCGCCTGTCGACGGTCCGGGCGGCCGACCTGATCCTGGTGGTGGAGGAGGGACGGATCGTGGAACGCGGGACGCACGACGAGCTGTTGGCGGCGGGCGGCCGGTACGAGGAGCTGTACCGGACCCAGTTCGCGGACGCCGGGCGCGCCGGCGGCGGCGCGGTGACGGCCTCGGGGGCATGATGGCCCGGCGGGCCCCGGATCCGGGGCCCGCCACCGATCCAGGAGTGCGTGATGGACATCAAGCTGGAACTGGTCGCCGTCCCCGTCACCGATGTCGACCGGGCCAAGGCCTTCTACGAGCGGATCGGCTTCCACGCCGATCACGACGTGACCGTCAGCGACGAGATCCGCTTCGTCCAGCTGACACCGCCCGGATCGGCCTGTTCGATCGCCCTCGGCAAGGGCCTGACCCGCATGACGCCGGGCTCCCTGGACAACATGCAGGTCGTCGTCGCCGACATCGAGGAGGCCTACGCCGACCTGCGCGGCCGGGGCGTCGAGGTGACCGAGATCCAGGACATGCCCTGGGGCTCCTTCGTCTACTTCTCCGACCCGGACGGCAACGGTTGGGCGGTCCAGCAGACCACCCCGCGCGCGACCACCGCGGGCGCCGCCGGCGCCTGAACCGGGAGGCCGGGCCCGCGCGCGTTTGACCTTCGAGTGGGATGAGAGTCGAGAATCCGGTCCATGGACGGCACCCCTGGACTCATGAGCATCAGCGCGTTCGGCCGGCTGGTCGGACTCGCGCCGAGCGCCCTGCGCTTCTACGACGACTGCCGCGTACTGCCCCCCGCCCGGGTCGACGGCGTCACCGGATACCGCTACTACAGTGCCGCGCAGCAGCCCCGCGCGGCCCTGCTGCGGGACCTGCGCGAGGCGGGACTGGCCCTGCCCGACGTGGTCACGGTGCTGGACGGACCGGCCGCGGGCGCGCGGGAGGTGCTGGAGCGCCACCGCCGGGCCGTCCGGGAGTCCGGGCGGGCCGCCGACACGGCGATCCGCGCCGTCCTGGACGCCCTGCCGGGCGGCCCGGACCGTACGGAGTTCACCCTGGGCGGGGCGGAGCTCGCCGGCGCCGTGCGGCAGGTGGCGCCCGCGGTGGGCACGGACCCGGAGCACCCCGTCCTGGGCCGCGTGCTGGTGGAGTTCGAGGAGGACGAGGTCCGCTTCGTGGCCACCGACCGCCACCGCCTCTCGCTGCGTGTCCTGCGCCCGAGCACCCTGACCGGCCCGCCCGGGCGGGTGCTGATCGAGGCGGACCTCCTCGTCCGGCTCGGCGCCTGGGCGGTCCGCGCCGCCGAGGTCACGCTGACGGTCGGGCCGGGCGCGTCCCCGCTCGTCGCGCGGGCCCGCGGCGAGCGGCGCGAGGTGGCGGTGGCCGGGGGGACCTACCCCGCCTACCGCAGGATGCTCGACGCCCTCGCCGCGCTCCCCGCCCCCACCCACCGGGTGGTCGTGGACCGGACCGCCCTGCTGGGCGCCCTCGCGGCCGCGGGCGACGTCCCCGCCGTGACCCTGGAGCTCGGCCCCGACGTCCTGCGGGTGGCGGACGTCGCCCTGCCCGCGTTGTGCGGGGAGGAGGGGCCGCTGCGCGTCGGCTTCGACCCGGCCGTGTTCGCCCCGGCGGTGGAGAGCGGCGTGGGTCCGGACGTGTTGCTGGAGATCCCGTCCGCCCCCCGCCCCACCCTGGTCCGCTCCGCCGACCAGGGCAGCTTCACCACGCTGGTCATGCCCGTCGCCCTCCCCCGCGCCTGAAGGACACCCCGCCATGGATCCGCACAACACCGTCGTACGGCTCTGCGCCGAGGGCATGGCCGCCGAGGCCGAGGGCCGCGCCGTCGAGGCCCTGGCCCTCTTCCGCCGGGCCTGGGACGCGGCCGGCGACGACTACGAGGCCTGCGTCGCCGCCCACTACCTGGCCCGGCACCAGAGCACCCCCGAGGACACCCTGCACTGGAACCGGGTCTGCCTCGAACGCGCCGACCGCGTCGGGGACGAACGCGTCCGCGCCTTCTACCCCTCCCTCCACGCCACCCTGGGCCGGGCACAGGCGCAACTCGGCGCCACCCGCGAGGCGCGCGCCCACTTCGAGGCCGCCGCCGCCCGCCTCGACGACCTTCCCCCGGGCCCCTACGCCGAGTGGATGCGGCTGCGCGTCGCCGAGGGCCTGCGCGGGACCCGCGGCGGCCCCGCGGACCCGCCCGGCGCCGACCCTCTGGGCCCCTTCCTCGAACGGCTGCGCTCCCGGGGCGACCTCGCCTCGTTGGCCCTGGTGCTACCCCCGTACCTGGGCGACACCGGCCGGTCCGAGGACGCCGCGCGGCTCACCCTCACCCTGCGGATGCTGCACGCCGAACGTCGCCTGCCCGAGCGGGAGCAGGCGGAACTCTCCGCGATCATCGGGGCGCGGGGCTAGGGCCTGTCGTCACACTCCTGTCGTTGCCCGGAGGGCGGCCCCGCGGCGTCTGGTGCGTGCTCTCGGCGTGCCGGGCGGAAGCCCGCGTACCGGTCGTACTCGGTCTTTCGCCCGGTACGGCGAGAGCGCGTGCCAGGCGTCGCGGGGCAGACAGGAGTGTGACGACAGACCCTAGGGCGCGCCCCGGGGCCGGCGGGGCGCGGGCGGGCGTCAGGTGGGCGTGGGGGCGGCCTCGGCGCGTTGGGCGTGGCCGTGGCGGACTCCCTCCTGGAAGGCGGCCTCGTACGCCCGCTCGCCCAGGGCGCGGCGGGCCGTGCGTTCGAACTCCTCGCGTACGGGGCCCAGTTCCGGGGTGCCGCGCAGGGCGTGGCCGACCGCCCCCCAGTAGGCGTGGCCGGCGCCGAAGGCGTGCGCGGCGCCCGTCCCGTCGCCGGCGGCGGCCCGGGCACTGGCGAGGACGTCGAAGGCGAGGGCGGTGCCGAAGGTCTCGCGCAGTTCCCTCTTGCTCTCCAGCATGGCCCGGGCGTGTCCGGCGGACTCCGCGGGACGTCCCTCGAAGAGGCTGATCAGCGCCAGTTGGTAGTCGATGTAGGAGCGGATCCAGTACTCCTCGCGGCTCACGCAGCCGGCGCGCAGTTCCTCGGCCTCGGCGCGGGCGTCGCCGAAGAGGCCCATCCCGGTCAGGGCGAAGACCCGCAGCAGGTGGCAGCGCATCCGCGGGGCGGAGTCGAAGGGGTCGGCGGGGTGGGTTTCGAGGACGTGGTCGGCCATGGACCGGGCGGCGAGGGGGCGGCCGGCCACGAGGTGGCTGAGGCCGAGCAGGTACGCGGCGTCGAGGACGGCGTCGAGTCCGAGGTCGCTGCGCGCCCGGACCAGGGCTTCGCAGCCGACGGCGATCCGGTGGGCCTCGCCCTTGCGGCTCTGGAGCACCAGGGCCACGCCGAGGGCCCACAGGGCGCGCAGTCGGCCGGCGGCGTCCACCTCCCGGGGGTCGGCGGCGGCCAGGGCCCGTTCCAGGTAGGCGCGCGCGGTGTGCAGGTGGCCGCAGCAGGCCCAGAAGAAGCCGACGCGGCCCGCGAGTTCGACGGCCCGGGCGGGGTCGGTGGCCAGGTGGTGGTCGAGGGCGGCGCAGATGTCGCCGTGGCCGGCGGCGATCCGCCGGTAGACCTCGCGCTGGCGGGGACCGAGCCAGTCCCGTTCGGCCGCGCGGACCAGGTCGAGGAAGTACGCCGCGTGCCGGTCGCGCAGGGCTTCGGTCTCCCCGGCCTCGCCGCGCCACAGGGCGCCGTACTCCCGGATGGTGTCGAGCATCCGGTGGGTGCCCGGGGGCCCGGTGCGGCGGACGACCGACTTGGCGACGAGCGCCTCCAGCAGGGCCGGTACCTCGTCCGGGGCCAGGGGCGGCGCGGAGCACACGGCGCGTGCGGCACGCTCGTCGAAGGCGCCTCCGAAGACGGAGAGCCGCAGCCACAGGAGCCGTTCGCGCGGGGTGCACCATTCGTGGCTCCAGCCGATGGCGGTGCGCAGGGCCCGGTGGCGGGGCGGTCGCGCGTCGGGCGGGCCGGGGAGCGCGCCGATGCGCCGGGTGAGGCGGTCGGCGAGTTCCTCGACGGTGTGGTCCGTCAACTGGGCGGCGGCCAGTTCCAGGGCGAGGGGGACCCCTTCGAGTCGTGCGCAGATCGCGCGGGCCGCGGCGAGGTGGGCGGGGGTCCACGGCGGCCCCATGGCGGGGCGTACGGCCCGGGCGCGGGCGGTGAACAGCGCGAGGGCCTCGTAGGCGTGCGGGGCGTACGGCAGCGGGCCCAGGTCCAGGACGTGTTCGGCGGCGAGGCCGAGCGGCTCGCGGCTGGTCAGGAGGAGCACCAGGCGCGGGGCGCGGTCCAGGAGCGCGCCGACCAGGTCCCGTACGGCGTCGATGAGGTGTTCGCAGCAGTCGAGCACGAGGAGCACCCTGCGGTCGCCGATCCAGTCGCGGACGGCTTCGGCGAGGCTGCGGGAGGTGTGGTCGGCGAGGTCGAGGGCGTCGGCGACGGTGTCGAGCAGCAGCGCCCCGTCGGGCAGGGGGGAGAGGTCGGCCCAGTGGACGCCCTCGGGGAAGGGGCCGGTGGGGCCGGCGGCGGCCGTCAGGGCCTGCCGGGCGAGGCGGGTCTTGCCGACTCCGCCGGGGCCGGTCAGGGTGATCAGTCGTCGCTCGTACAGGGCCGTCCGCAGGGCGGCCAGTTCGTCTTCGCGCCCCACGAAGGAGGTTCCCGCGCCCGGGGTCTGCCCGGCATGTCCCAGCACGGGCCCCAGTGTGGCGTACGGGCGCGGGTGCCGGGCACCGCGTCACCCCGGGCCGGACGGGCGAGGCGGCGGGGAGTCGGTGCCGGTGCCCCCGCCCGGCGGGCACGGGCTACGGGGCGAGGACGTCGAGTTCCTCCAGGGCGCCGAGCGCGATCTGCCGGGTCAGGGCCTCGGCGCGGGCGGCGTCGCCCTCGCGGACGGCTTCGGCGACCCGGACGTGGAGGGTGACGGCGGCGGGGTCGGGGTCGTGGAACATGACGGCGTGCTCGGTGCGGCCGGTGAGCACCTCGGCGACGACATCGCCCAGTCGGGCGAACATCTCGTTGCCGGAGGCGTTCAGCACGGTGCGGTGGAAGTCGATGTCGTGGTGGAGGTAGCCCTCCAGTTGGTGGCCGCGCGAGGTGCGGACCATGCCGAGGGCCGCCTCGGTGAGGCGGGCGCACTGTTCGGGGGTGGCGCGGCCGGCGGCGAGGCCGGCGGCGACGGGTTCGACCGCGGACCGCAGGACGGTCAGGGAGCGCAGTTGGCGGGGGCGGTCGGCGCCGGCGAGCCGCCAGCGGATGACGCGGGGGTCGTAGACGTTCCACTCGTCGGCGGGGCGGACGGTGACGCCCACGCGCCGGCGCGATTCCACGAGCTGCATCGACTCGAGGACGCGGACGACCTCGCGGACGACGGTGCGCGAGGCGTCGAAGCGCTCGGCGATCTCGTCGGTGCGCAGGACGCTGCCCGGGGGGTGCTCGCCGGCGGTGATCGCGAGGCCGAGGGTGTCCAGCACCTGGGAGTGGAGTCCTTGGCCCGGACTGCCTTCGGTGGTCATGGCGTAAGCGTACGGTGACGCACTGACGGCCAAAAGGTGTGATGTTTTACCGTCTACCCCTTGAATAAGTAGTACTTAATAGGCTTCAGTGGTGCTCCCCCGGGGCTTTCTCCCGGGCGGTGTCGACGAGGACAGCGAGGTACGACGTGAGCTCCCAGCGCGTCATCGTGGTGATGGGTGTGGCCGGCACGGGCAAGACGACCGTGGGCCGGCTGCTCGCGGAGGCGCTCGGTCTCCCCTACGCGGAGGGCGACGCCTTCCATCCGCCGGCCAACGTGGCCAAGATGTCGGCCGGCACCCCGCTGGACGACGCCGACCGGCGGCCGTGGCTCGACGCCATCGCCGCGTGGATCCTCGACCGGTCCGGGCAGGGCGGCGGCGTGGTCGCCGCCTCCTGCCTCAAGCGCGCCTACCGCGACCGGCTGCGCCGTACGGCCCCCGAGGCGGTGTTCGTCCACCTCACCGGGGACCGGGAGCTGATCGAGGAGCGGATGGCGGCCCGTACGGGCCACTTCATGCCCACCTCCCTGCTCGACTCCCAGTTCGCCACGCTCGAACCCCTCGGCGCGGACGAACGCGGCGTCGCGGTCGACGTCGGCGGCACCCCCCGGGAGATCACCGCCCGGGCCCTCGCGGCCCTGCGCGCCCCGCGGACGCCGAGCGCACCCGCGCCCAGCCCGGAGACCGGGCCCCGAACCCCCCGTCCGTGAAAGGAAGCACCACCGTGACCGGTCTCAGCGTCGAGACAGTCCAGCAGCTGGCGGCAGCCGCCCCCGCCCCCATCACCTCGGCCGGCGACGGCCGACTGGGCTTCGCCGTCCTGGCGGGCATCGCCGTCATCGTCCTGCTCATCACCCGCCTCAAGATGCACGCCTTCCTGGCCCTGACGGTGGGCTCGCTGGCCCTCGGGTCCCTCGCGGGCGCCCCGCTCGGCAAGACGATCGCGAGCTTCACCGCCGGGCTCGGCTCCACGGTGGCGGGCGTCGGCGTGCTCATCGCCCTCGGCGCGATCCTGGGCCGGCTCCTCGCGGACTCCGGCGGCGCCGACGAGATCGTCGACACCATCCTGGCCCGGGCCAAGGGCCGCGCCATGCCCTGGGCGATGGTGCTCATCGCCTCGGTGATCGGGCTGCCGCTCTTCTTCGAGGTCGGCATCGTGCTGCTGATCCCGGTGGTGCTGATGGTGGCCAAGCGCGGGAACTACTCGCTCATGCGGATCGGCATCCCCGCGCTCGCCGGCCTCTCGGTGATGCACGGGCTGATCCCGCCGCACCCCGGCCCGCTCGTCGCCATCGACGCGCTCGACGCGAACCTGGGCGTCACCCTCGCCCTCGGGGTGCTCGTCGCGATCCCCACCGTGATCATCGCCGGGCCGTTGTTCTCCCGCTACGCCGCCCGCTGGGTGGACGTCCCGGTGCCGCGGGACATGGTCCCGCGGCGCCTCGAGGTGGAGCCCGGACGGCGGCCCCGGTTCGGCGCGACGGTGTTCACCGTCCTGCTGCCGGTGGCGCTGATGCTGGTCAAGGCACTGGTCGACATCGTTGTCGACGACCCGACCGACGGCGTCCAGAAGGTGACCGACGTCATCGGGTCGCCCCTGATCGCGCTCCTCGCGGCCGTCCTCGTGGGCATGTTCACCCTCGGCCGGGCCGCCGGATTCACCCGGGAGCGGCTGTCGTCCACCGTGGAGAAGTCCCTCGCGCCGATCGCGGGCATCCTGCTGATCGTGGGCGCGGGCGGCGGCTTCAAGCAGACCCTCATCGACGTGGGCGTGGGCCGCATGATCATGGATCTGGCCCAGGACTGGTCGGTGCCCACCCTGCTGCTGGCCTGGCTGATCGCGGTGGCCATCCGCCTGGCCACCGGCTCCGCGACGGTCGCCACCATCTCGGCCGCCGGCCTGGTGGCCCCCCTCGCGACGGACCTGCCGACCGCGCAGACCGCGCTGCTGGTGCTGGCGATCGGCGCGGGCTCGCTCTTCTTCAGCCACGTCAACGACGCCGGGTTCTGGCTGGTGAAGGAGTACTTCGGAATGAGCGTCGGCCAGACCGTGAAGACCTGGTCGGTGATGGAGACCATCATCTCCGTGACGGGTCTCGGGTTCGTGATGCTGTTGTCGCTCGTCCTGTGACGGACGGGCCGGACACGCCGGTCAGCGGCGCCGGGGCTCGGGCCCGTCCAGCTGCGCCGCCGCGAGCGCGAAGCCGTCGGCGGCGGTGGCGCAGCGGTCGGCGAGGGCGGTGACCTCGGCCCGGAAGGCGTCGGCCTGCGGGCCCCGCCAGTCCAGGGCGGCGAGGCCGGCCCGCAGCCGGCCCGCGTGGGAGCGCAGGGCGGCGGAATGGGCGCGCAGCCCGTCGGACGGGCCGGGCGGGCACAGCCGGTGACAGGGGCTCACGGGCTCCTCCGAAAGGACGCGGCGGGCGGGACGGGCGGGTCGGGGGGAGCGGGCGGCGACAGGGACAACAGACGGGTGCCCGTCACCGTTCCCTCCAGCGCCGCTGCGTCCGGCCCGGACGCGCGGACGGCCTTGGTCCGGGGGTCGACGGGGACGCGGTCGTCCGCCGGGGAGCCGGTGGTGACCAGGTGCGTGACGGCGTAGACCGTGGTGAACTCCCGGTCCCGGGCCAGGTCCATCGCGGTGACGGCGCCCATCCGGTGCCCGACCAGGGCCACCGCCGCCCCCGAGGGGACCTCCGGCCGCAGGGCCCGCGCCACCTCGGCGGCGTACGGGGCGTCGCGGTCGCCGAGCTGTACGAGGTGCAGCGGTCCCGCGCCGGGCCGCCTCACCCGCTGGACCAGCAGGCTGTCGGCTCCGGCGAGGAGGGCGGTGTTGCGCAGGGCGCCCGCCAGGGTGCCGGTGGTGTCGAGCGCGGCGGCGAGCCCCGCCGCCGGGAGCGGCCCGGCCGCTCCGGCCGCTCCGGACCCGCGTCCGGAGCCCGGTCCGGGGCCGGAACCCCGGTCGAACAGGGAGCGTACGGCGGCCCCGAGCCCGAGGAGCGGCTCGGCGGGCACGGCCCGGCCGGTGGCGACCTGCCAGCCCGCGTGGTCGTTGAAGGGGTTCTCGTCGGTCAGCGCGTGCCAGGCCAGGATGTCCGCGAAGGACGGGGCCAGCAGGGCGAAGGCCTCCCCGGCGCCCCGCTCGCGCAGCAGGGCCCTGAAGGCCCGGGCCGCCTGTGCCTGGCGCCCTTCGGCGACCGCCGCCAGCACGGCGGCGGCGGCCGGGTCGTCGAGCGGTTCGGGGCGTTCCAGGGCGGCGAGGCGGATCCTGGCCCGCAGCCCGCAGACCGCGGTGCTCACCGCGAGGCTCTCGCGGCGGGCCAGCACCCCGACGAGCCGGCCGGCGCGGGCGACGCCCCGGCCGCGCGGGGCCCAGCCGAGACCGGCCGGGTCGGTGAGGGTGCGCAGCAGGGTGCGCCAGGCCCGACGGTGGCCGCCGCGCCCTCCGGTCAGCGCCGCGGCGGGCAGGCGGGCCCCGAGCGCGAGGGCGGAGGCGTACCGGGAGGCCTCGCCGACGGCGTCGGCGGCGTCGGCCAGTTCCCGGCACAGGGCGTCGAGCGTGTCGACGCCCGGGTCGGTGGCCAGGGCGGTCACGGCGTCGGACATGGGATCCTCGCGTGGTGCGGCGGACGGCGGGGCGCCGCCGGCGGGCCCCGACGGGGCCGGACACCCGCGTTCGGCGACGACGGGATCACCGTACGTCGCTCCCGTGGGGCGCGCGCTCCGACTGCGCTACGGGAGTGGATCGAGGTCCGTGAGGAGCGCGGCGGTGTCCAGGCCGGTGGTGAGGTAGCCGGTGAAGACGGAGTTGTGCAGGGCCCAGGGCGAGCGTTCGCGCCGGACGGTCTCGATGGCGTCGGCGGGCGAGGCACCCCGTCCGACGAGGCACTGGGCGACGACGAGGCCCGAGCGGTTGTATCCGTAGAAGCAGCGCACGAGGGTGCGGCGGCCCGCGTCGAGGGCCCGCGAGGCGCTGTGGGCGAGGTGGACGACGGTTTCGAGCTGGGCGACGGTCAGCGGTGCGTCGGGCATCTCCCCCAGGAGGTGTTCGACGCCGGGGTCGGGTCCGTGGCCGGGTCGGTCGAGGAGGCTGATCACGAGGTCGAACTCGTCGGCGACGACGGCCGGCCGGATCTCGCCGGACGGGTCGCTCCAGACGTGTCCGCCCATCCACAGGCCGGGCGCGACCTCGTTCCAGGGGGTGGTGGGGCAGGGTGCGTCGGGGTTCTTCCAGGAAGTCTTCGCCATCGTGTCGGGAGCGTACAACAGGGCTTCACACGGGCGGGGTTGATTGGAAGACCGCGTCCCTGAAGGCGTTGCGCAGGGGGCGCGCGCGGGCATCGGCGGCGGGGTCGACGCAGCCGGCGGGCCCGGTGGGGGCGGCGCCCGGCAGGAGGGCCGCCCAGCGGCCGTGTCGGGGCGAGACCCACAGCGCCGGGCCCGTGCGGGTCGGGGCGTGGTGGGTCCAGACCCCGCCGGGGGCGGGGTGCCACAGCAGGCCCCGGGCGGGGGTGAGTTCGCCGGTGCGGATGCGCAGGGACTCGGCGGTCCACCGGCGCGCGATGGGGTGGTCGGCGGTGGACAGCAGGTGGCGCAGGAAGCGGGCGAGGTCGGCCGGGGGCGCGTGCAGGGTCCGCCCGTCGAAGCGGGTGCCGGTCATGCCGAGCGGTCCCCAGATCCGGGTGGCGGCGAGGGCGGTCGGCGGGCCGCCGCCGAGGTGCTCGGCGAGGCGGGTGAGGGCGGCCAGGGCCGGGGGGCCGTCGGCGTGGGTGAGCAGGTGGTGGGTGGTGGTTCCGGCGGGCAGTCCGGCGGCCAGGCGCGGCCCGTAGGCGGCGATCGGCGTGTGCAGGGTCAGTTCGCCCTGGGTGACCAGGCTGCCGAGGACGGGCCACAGGGCGAGGACCGGCAGCAGCCCGCCGACGTCCAGCGGGGTGTCGCGGTCGGGGTCGGGGGCGCCCGGCGGGGAGGAGGGCGGGGCGTCGCGGGCGGGGTCGGCGCCGCCCTCCGCCCAGACGGCGTACGGGTCGGCGGCCCGTACGAGGGCCTCGATCCGGTCGGCCCGATCGCTGTGCGGCGTCGTGGACGTCATGGACGTCACGCTACGTCGACCCGGCCGGCGCGACGGGCGTGTCGCGCCGGGCCGGCCCGAAGTCGCCGCCCGCCACCCGAATGCCGGGGGCGGGCGGCGCCGGCACGCGGCCCGGGGGCCGTGTGCCGGTGTCGTGGGTCAGGGGCGGGGCAGGTCGGGCCGGTCGGTCACGCGCAGGGAGTTGATCAGCGGCTTGCCGAAGCCGTTGTGCGTGACGAAGCGGACGTTGAGGGCGCCGTCCGTGACCGTGACCGTGTAGCTCTTGGTCAGGGCCTTGTACGAACCGGCCTCCAGGGCGATGTCGAGCGAGGGCAGGACCTGCACGCCTTCGGCGAGGACGTCGAAGACGCGCTTGTCGGGTCGGGTCGAGGAGAGTTCGGCGAAACCGAGTTCGACGGTGTAGGTGCCGTTCGGGACGTTGTCGAAGCGGTACTCGTACATGCCCTCGCGGGCGTTGCGCAGCAGCCTCTGGTCCTGGGTGCCGGCGATCTCGCGTCCGGTGGAGCGGACGGAGGAGTTGCCCTGGTAGCCGTAGGAGCCGGGGGTGTACTTGCGGTCCGGGGACCAGGCGTCGCCCAGGGCGTCGGTGCCGGCCTGGTCGGATCCGGTGTCGAGGGCGGCCTGGTAGCGCGGGACCACGATCTTGACCGGGACGGTGAGGACGGGGGCGCGGCCACTGGCCGAGGTGATGCGCAGGCCGGTGGTGAGCACCGTGCCGGGGGCGAGGCCGGTGGTGTCGGCGGTCAGGGCGAGGGCCGCCTTGCCGCCGGTGGGCAGGGTGCCCTCGGCGGGGGTGACCGTCAGCCAGGGCGCGTCCTCGGCGACGGTGAACGCGGTGCCGAGGCCGGGGTTGGTGAGGTCGAGGGTGCGGGTGCGGCGCTGTCCGGCGGGCAGGACGAGTTCGACGTCCGCGCGGGCGGCGGTGACCTTGCCGGTGCGCAGCGAGCGGTCGACGGTCGTCACGTCGGCCGCCTTGACGTCCACGTCGGCGCGGGCGGCCTCGTAGGACGGGGCGGTCAGGGCGACGGTGCGGACGCCGGAAGGGCTCTGGACGACGTAGCCGCCGTCGGCGGCGGTGACGGCCGAGACGGCGGTGTCGCCGGTGCCGACGGTGACGGTGGCCCCGGCGAGGGGGGCTCCGTCGTTGGCGTCGAGGACGCGGCCCGCGACGACGCCGCTGCGGGTGGTGCGGAAGCCGATGGACAGGCCGTCGGTCAGGACGGGGGTGTTGAAGGAGTACTTGAAGGCGTCGGTGCCCGTGGCGTTCTCCACGCCGACGGTGGCGGTGGAGCCGGCCTTGATGCCGGTGCCGCCGGTGCCCTTGTAGGAGTAGGTGACGGTGCCGTCCTCGCCGATGGAGGCGGAGAAGGAGAAGCGGTCGGACTGCGCCGACCAGTGGGAGACCTCGCGCCACTCGATGACGTAGGCGCGGTGCGGGGCGGTGCCGGTGACGGCGGTGAAGACGCCCGAGCCGCTGCCTGCGGCGCCGACGACCAGGTCGTCCCAGAAGGGGTAGAGGGCCGCGTTGGGCGTGCCGGTGGCGGGGATGTCGGCGTTGGTGTCGGCGGTGTGGTTGCCGCCGAAGCTGACGGTGCCGTTGGTGCCGATCCAGGCCTGCCCGTACGTCTTGCCGTACAGCGGCAGCGGGAAGGGCAGGTCGACGCGCTCGGTGGTGTTGTCGCCGGTCAGGGCGAGCTGTCGGTCTCCGGCGGCGTAGGGGCGGCCGTTCGCGGCGGCGCAGGCGTAGCCGTAGCCGTCGGTGCGCTCGGGGAGGTCGACGGCGACGGTGGTGTCCCCGGCGACGGTGGCGCGGGCCGTGCCCGTGGTGACGCAGCGCGAGGAGTGGCCGGCCCGGATCTCGTAGGTGCCGTGGGGCAGGGTGACCTCGAAGCGGCCCCGCTCGTCGGTGGTCGCCGTCACCGGGGTGTCGACGATGGTGACGGAGGCTCCGGCGGTCGGTCCGGCGGCGGTGGAGACGGTGCCGGTGAGCTTGCCGGAGGGGGCGGCGGTGAGGGTGAGGTCGCCGGTGGCGGTGGCGTTCTCGGTGACCTCGGCCGTCGCGGTGCGCTGTCCGTAGCCGAACTTGGCGGCGGTCAGGGCGTAGGAGCCGACCGAGAGGGCCGGGAAGCGGTAGGTGCCGTCGGCGGCGGTGGTCGTGGTGCGGTCGGTCGGGCCGTCGGCGGTGACGCGGGCGCCGGCGACGGGGGCGCCGTCCTCGGAGCGGACCATGCCGGCGAGGGCGCCGACGGAGCCGCGCGGTGCGGCGTTGACGGCGGCCAGCGCGTCGAGCCGGCCCTCGCCGAAGACGTTGTTCTTCGCGGCGGTGCCGCCGCACTGGGCGCTGTCGGTGTCCTGGGCGGTGCCGTCGAGGAGGGACTCGGTCTGGGCGACGTCACCGACGAGGGCGGGTGCGGCCGACCAGAGCAGGGCCACGGTGGCGGCGGTGTGCGGGGAGGCCATGGAGGTGCCGGAGAAGGCCTCGTAGGCGCCGCCGGGGACGGAGGAGCGGACGTTGACGCCGGGGGCGGCGATGTTCGGCTTGACGATGCCGCCGGGGCCGGCGCCGCGCGAGGAGAAGGAGGCGATGGCGTTGTTCACGTCGAAGGCGCCGGAGCTGTAGGAGCTCGCGTAGTCGCCGGGGGACCCGCTGGTGGAGCAGGAGGGGCCGGAGTTGCCGTTGGAGAAGGCGGGGAAGATGCCGGCGGCCCGCCAGGTGTCGACGATCTGCCGGTACCAGTCGTCGTGGGCCGAGCTGCCCCAGGAGTTGTTGACGATGTGCGGGGCGAGGTCGGGGCGCGGGTTCTGGCCGTTCAGGTCGGTCGGGGCGACGATCCACTGGCCGGCGGCGAGGAGGGAGGCCTCGGAGCAGGAGTTGGTCTCGCAGCCCTTGGCGGCGATCCAGCGGGCGCCGGGGGCGACGCCGATCCGGTTGCCGGCGCCGTCGTCGCCGACCATCGTGCCCATGGTGTGGGTGCCGTGGTCGTTGTTGTCGCAGGGCTGGGCCCCGGCGCAGACGCCGGCCGGGTCGAACCAGTTGTGGTTGTGGTCGTAGCCGCCGTCGGCCTTGAGCCCGCGGTACTGGCGGGCGACGGCCGGGTGCGTGTGGTCGACGCCGCTGTCGATGTTGGCGACGACGATGCCCTCGCCGCGCACCCCGAGGGCGTCCCACACCTGGGGGGCCTTGATCCGGTCGATGTTCCACTCGACGGCTTCGGCGCCGGTCTTCTCCCGGGTGCCCTCGGCGGGCTTGGGGAGGGTGACCTTGTCGTCGGCGTCGATGCGCGCGACCTCGGGCCGCTGGGCGAGGGCCCCGGCGAGCTTCTGCGTGCCGACGACGCGGACCGCGTTGACGATCCAGTACGGGGTGTACTCGGCGCGTGCGCCGTCCAGGGCCTTGCGCAGTTCGGCCTGGCTGCGGTCGGCGTGGTCCCGCTTCAGGCGCAGCACGGTTTCGGCCTTGGCCTCACGGGTCTGGCGCCCCCGCGCCTCCGTGAGGTCGGCCGCGCTGTCGAGGTAGACCCAGAAGACGGCCTTGGCGTCGCCTTCGAGCTGTCCCCGGAGCGCGGGTTCGATCTTGCGCTCCGCCGCGCTCGGGAAGGGGCCCGGTTCGGGCGCGGCGGCGGCCGCGCCGGCGCCGAGGGGCAGGAGCAGGGCCGCGGTGAGCGCGGCGAGCGCCGTGCGTAAGGATCGTCGTCGGATGTCGCGTCTTGCCACGTGTGGTCTCCTCGTACGCCGTGTGCGGGTCGTGCGGGACTGGTGTCGGAGCCGTGAACGAGCGGGGCCCCGGTGACGTGCGCGGTCATGGTGATGTGGGCGCCATGCTCATTACAAGAGGGCCTCGTGAGCCACTTTCGGGCCGGCCGGCCCCTCCCGTCGGCCGGCCCCTCCCGTCGGCCGGCTCTCCCCCGTCGGCCGGCTCTCCCCCGCCGGGCGGTCCCTCCCGCCGGCTGGCCCTTCCGGGCGGTCCGCGACAGCCTGGGGTGATGACGTCACCCGCTCCCGGGATCCCGCTCGGCTCCGCCCGCGGCCGGTGGATCGTGTTCACCACCGTGCTGGGATCGGGCATGGCCCTGCTGGACTCGACCGTGGTCAACGTGGCCCTGCCCCGGATCGGTCGCGACCTCGGGGCGGACCTCGCGGTGCTCCAGTGGACGGTGAACGCCTACCTGGTGACCCTCGCCGGGCTCATCCTGGTCGGCGGGGCGCTCGGCGACCGCTACGGGCGGCGCCGGATCTTCGTCCTCGGCGTGGTGTGGTTCGCGGCCGGCTCGCTGCTGTGCGGGATCGCACCGAACGCCGGGGTCCTGATCGCCGCCCGCGCCCTCCAGGGCATCGGCGGCGCCCTGCTCACCCCCGGCTCCCTGGCCCTGATCCAGGGCTCGATCCGCCCCGACGACCGGGCCCGGGCGGTCGGCCTGTGGTCGGGGTTCGGCGGTGTCGGGGCGGCCGTCGGCCCCTTCCTGGGCGGCTGGCTGGTGGACGGGCCGGGCTGGCGGTGGGTATTCCTGCTGAACGTCCCGCTGGCCGCGCTGTGCGTGCCGGTCGCCCTGCGCCACGTACCGGAATCACGGGATCCGATGGCGCGCGGGCACTTCGACGTGGCCGGCGCGGTGCTCGGCGCGGCCTCCCTGGCCCTGATCACGTACGCCCTGATCGAAGCCCGCTCCGGAGCCCTGTCGGTGACCGTGGCGGCCGTCTGCGGCCTCCTGCTGGGCGCCGCCTTCGTCGTCGTGGAACGGCGCCGCGTCGACCCCATGGTGCCGCCGGACATCTTCGCGTCCCGCCAGTTCACCGCCGTCAACCTGGTCACGCTCTGCGTGTACGCGGCCTTCGGCGGCTTCTTCTTCCTCGTCGTGCTCCAGCTCCAGGTGGTGTCCGGCTACTCCGCCCTCGGCGCCGGCGCCGCCCTGCTGCCGACCACCGCCCTGATGCTGCTGCTGTCGGCCCGCTCGGCGGCCCTCGGGGAGCGCATCGGCCCTCGGATTCCGCTCACGGTGGGGCCCCTGCTGTGCGCGGCCGGGACCCTGCTGATGCTGCGGGTGGGACCGGACGCCTCCTACGTACGGGACGTGCTGCCCGCCCTCGTGGTGATGGGCGCGGGCATGACGGCCCTGGTGGCCCCGCTCACCGCGACCGTCCTGGCCTCGGTCGATCCCGGACGGGCCGGCCTGGCCAGCGGCATCAACAACGCCGCCGCGCGGGCCGCCGGACTCCTCGCGGTGGCGGCCCTGCCGCTGCTGGCGGGCATGGGCCCGGACGCCTACCTCGCACCCGGGGCCTTCGACGCCGCGTTCGGCCGCTCCATGCTCTGGTGCGCGGGCGCCCTGGTGGCCGGCGCGGCCCTGGCCTGGGCGACCGTACGCACCCCCGCGCCCGGGGCGCCCCACGCCCGCTGCCGCACCCAGTGCCCGGTCTGCGCGCCGCCCCTGGAACCGCCGCCCGGGGCCTGTCCCGACGCGCCCCCGCACCCGTCGCCCGAGCCCCCGCCGGCGCGGTCCGACGGGGCCTGAGGGCGGGCGGCGCCGCGTGTGCTGGAGCGCGACGGCCGACCTGACGGCGGGAACGATCGTCACCGCCGCGGGAGTGGTGTGCCTGGCCCGGACCCGACGGGCCCGCGACCTGCCGGTCGCCGCGCTGCCGGTGCTGCTCGGGGCGCACCAGCTGGTCGAGGCCGCCGTGTGGGACGCGGGCGGCGGCCGCTGCGCCGCCACCACCGCGTGGGCGGTGATCGCCCTGCCGGTCCTGGCCGTGTGGGTGCCGTTCGCGGTGCTGTGCGCCGCCGCGCCCCGGACGCGGCGGCGGCTGCTCCCGCCCGCGGTGGTCGGCCTGCCGACGGCCGCCGTCCTCGCGGCCTGCCTGGCCACGCGTCCGGTGACCGCCGAGATCCGGGGGCGGGTGATCGGGTACGGCCTGGACGTGCCGTACCCGGCGGTGGTCGTGGCGGGCTACCTGTTCGCCACGCTCGGCTCGCTGCTGCTCGCCGGGGACCGCCTCCTGCGGCTGCTGGGCGCGGTCCTGGCCGTGGGGGCGGCGCTGTGCGCGGCGCTGTGGCGGCTGGAATTCGCCTCCACCTGGTGCGCCTTCGCGGCGGTGGCCTCGCTGCTGGTGTTCGGGTGGGTGGGGCGGGCCGACGCGGGCGCCGCCCGGGACCCGAAGGCCTACTGGTTCTGGCCGCCGAGCACGAACAGGAGGTAGACGAAGAAGGCGAAGAGGTGACCGACGAAGAGGTAGGCGATCAGTCGGATCACCAGCCCGCGCGGGAACTTCGACTCGATGCGCCCCAGCAGGGTCTGCCGGGCCGCTTCCCCGCCGGTGGTCTCGTCGGCGGCGCCGACCCCCGCGTCCGTGGTCGTGGTCGTGGTCTCGTTCGAGGGCGTGGTCGGGGTCGGGGTCGTGGTCTCGTGTGCCTGGGACACGGTTGCGGCTCCTCGCTCAGCGGTGGTGCGTGGTGGTGGCTCCGCCGAGGCACAGCCCGGCGAGGCTGCTCTGGAGCAGCGTGTGGACGAACAGGAGGTCGGCCCCGCCGGATTCGGCCGCGCCGATCCGGTGCGGCGTCAGCGAGTCGAAGTGCGCGCTGTCCCCCGGCTCCAGCAGGGACTCCGTCTCCCCCAGCCGAAGCCGCAGCCGCCCCGTGAGCACGTACAGCCACTCCTCCCCCGGGTGGACGCGGACCAGCTCGCCTTGGCCGCCCCCGTACGGGACGTGCACGCGCAGGGCCTGCATCCCCCGTCCGGAGCCGCCGGCCTGCCAGTACGTCCATCCGTCGGCCTCCCGGGCCCCCGGCCCGCCGGCCCGCACGATGGGGTCGGCGACGGCCGGGGTCTCGCCGAGCAGCTCGGAGACGGTGGTGCCGTAGGTGCGGGCGAGTTCGAGCAGCAGGGGCAGGGAGGGCTGGCGCCGGCCGGTCTCCAGCCGGGACAGGTGCGCCGGCGAGAGGGAGGCGCGGGCGGCGGCGGCCTCCAGGGTGAGGCCGGCGCGACGGCGCAGCTCGCGCAGTTGCGGGGCCACGGCGGGCAGTCCGTCGGTGGCGCCGTCGGGCGCCCGGGTACCCTGGATGCCGTCGGCGGCGGGGGCCGTGGGGGCCTCGGGGCGGGACGTCATGCTCCGATTGAGCCAGATTCTTGCCTTCCTGGCAATCTTCCTTGCCTCTGGGGCAAAATCACGGCCCGTCCGTGCCCGATCGGCCCTCCAGCACCGTCTCCACCGTGTCCGCCTGGTCCGCGTTCTTGTCCGGGCGGTAACGCAGCACCCGGGCGAAGCGCAGGGCCACCCCCGCCGGGTAGCGGGAGGAGCGTTGCAGGCCGTCGTAGGCGATCTCGACCACCAGCTCGGGGCGCACCCGCACCGTGAACCCGTCGTCCTCGACGGCCAGCTCGCCCAGCCGTCGCGTCTGCCACCGCAGCGTCTCGTCGGTGAGCCCCTTGAAGGTCTTGCCCAGCATGGCGAACGTGCCGTCGGCGGCGCGCGCGCCCAGGTGCAGGTTCGACAGCAGCCCGGTGCGCCGGCCGTGGCCCCGCTCGGCGGCGAGAACCACCAGGTCCAGCGTGTGCACCGGCTTCGCCTTCAGCCACCGCTTGCCGCGCCGGCCCGCCTCGTAGACGGAGTCCAGGGCCTTGACGACGACCCCCTCGTGGCCCCGTTCCAGCGCCCGCGCCCAGAACCGCTCGGCCTCGGCCGCCTGCACCGCCGGGTCCTCGACCACCAGTCGGCGCACCCGGGAGGCCTCGGGGACGAGCGCGGCCAGCCGCGCGTACCGGTCGCGGACGGGCAGGTCGAGCAGGACCCGGTCCTCGAGCGCGAGCACGTCGAAGAAGTAGGCCGTCACCGGCAGGGTGCGCCGCGCCGCCGCCACGTCCACCCGCGAGCCGACCCGGGAGGCGATCTCCTGGAAGGGCACGGGGCGCCCGTCGGGGCCCTCCCCGATGACCTCCCCGTCCAGGATGAACCGCTCCGCCGGCAGGCTCCGGGCCAGTTCGGCCACTTCCGGGAGCCGGTCGGTGATCTCGTCCAGGGAACGGGTGTGGATGTGTACGTCGTCCCCCTCCCGGTGGACCTGGACGCGGATCCCGTCGAGTTTCTCCTCCACGGCGCACGGCCCCAGCGCGGCCAGGGCGTCGGCCACGGACCGGGCCGTCCCGGCCAGCATCGGCTGGACCGGCCGCCCCACCCGCAGCGTCACCGCGCCCAGCGCCCGCGCTCCCCCCGTCAGCGCGGCGGCCGCCACCCGGGGCAGGGATCCGTCCAGCATGACGGCCCGGCGCAGCGCGGCGGCGGGCACCCCGGCGGCGGAGGCCACCCCTTCCAGGGCCACGGCGTCGAGGGCTCCCTGGCGCACCTCGCCGGACAGCAGGCCGCGCAGGAACCGTTGCTCGTCCTCGGTGGCGGCGCCGAGCAGCTCCGCCACGATCCGGTGCCGGGCGTCGCGGGATCCCGCGCCGGCGACGGCGGCCAGCTCCGTGACGGCCGCGTCGACGGCGGTCACGGTCAGGGTGGGCCGCGGGGCCGGGGGGACCTCGGGGGCGAGGGCGCGCCACCCGACGCCCGGGCGGCCCTGGGGCAGGCGCCCGGAGAGGTAGGAGACGACCAGCGCCGCCTCCTCGGCCCGCGCGGCCCCGAACACCTCCGCGAGCAGGGCGACCTTCCGGGAACGGGCGGAGGTACGGGCGACCTCCCGGGACACGCGGGCGACCTCGGCCAGCAGCATGCCGCCCATCCTGCCGCCGCCGGGCCGCCCCCGCAGGTCGGGCGGGAGCGGGCGGGACGCGGACGGAACCGGGACGGGGACCGGTCGGGCCGGCGCGGGCGTACCACGAACGCGGTACGCCGGCCGGGGCGCGTACGCCTGGAGAAGGGGCGGGGCTCCCCCTGAGGGAGCTCGGGTCGGGGCACCCCGACCCTTAGGGTTCCCGGTATGAAGCTACGACTGCCCCGGCGCCGCCGGGACCGGCTGCTCTCCGGCGCCGCCGCCCTCGCCGTCCTGGCGGGCGCCGGGACCTGGACGGCGGTGGCCGCCGGGGAAGCCCCGGCGGTGCACCGTCAGGACCAGGTCCTCGACCTGCCCGGCGCCGCCATCGACACCTCCTACTTCACGGCCGCCGCGGCCGGGGACACCGACGGCCGACGGCCCGCCGTGCTCCTGGGGCACGGGTTCGGCGGCAGCAAGGAGGACGTCCGGGCGCAGGCGGAGCGGCTGGCCCGGGACGGGTACGCCGTCATGACCTGGTCGGCGCGCGGTTTCGGCCGCTCCGGCGGGGCGATCGGGCTGAACGACCCCGAGCACGAGGTCAAGGACGTCTCCGCGCTGGTCGACTGGCTCGCGAAGCGGCCCGAGGTGCGGCTCGACGCGGACGGCGACCCGCGCGTCGGCGTCGCCGGGGCCTCCTACGGCGGGGCGGTCTCCCTGCTGGCCGCCGGGTACGACCGTCGGGTGGACGCGATCGCCCCGCAGATCACGTACTGGAACCTGGCGGACTCCCTCTTCCCCGACGGCGTCTTCAAGAAGCTGTGGACCGGGATCTTCTTCACGACGGGCGCGACCGGGGGCCTGCGGACGGACGGGCCCGCCCGAACGGCGCCCGACGCCCCGCCGGCCGGCGCGGCGCCCGGACGGGCGGAGGCCTCGGGCCGGGGCCCGGCCGCCGCCTGCGGGCGGTTCGAGCCGGCGCTGTGCGCCATGTACGAACGCGTCGCGGTGGCGGGCAGGCCGGACGCCGAGGCCCGCGAACTGCTGGAACGGCGCAGCCCCTCCGCCGTGGCCGACCGGATCAAGGTGCCGACCCTGATCGTGCAGGGCCAGGACGACTCCCTCTTCCCGCTGGGCCAGGCCGACGCCATGGCGAAGGCCATCGCGGCCAACGGCGCGCCCGTCTCCGTGGACTGGGCGGCCGGCGGGCACGACGGCGGCATGCGCGACGCCGACCGCGTCGAGGCCCGCGTGGCGTCCTGGTTCGACCGTCACCTCAAGGGGGACGAGGGCGTCGACACGGGACCCGCGTTCCGGGTCTCGCGCACCGGCGGCATCGACTCCACCGACGGCCGGATCATGGTCCGCGGCGCGAGTTCCGACCGCTACCCCGGACTCGACTCCGACCCCCGGGCCTTCGCCCTGGAGGGGCGGGAGCAGACCTTCGCCAACCCGGCGGGCGGCACCCCGCCGTCCATCTCCTCGCTGCCCGGCATCGGCGGTGGCCTCGCGGCGCTCGGCACCGGGCTCTCCCTGGACTTCCCCGGGCAGCACGCCGCCTTCGAGTCGCGGCCGCTGACGGAGGAACTGCGGATCACCGGGACGCCGACCGTCACCCTCGACGTGAGGTCGACGGCCGCCGACGGCTCCGCCGTGCTGTTCGGCAAGGTGTACGACGTCGGCCCGGACGGCCGGCAGCAGGTGCTGCCGCACCAGCTGGTGGCCCCGGTACGGGTGGAGGACGCCGCGGCGGGCAGGACCGTGCGGCTGCGGCTGCCGGCCGTGGACCACGCCGTCCAGGCCGGGCACCGGCTGCGGCTGGTGGTCGCCGCCACCGACCTCGCCTACGCCTCCCCCGCCGCCCCGGCCTCCTACACCGTCGCGGTGAAGGGCCCGCTGGAGGTGCCCGTCGCGGACGGCGTGCGGTCCGCCCCGGCCGGGCTGCCCGCCTGGACCTGGGCGCTCCCGCTCGGCGCGGTGGCCCTGGCCGCCGCCCTGCTCGGCATCCGCCGCACCGGCGGGGGCCGCGGACCGGCGCGGACGGCGGCGACGGCGGGCCACGACCCCGCACTGGCCGACGTACCGCTGGACATCACCGGGCTGACGAAGCGCTACGCCAAGGCCCGCGACCGCTACGCCGTGCGCGACCTGTCCTTCCGGGTGGAGAAGGGCCAGGTGCTCGGTCTGCTCGGGCCCAACGGGGCGGGGAAGACCACGACCCTGCGGATGTTGATGGGGCTGATCACCCCGGACGCCGGGGAGATCCGGGTGTTCGGACACGCGATCCGTCCCGGCGCCCCGGTCCTGTCGCGGGTCGGCGCCTTCGTGGAGGGCGCCGGGTTCCTGCCGCACCTGACGGGTCGGGCCAACCTGGAGCTGTACTGGCAGGCCACCGGCCGGCCGGTCGAGGACGCGCACATGGCGGAGGCCCTGGAGATCGCCGGGCTCGGCGACGCCCTGGAACGGGCCGTGCGCACGTACTCGCAGGGCATGCGCCAGCGCCTCGCCATCGCCCAGGCCATGCTGGGCATGCCGGACCTGCTGATCCTGGACGAGCCGACGAACGGTCTGGACCCGCCGCAGATCCGCGAGATGCGCGACGTGATGATCCGCTACGCCGCCGGCGGACGGACCGTCATCGTCTCCAGCCACCTCCTGTCGGAGGTGGAGCAGTCCTGCACCCACCTGGTGGTCATGGACCGCGGGCGCCTGGTGCGGGCGGGCGAGGTCGGCGAGATCACCGGCGGCGGGGACACCCTGCTGGTGGGCGTCGACGGGCCGGTGGACGAGACGGTCGTGCGGAAGGTCGCGGCCCTGGAGGGCGTGGCCTCGGCGGTGGCCGCCGAGGAGGGGCTGCTGGTGCGGCTGGACGGGTCCTCGCCCGCCGCGCTGATCGTGGCACTCGTACGGCTGGAGGTACCGGTGACCTCGGTGGGACCCCACCGACGGCTGGAGGACGCCTTCCTCACCCTGATCGGAGGAACGGCATGAGCGCCGTGCAGGAGACCGCGCCCGGCTACCGGGCGGGGCACACGCTGCCGCTGCGGGTGGAGGCGCTGCGCCAGTGGCGCCGTCGCAGGACGCTGGTGATGGCCGGGGTACTGGCCGCGCTCCCCTTCGTCATGATCATCGCGTTCGCGGTGGGCGGCGGGCCCGACGGCGACCGCGGCGGGGACAACGGCCGGATCAGCATGATCGACACGGCGACGGCCTCCGGCGCGAACTTCGCGGTGACCTGCCTGTTCGTGTCGGCCGGGTTCCTGCTCGTGATCCCGGTGGCGCTGTTCTGCGGGGACACGGTGGCCTCGGAGGCCGGCTGGTCCTCGCTGCGCTACCTGCTGGCCTCGCCCGTGCCGAGGGCGCGCCTGCTGTGGAGCAAGCTGGTGGTGGCGCTGGCGTTCAGCCTCGCCGCGATCGTGCTGCTGCCGGTGGTGGCGCTGGCGGCGGGTACGGCCGCGTACGGATGGGGACCGCTGCGGCTTCCGACGGGCGGGGAGTTGGCCGCCGGGGACGCGCTGCCGCGCCTGGCGCTGGCCGTGGCCTTCGTCTTCGTGTCGCAACTGGTCACGGCCGGGCTCGCGTTCTGGCTGTCGACGCGGACCGATGCCCCGCTCGGCGCGGTCGGCGGCGCCGTCGGGCTGACCATCGTGGGCAACGTCCTGGACGCTGTGACCGCGTTGGGGTCGTGGCGCGAGTTCCTGCCCGCGCACTGGCAGTTCGCCTGGGTGGACGCCCTGCAACCGCAGCTGGAGTGGGGCGGGATGGTCAAGGGCGCGGCCGTGTCGGTCTCGTACGCGGTGGTGCTGTTCGCGCTGGCGTTCCGCGGGTTCGCCCGCAAGGACATCGTGTCGTAGGGCGGGCCCCCGCCCGGGCGGGGCGCCTGCGGTCGAAGCCGTCGGGGAGGTCGCGGACCTCCCCGACGGCTTCGCCGTGTGCGGCCCGGGGCGTCAGGCGCGCCGGGCCGTCCGCGGCGCGGCGCTCACGCGGAGGGGGTGACGGCGTCGATCTCGGCGAGCAGTGCGGCGTCGAGGGGCCGGTCGGCGACGGCGGCGTTGGCCCGGATCTGTTCGGCGGAGGTGGCGCCGGCGATGACGGAGGCGCAGCCCGGCTGGGCGATCAGCCATCCGATGGCGAGTTCCAGCAGGGTGCGGCCGTGCTTCTCGCCGATCGCGGCCAGGGCTTCGACGGTGTCGAGGCGCTCGTCGGTCAGGTAGGAGTCGCGTCCTTCGAGGCGGGAGCCGGCGGGCACCGGGGCGCCCCGGCGGATCTTGCCGGTGAGCAGGCCGTTGGCGAGGGGGAAGTAGGGCAGGACGCCGAGGCCGTGGCGCAGGGCGGCGGGCACGAGGTCGCCCTCGACGGCCCGGTTGAGGAGCGACCACTCGTTCTGGGCCGAGACGAAGGGGGTCGCCCCGATTCCGGCGGCGACCTCGGCGGCCTCGGTGACCTGCGCGCCGGTGAGGTTGGAGTGTCCGATGGCGCGGACCTTGCCCTCGGTGACGAGTTCGCCGAGCGCGCCGAGGGTTTCGGCGATCGGGGTGGACGGGTCGGGGCTGTGCAGCTGGTAGAGGTCGATGTGGTCGGTCTCCAGGCGGCGCAGGGACTCCTCCACGGCGCGGCGGACGTAGCCGCGCCCGCCGCGCGGTCCGACGGCGGGGCCGTAGCCCATGTCGACGCCGTCGTAGCCGAACTTGGTGGCGAGGACGACCCGGTCGCGGCGGCCCTTGAGGGCCTGGCCGAGGTGGCTCTCGGAGCCGCCGCGCCCGCCGTAGATGTCGGCGGTGTCGAGGAAGGTGACGCCCGCGTCGAGCGCGGCGTCGACGACGGAACGGGTGGCGGCGGCGTCGAGGCGACCGCCGAAGTTGTTGCAGCCGAGGCCGACGACGGACACCTGAAGGCCCGAATCACCCAGGGGGACGTGGCGCATGGGACGACTCCTCCGTACTCGCTCGCCCGTCGTCCGACGGCGACGGTTCGGGTGATCATCCTAGGGCGGCTCGCGGGGCCGGGAAGGGCCCTTCCCGGCCGGCCCGCACGGCGGCCGGCGCGGGCCTGTCAACCCGGGGCCGGTCGGCGCGGCGGTCAGCGCAGGCGGGCGGCTCCCGGGGCGGGGGCCGCGGTGGTGACGCGGGGCGGGGCGAAGTCGGCCCGGTGGAAGGCCCGTGTCAGCGCCCGGGTCACCTCCGGGGCCGCGTCGGCGTCGATCAGCGCCAGCGCGGAGCCTCCGAAACCGCCGCCGGTCATCCGGGCCCCGTACGCGCCGGCCGCCTCGGCGGTGGCGACGGCGAGGTCGAGTTCCGGGCACGAGACCTCGTAGTCGTCGCGCAGGGAGGCGTGTCCCCGGCCGAGCAGCGGGCCCGTCTCGCGCAGCCGTCCGGCGCGCAGCAGTTCCGTCACGCGGGCCACGCGTTCGTTCTCCGTCACCACGTGGCGCACGCGGCGCCGGTCGGTGGCGTCCGCGAGCCGGGCGAGGGCCGCTTCGAGGTCCGCGTACGGCAGGTCGCGCAGGGCGGGCAGGCCGAGCGCGGCGGCGGCCCGCCGGCAGGAGGCGAGCCGTTCGGCGTAGGCACCGTCGGCGAGGTCGTGGGAGACGCGGGTGTCGATGACGAGCAGGGCCAGGCCGGCGGCGGCGCAGTCGAAGGGCACGTGGGCCGTCCGCAGGGTCCGGGTGTCCAGGTGCAGGGCGTTGCCCTCGGTGGCGCAGGCGGAGGCCATCTGGTCCATGACCCCGCAGGGGACGCCCACGTACGCGTTCTCCGCGCGGCGGGCGAGCGCGGCCAGCTCGGGGCGGGTCGGCGCGAGACCGTACAGCTCGGTCAGGGCGAGGGCGGTGGCCACCTCCAGCGCGGCGGATGAGGACAGCCCGGCGCCGGTCGGGACGGTGGAACGCACGTGCAGGTCTGCGCCGGTGACGGGCTCGCCGGCGCCCCGCGCGCCCGGCGCCCGCGCGGACTCCAGCAGGGCCCAGACCACGCCGGCGGGATAGCCGGCCCAGCGGGCGGCGCCGCGCGGGGGGCGGGCCGGGTCGAGGTCGGCGAGCTCCAGCGTGACCACCCCGCCGGGGACGTCGGCGGAGTGCAGGCGCAGCAGTCCGTCGGTGCGGCGGGCCACCGCCACCTCGGTGCGCTGCGGGAGGGCGAAGGGCAGGGCGAAGCCGTCGTTGTAGTCGGTGTGTTCGCCGATCAGGTTGACCCGGCCGGGCGCCGCCCAGACCCCTTCGGGCGGGACGCCGTACAGCTCCAGGAACTCCGTCTCCGTGCGGCTCACGGGCTCGCCACCTCCCGCAGCCGGGCGGCCGCGTCCTCGGGCCGGACGTCGTTCATGTAGGCCTCCATGCCGGATTCGGTGCCGGCGAGGTACTTCAGTTTGTCGGCGGTGCGCCGGACGGTGAACAGCTCCAGGTGCAGGGCGAAGTGCTCCCGTTCCGCTCCGGCCGGCGCCTGGTGCCAGGCGGAGACGTACGGCGTCGGGTCGGGCCGCGCGAACAGCCGGTCGAAGCGGCGCAGCAGCTCCAGGTAGAGACGGGGGAACTCGGCGCGGGCCGCCGTGCCGAGGGCGGGCAGGTCGGGCACCCGGTGGTGCGGGTAGAGGTGGACCTCGTAGGGCCAGCGGGCGGCGTAGGGGACGAAGGCGCTCCAGTGCTCGCCTTCGAGGACCACGCGGGTGGTCGCGGCGGGCGCGGCCCGTTCGGCGGCGAGGACCTCCTCGAAGAGGTTGCCGCCGGTGCGGGCGCGGTGGGCGGCGACGGTGTCGACCATGCGCGTGGTGCGGGGGGTGACGAAGGGGAGGGCGTAGATCTGGCCGTGGGGGTGGCCGAGGGTGACGCCGATCTCGGCGCCGCGGTTCTCGAAGCAGTAGACCTGCCGCACGCCCGGGCGGGCCGAGAGTTCGGCGGTGCGGTCGGTCCAGGCGGCGAGGACGAGGGCGGCGCGTTCCTCGTCGAGGTCGGCGAAGGAGGCGTGGTGGTCCGGGGTGAAGCAGACCACCTCGCAGCGGCCCGTGTCGCCGGCGAGGGAGGGGAAACGGTTCTCGAAGACCGCCACCTCGTAGTCGGGTGCCGGGACCTCGCTCGCGCGGTCGGGCGTGGAGGGGCACAGCGGGCAGTCCGCGGCGGGGGGCAGGTGGGTGCGGCCCTGGCGGTGGGAGGCGATGACGACGGGGTCGCCGAGCAGGGGGTCGCGGCGCACCTCGGAGGCGGGGGCGCCGGCGGCGAGGGGGCGGCCGTCGGGAACGGCCCGGGTGGCTCCGCCACCGGTGTCGGCGGTGTCGTAGTAGAGGATCTCGCGGCCGTCGGCGAGGTGGGTGCGGGTGCGCTTCACGGGCGGATCCTCTCACCGGAGGGTGCCGACCGTACCGCGAACCGGGGCGGGGCGGCGTTCCCCGCCCCGGGGCCGGGGGTGCTCCGGCCCGCGGGCCGGCCGGCCGGATATCGGTGGACTTCCGCCCGGGCCGCTGTTTACGATCATGACGACGGCGTCGCGTGCCGGTCACCGACCGGGTGAGGCATGGAGGCGCCGTGACGTGCCTTTCGGAGGCATCCACTCATGTCGGTACAGCTGAACCACACGATCATCCACTCCCGTGACAACCGGGAGTCCGCCGAATTCCTCGCCCGGGTCCTCGGGTTGGAGGTCGGTCCCGAATGGGGCCCGTTCGTCCCCGTCACGACGGACAACGGCGTCACCCTGGACTTCGCGACCGTCGGTGCGGACGAGCCCGTCACCGTGCAGCACTACGCCTTCCTCATCTCGGAGGAGGAGTTCGACTCCGCCTTCGAGAAGATCAAGGAGGCGGGCGTCGAGTTCTTCGCCGACCCGCACCGCAGGCACCCGGGCGAGATCAACCACAACGACGGCGGCCGGGGGGTCTACTTCCTCGACCCCTCCGGCCACGCCATGGAGATCATCACCCGCCCGTACGGCGGCTGATCGGCCCCGGCCTCCGGGGCACGCTCAGGGCAGGTAGACGATGTTCGGGACGCCCGTCGTCGGATGCGGCGCGACCTCGGCCCGCACTCCGTAGACCTCCTTCAGCAGCTCCGGGGTGAGGACCTCGGCCGGCGGGCCCGCCGCCACCACCGTGCCGCCCGACAGGACGTACAGCCGGTCGCAGAAGAAGGCGGCCAGGTTGAGGTCGTGCAGGACGAGCAGGCCGGTGGCGGCGAGTCCCCGGACCAGTGCGAGGACCTCCAACCGGTAGCGGATGTCCAGGTGGTTGGTCGGCTCGTCGAGGGCGAGGAGCCCCGGCTCCTGGACGAGGGCGCGCGCGACGAGCACCCGCTGGCGCTCGCCGCCGGAGAGTTCGCCGAAGGCACGCGCGGCGAACGCCGCCATCCCCACGGTCTCCAGCGCCTCGGCCACCAGCCGCCTGTCCCCGGCCCCGTCCTGTTCCCAGAACCGCTTGTGCGGGCTGCGCCCCATGGCGACGACCTCGTGGACCGTCAGTCCGAAGGTCCCGTCGGCGTCCTGGGGGACGACCGCCACGACGCGGGCGCGTTCCTTGACGCCCAACTCCCCGGCGTCGAGCCCGTCGAGGAGCACGCGGCCGGCGGTGGGGCGCAGCGCGCCGTGGACGCAGCGCAGCAGGGTGGTCTTCCCGCTGCCGTTGGGGCCGACGACGCCGACGGTCTCGCCGGGCCGGGCGGCGAGGTCGACGCCGTGCAGCAGGGTGTGTCCGTCGACCTCGTAGCGCAGGGCCTCGACGGCGAGGGCCGCGGGAGGGCGGGCGGTCATCCGGTGATCCCTTCGGTACGGGTGGACCGGCGCAGCATCCACAGCAGGAACGGCCCGCCCACCAGTGCGGTGACCACGCCCACCGGTATCTCCTCCGGGGCGGCGGCGGTCCGGGCGAGCAGGTCGGCCAGGGTCAGGAAGACCGCTCCGGCCAGCGCGGACACCGGCAGCAGCGCCCGGTGGCCGGCGCCGACCACCATCCGGGCGGCGTGCGGGACCATCAGGCCGACGAAGCCGATCGCCCCGCTGTAGGCCACCAGCACCCCGATGACCAGGGAGGTGAGGACGAAGACGCCGGCCCGGAAGCGGCCGGCGTCCAGGCCGAGGGTGCGGGCTCCCTCCTCCCCGGCGAGGAGCAGGTCGAGCGGCCGGGCGAGGGTGACGAGCAGGGCGGTGCCCAGCAGCAGGGCGACCGCCGGCAGGGCGAGTTCGTCCCAGCGGGCGCCTCCGAGGCCGCCGAGCGTCCAGAACAGCACGGAGCGGACCTGGTCGGGCTGGGCGGACAGGACGAGGATCAGGCTGGTGAAGGCGGACAGGACGTACTGGACGGCGACGCCGGCGAGGATCAGACGTCCGGTGGTCATGGTCGTGCCGCGTCGGGCGAGGGCGTAGACGGCGACGAGGGCGACCAGGGAGCCGACGAAGGCGGCGAGGGGCAGGCCCACCCCGCCGAGGATCCCGACCGCGCCGAACACGATGACCAGGACCGCTCCCGCCGAGGCGCCCGAGGAGGCGCCGAGCAGGAAGGGGTCGGCGAGCGGGTTGCGCACCAGGGCCTGGAGCACCGTGCCGCAGACGGCGAGCCCCGCGCCGACGACCGCTCCGAGGAGCACCCGGGGCATCCGTACGTCCCACACGATGGAGGCGAAGGCCCCGCCGCCGGGCCCGGGGCCGGCGCGCAGGATGTCGAGCACCTGCCCCGGGGGGATCCGTACGGGCCCCAGGGCGAGGCCGGCGACGGTCGAGGCGAGGAGCGCGACGGTCAGCAGGGCGAGGACGGAGGCGGTTCGGCGCCGCCTCACGCGGCGTCGGGGTGCAGCTGGGACCCCAGGGACTCGACGGCGTCGGCGACGCGGACGCCGAGCACGGCGGAGGACAGCGGCAGGACGACGAACTTCCGGTCACGGACGGCGGGGACGGAGGCGAGCGCCGGGTCGTTCAGCAGGCGGCGCTTCTTCTCCTCGACGGTGGTGCCGCCGTAGTCGTAGATCAGCACGACCTGGGGCGCCCGCTCGATGACCTTCTCCCACGGGACGTCGCCGAAGGTGTCGTTCAGGTCGGCGAAGACGTTCGTGCCGCCCGCCAAGGAGATGATCTCGTTGCCGATGCCGCTGCCGCCGGAGGTGAAGGCGGAGCCCTCGCCCGAGTCGTAGACGAAGACGGACGGACGGGTGCGGTCCTTCACGCGGGCGGTGACGGCGTCGATGCGGCGCTGCTCGTCCGCGATCAGGGCGTCGCCGCGCTCGGGTACGCCGAAGGTGCGCGCGACCTCGCCGATCTCGGTCTTCAGTTGGCTGACGCCCACCGGGCCCTGGGTGCAGTACTCCACGCTGAGGCGGGTGTTGACGCCCGACTTCGCGAGGCCCTCGCGGTCGCGGCCCTGCCCCTTGTCGAAGGCGCTGGCGTAACCGCCGTACACGAAGTCGGGGTTGGCGCCGAGGAGCACCTCCTTCGAGGGGTACTCCCGCGCCAGCACCTTGATCTTGTCGTAGGCCGGCCGGTAGGCGGGCAGGACCGAGTCGTCGAGGTAGGCGGTGCCGACCATCCGGTCCTGCAGCCCGAGGGCCAGCATGATCTCGGTGGCGTGCTGGTTCATGGTCACCGCACGCCCGGGCGGGGCCTGGTAGGTGGTGCTGACCCCGCAGTTGGTGACGGTGTACGGGAAGCCGGGCGCGGCCTTCGGGGCCTCACCCGCCGTCGGGTCGGACTTCCCGGACGAGCCGGAGCACGCGGCGAGCGGTATGAGCAGGGCGAGCGGCAGGAACGCGCGCAGGGCGGCGCGGGAACGCGACATGGCGGAGCCTCTCCGGGGGATCCTCGTCCCCGGTCGAAGTGGAGGCGGCGCGGCAGTGTCTGACTCCCGAACCCCCGGAGGGGGCTCGGTCACAGTGGCGGGACCGCACCGGATTCACACCGGCTTCCTGACCTGCGCAGCCTGGGACAACGCGCCCAGTCTGCCAGACCCGCCGATCACCCCCACCCCCCACCCGCACCCCTTACACCGACGGGCGTGCACGCCCCGGTGGGCCGGAAGGCCCGCCCCACCGGCTGCCGCTCGCAGGGGCCGTCCTCCAAGGTCCGCATCCGCGAGGTCCCGACTTCGCGGATGCGGCCGATCTCAGCGGCTCCATGGCGCACCGTGCGCCACAGAACCGGCCCGCGCGCTGACGCGCGCCACGAGCACGCCGACACGTTCCGGAAGAGTCCGCCGCAACACGAACGCCCAGCCGAGAGGGGTCCTCTCAGCTGGGCGTTCGGCGTGAGCGCGCTGTTCACGATGGCAGGGGCGGCAGGATTCGAACCTGCGGCCTACGGTTTTGGAGACCGTTGCTCTGACCAGCTGAGCTACACCCCTTCGGTGGGACCAACGATGACACGTCGCGGCCCGAAGATCCACTCGATTCGGGGGTGGACCCGAGGGAATTCGGATCGTCCGCGCGGTGTGGGGGCCGGTCGCGGCGGTTCGGCACCGGGTGAACCAGGAGGCGGAACCAGCCACAAGTTACCGCGCCGCGTGTAGTGACTTACCAAGCAATCGACAGTAGAACTTGTTCTCACTCCGCCGAGAGTGAGGAAGGTCACATGAGTGACAAAAGCCTGCACAGCAAGGTATCCAAGGGCGTTTCCCGACGTGGATTCATAGCTGGAACCGGTTCCATTCTTGGGGCCATGGCGCTGTCGGTCAACGCCACCCCCGCCCATGCGCGCACCAGTGGCGCCGCCGCGGACACGCCGATCGGATCCGGCGTCCGGGTCCCGGTGTTGATCATCGGGAGCGGCTACGGCGGCTCGGTCGCCGCGCTGCGGCTCGCCCAGGCCGGCGTCGACGTCCACCTGATCGAGATGGGCATGGCCTGGGACACCCCGGGCAACGACGGCAAGATCTTCGCCAACACCACCAAACCCGACTACCGCTCGTACTGGTTGCGCACCCGCACCAAGGCCCCGCTCAGCAATTTCCTCGGGTTCCCCATCGACAAGGACGTGCCGAAGTACACGGGCATCCTGGACGCCGAGGAGATGGGAGGGATCATCGTCTACCAGGGCCGCGGGGTCGGCGGCGGCTCGCTCGTCAACGGCGGCATGGCCGTCACGCCCAAGCGGCAGAACTTCTCCGCCATCCTCCCGACGGTCGACGCCGACGAGATGTACGACACCTACTACCCGCGCGCCAACGCCGCGCTCGGGGTGGGCCTCATCGACCCGAACTGGTTCGACACGGTGGACTGTTACCAGTTCGCCCGCGTCGGCCGCAAGCACGCCCAACGCTCCGGCTTCCCCTTCGTCTTCGTACCCGACGTGTACGACTGGGACTACATGAAGCAGGAGGTCGCCGGGACCGTCCCCAAGTCCGCGGTCGACGGCGAGATCCTCTACGGCAACAACGCCGGCAAGAAGTCGCTCCAGAAGACCTACCTCGCCGCCGCCCGCGCGACCGGCAAGGTCACCGTCTCCCCCCTGCACCGGGTCACCACCGTCTCCCCCTCGGGCGGTGGCGGCTACACGGTCGTCATCGAGCAGTTGAACACCTCCGGCGGCGTCGTCACCACCAAGACCGTCACCGCCGACCGCGTCTTCTTCGCCGCGGGCAGCGTCGGCACCAGCAAGCTGCTGGTGCGGCTGAAGGCCACGGGCGCCCTGCCGAACCTGAACGACGAGGTCGGCAAGGGCTGGGGCGAGAACGGCAACGTCATGTGCGGCCGCGCGAACCACATGTGGGACCCGACCGGCAAGGTCCAGGCCTCCATCCCCTGCGGCGGCATCGACAACTGGGACGCGGGAGGCGCCTTCGCCGAGGTGGCCCCGCTGCCGACCGGGATCGAGACGTACGCCTCCTTCTACCTGTCGATCACCAAGAACCCCCACCGCGCCGAGTTCACCTGGAACGCCGCCGCGGGCCGGGTGGACCTGAACTGGCAGACCGCCTGGAAGCAACCCTCCATCAACATGGCGAAGACCATCTTCGACCGGATCAACTCCAAGGAGGGGACGATCTACCGGACCGACCTCTTCGGCACCAACAAGATCTGGGGCGACCACCTCACCTACCACCCCCTCGGAGGCGCGGTGTTGGGGAAGGCGACCGACAACTACGGTCGGCTGCACGGCCACCCGGGTCTGTACGTCATCGACGGAGCGCTGATCCCCGGCAACACCAGCGTGAACCCGTTCGTGACCATCACGGCCCTCGCCGAGCGCAACATCGAGAAGATCATCGCCACCGACCTCTGACGGCGGCGCGGCGGTACCGGGGTCGGCCGGAGGTTGCGGCCGACCCCGGCCCGCGTCAGCCGCCGCTGCCCGGCAGCACGCAGACGCTGTCGAGGCCCAGCACATGGTTGAGCCGGCCGAAGGCGAGCCAGGAGCCGATGCTCATGCTCAGCTCCACGATCTCCACCTGGCTGTAGTGCGCGGTCATCCGCTCCCAGAACTCCTCGTCGAGGTTGTGGTGGTCCAGGGCGTAGCGCTCCGCGTACTCGGCGGCCAGGCGGGTCCGGTCGTCGAACGCCTTGGTGGTGCGCCACTCGGTGACGGCGTCGGCGAACTCCTCCTCGACCTTCTCCCCGTCG
Source organism: Streptomyces sp. NPDC103540 (assembly GCF_055584445.1). Classification (NCBI taxonomy): domain Bacteria; kingdom Bacillati; phylum Actinomycetota; class Actinomycetes; order Kitasatosporales; family Streptomycetaceae; genus Streptomyces; species Streptomyces sp. NPDC103540. The sequence continues at coordinate 152,789 of NZ_JBVJMA010000014.1, forward strand.
CGGTCGGTGCGCCAGTCGAGGCAGAACACGCATCCGTTGATCTGCGCGACGCGCAGCCGGGCGGCCTCGAACTCGCGCAGGCCCAGGGTGGTGTGGGCGTAGACCGAGAGCGAGAAGTTGGCGGCGGCCATCCCGATGCCGGGGACGAGGTCGCCCCACACGTACTCGATCGGGTGCTGTCCTTCGGGGACGTCGATCCTCATGGCTGCTTCCTTCCGAGTTTGCCGACTGCGGGACGCAGCGGGACGTCGAGCGCGTCGTAGAGTCCGGGCTCGGCCGCCACCAGCCAGTCGATGGCGCCGACGAGCCGGCCGACGGCGGTGGCGTTGCCGCCCGCCGAACGGTTCTCGCCCTCGTCGGTGGCCTCGACGGTGACCTCGATCCGGGGCCGACCCTCGATGATCACGCGGTGGGCGCCGGCTCCGTCGGGTGGCGTGGGCCAGTCGGGGGCGCAGGAGGGGTGGATGCGGGTGACGTGCTCGATGACGATGCGGGGTTCGCCCTCGACGATGCCCTGCACCTCGAAGCGGATGGCGCCCTGCGTGCCGGCTTCGAAGGTGCCCATGGTCCGGGTGGTGACGGTGGTGTCGAGCGCGCGGCGTTGCGAGGTCTCGCGTATCTCGTCGAGTTCGACGCCCAGGGCGCGGGCCATCATCCGGATCTGCCCGCCCCAGACCATGGTGGGGACGGAGGGCCAGAGCATCATGGGCTCGTCGTCCATGGGGCGGCCCATGCCGACCAGGTCGCGGACGGAGTCCGGTTGGTCGTACGTGGAGTAGTCGAAGATCTCCTGGCAGCGGATCGCGTCGACGGTGGTGCCGAGGCCGCTGAGCAGCAGGGGGAGCACGTCGTTGCCCCAGCCGGGGTCCACGCCGGAGGCGAAGAGGGAGCCGCCGCCCTCGGCCACGGCGGCCAGCACCGGGTCGCGGAACTCCGCGGGCGCGTTGCGGTGGTCGTAGAGGGGGTAGAGGGCGGGGCTGACGACGGCCGCGCCGGCGGCGACGGCCCGGGTGATGTCGGCGAGCGCGTCGTCGGGGCGCACGTCCCCCGAGGCGGCGTAGACGACGGCCGCCGGGCGGGTGGCGAGGACCGCGCCGACGTCGTCGGTGGCCGTCACCCCCAAGGCGTGGTCGAGCCCGGCGAGTTCGCCCGCGTCGCGGCCGACCTTGGCGGGGTTGTGGACGATGACGCTGACGAGTTCGAGCGCCGGGTGGGCGTCGACGGCGCGGATCGCCGCGCGGCCGACGTTGCCGGTGCCCCAGACCACCGTGGGAATCATGCGCGGAGGGTAGCGAGGGGGGCCATAGGTGCCCAGGGCCGTGAAGCATGTTTTTCGGACGTCCCGCGCGGGGCACGGAACCCGAGGTGGACGCCCTCTTGACCGGGATGGTCCAGACCAATAGTTTCCGGGTTGCACAGCGCACGCGTTCTCGCACGGCCCCGGAGCACCACTCCCCCGCATCCGCAAAGGAAGCCCATGCGCCGCAGCACGCTCGGCAGACTCGCCGTCGCCGTCTGTTCCCTGTCCCTGCTGACCGCCTTCGCGCCGGCCGGCGCCACCGGGGACGGGGACGGGGCGCGCGGCCACGACCGCGCGTACCGCAAGGTCGGGTACTTCACCCAATGGGGCGTCTACGGAAGGGACTTCCAGGTCCAGGACCTCGACGCGAACGGCACCGCGGGCAGGCTCACCCACATCAACTACGCCTTCGGCAACATCGGCGCCGACGGCAAGTGCTTCACCGGCAACGTGCCGGGCGAGGCCGACGCCTGGGCCGACTACGCGCGCCCGCTGGACGCCGCGAACTCCGTGGACGGGGTGGCCGACACGGCGGAGCAGCCCCTCGCCGGCAACTTCAACCAGCTGAAGGAGCTGAAGGCGAAGCACCCGAACCTCAAGGTGCTGATCTCGCTGGGTGGTTGGAGCTGGTCCACGCACTTCTCCGACGCCGCCCTCACCGCCGCCTCGCGCGAGGCCCTCGTACGGTCCTGCCTCGACCTGTACATCAAGGGCAACCTCCCCCGGGACGGCGCCCGGGGCGGCGCCGGCGCGGCGGCGGGGGTCTTCGACGGCATCGACCTCGACTGGGAGTGGCCGGGCTCGGAGGGCGACACCGACACGAAGTACCGGCCGGAGGACAAGCGCAACTTCACCGCGCTGGTCGAGGAGTTCCGCCGACAGCTCGACGCCCTCGGGCGCGAGCGGCGGCGCGGCTACGAGCTGACGGCCTTCGTCCCCACGGCCCCCGCGAAGATCGACGCCGGCTTCGACGTCCGCCGCATCATGCGCAGCCTCGACTTCGTCACCCTCCAGGGCTACGACTTCCACGTGTCCGGGGAGGCGCGGACGGCCCAACAGTCCGCGCTGTACGCCCGGAACGACTTCAGCGTGTCCGGCACGGTCGACGCGTGGCTGCGGCGCGGTGCGCCGGCGCGCAAGCTGGTGGTCGGCATGCCGTTCTACGGTCAGGGCTGGACCGGGGTCTCCGGCGGCGGCGACGGCATGGGACGGCCCGCGACGGGGCCGGCCCCCGCGCGGTGGGCGGCCGGGTACGCGGACTACAAGGAGCTGAAGGAGCTGGCGGGCTCGGGCACCTACCGGCTGTACCGCGACCGGCGCGACGGGCACGCCTGGCTGTTCGACGGCACCACCCTGTGGACGTACGACGACCCGCAGGTCCTGCGCGCGAAGGCCCGGTACGTCCGCGAGGAGGGGCTGGGCGGGGCCATGTTCTGGTCCCTGGACGCCGACACCGCCGACGGCGAGCTGACGGCAGCCGTCGACCGGGGCCTGCGCGGCCACTGACCCGGCCGGTCCTCCGCCCCCCTCTCCCCCTCCCCCCGACCGGCGCCCCCGCGCCGTCCGACCGGCGCCGCCGGGCCGCGGAAGACCCATCCGGCCCGGCGGCGCCCACCACGTCCACGCCCCTACGCGGGCGGGGCATCGGGGCCCCGCAACAGATCGGGTTGTTCCACTTAGCGGAACAAAGTTCCACATGACGGAACCCTGTGGTCCAGACCTTACCCATTCGGGTGAGGCTCTCGATGTCTTGCCGGAAAATCTTCCGGATAACTGTTATTGGGACCCCTCTCGACGGTCTCCCAGTTGTTGGGCATCATCGACCGCCGGTACGGACAGGGACATCACATGGGTACACAGAACACGGCAGCTCTGGTGACGGCGGCCCGCGCGGGCGACCCCCGGGCGCAGGACGAACTCGTCAGCGCCCACCTGCCGCTGGTCTACAACATCGTCGGGCGGGCCCTGAACGGGTCCGTCGACGTCGACGACGTCGTGCAGGACACCATGCTGCGCGCGCTCGACGGGCTGCCCGGCCTCCGCGTCGACGAGAGCTTCCGCTCCTGGCTGGTGGCCATCGCCATGAACCGCGTACGGGCCCACTGGCAGTCCCGCGACCACGGCCTCGGCGCGAGCGGCCTGGAGGCGGCCGAGGACGTGGCCGACCCGGGCGCCGACTTCGCCGACCTGACCGTCGTACGGCTCCAGCTCTCGGGCCAGCGCCGCGAGACCGCCCGGGCCACGCGGTGGCTGGAGCCCGACGACCGCGCGCTGTTGTCCCTGTGGTGGCTGGAGTGCGCCGGCGAGCTGACCCGCGCGGAGATGGCCGCCGCGCTGGAGCTGCCCCCGCAGCACGCGGCGGTGCGCGTCCAGCGGATGAAGGCCCAACTGGAGGCGGCCCGAGTCGTGGAGCGGGCGCTGGAGGCGCAGCCGGTCTGCGAGGGGCTGCGGGCCGTGACCGGCACCTGGGACGGTCGGCCGTCGGCGCTGTGGCGCAAGCGCATAGCCCGGCACGCCCGGGAGTGCCTGCGCTGCTCGGGCCTGTGGAACGGACTGGTGCCGGCCGAGGGGCTGCTGGCCGGGCTGGCGCTGGTCCCGGTGACCGCCGCGCTGCTGGCGGGCGTACGGTCCGCCGTGACGGGCCTCGCCCCGACCGGCGCCACCGTCGCCGGCACGGCCGACCTCGCCGGCGCGGCGGACCTCTCGGGCTCCGCTCACGCCGCCGACGCCGCGTCCTTCGCCGACGCCGCCACCCAACTCGCCCCGGTCGTCTCCACCCCCGTCGTCTCCGGCCCGGGCCGCGCCGCCCGACGTCGCGGGGGCGACTCGGGCGCCACCGGCGAGGGAATCGCCCCGGGCGACGGTTCCGGCGGGCGGGGAGCCGAGCGCAAGCGGCGCCAGAACCGCCGCAGGGCCATCGGCGGCGCGGTCCTCGCCGCCTGCGTGGCGGGAGGCGGACTGGTCTACCTCGGCTCGATGCCCGGAAAGCGCGACGCCGAGGCGGGCGGGGCGGCGTCCGCTTCCCCGGCCATGGCCCTGGCCGCGCCCGACACCGCGTCCGTCCCGCCCTCCGCTTCCGCCTCCGCCTCTCCCTCCGCTTCCGCGTCGGCCTCCGCGTCCCCCTCGGCCTCCGCCTCCGCCTCGGCGTCGGCCGCCACGAGCAGCGCCCCGGCGCCCTCGCCCACGCCGACCCGCAAGGCGTCGAGCCGCCCGCCGGCGCCCGCCCCGGCTCCCCCCTCGGGCATCGCCGGCCAGGTGGTCGCGCTCGTCAACTCCGAGCGGGCGGCGGCCGGCTGCGGACCGCTCAAGGAGGACGCGCAGCTGCGCGCGGCCGCCCAGGGCCACTCCGCCGACATGGCGGCGCGGGACTTCTTCGCGCACACCAACCCCGACGGCGCCGACCCGGGCGCGCGGACCACGGCCTCCGGGTACCGCTGGTCGACGTACGGGGAGAACATCGCCAAGGGCCAGCAGACCGCGCAGTCGGTGATGGACTCGTGGATGAAGAGCCCGGGCCACCGCGCCAACATCCTCAACTGCTCCTTCAAGGACATCGGCGTGGGCATCCACCAGGGCGCCGGCGGCCCGTGGTGGACCCAGAACTTCGGCGCCCGCTGAGCCCTCGGTCCCCGCGCGGGCACCGCCCCGACCCCCTGGGGCGGCGCCGCGCGACCGTGTCGCGGGTGACCTTCGGTGACCCGTAGGTGACGGACCGGCCACCCCCTGCCTCCCTTTGACTCATAATCCGGGCAAGATAGGACCTGGAGTCGAACGGGCAGATCAGGGCGGAGGGGGTTCGAAGATGGCGAGGAGGGAGCTGCGGCCCCATCAGCGCGAGGCGGTCGACGCCGTCGTGCGCGCCTTGCAGCTGCCCCCTTCCGGACGGGTTCCGGAGCGGGGCCTGCGCACCCAGGTGATCATGGCCACCGGTTCCGGGAAGTCGCTGGTCGCCGTCCGCTCGTCGGAGGAGATGCGGGCCGGCCGGGTGCTGGTGCTGGTCCCCTCCCTCGACCTGCTGGTGCAGACCGTGGCGGCCTGGCGGGAGGGCGGTCGCACGGGGCGCAGCCTCGCGGTGTGCTCGTTGCGCGGCGAGGACGCGGGCGTGCCGACCACCACGGATCCGGGTGAACTGGCCCGCTGGTGCGCCCGCCCGCTGGAGCGGGTGACGGTGTTCGCCACGTACGCCTCCCTGGGCCTGGGCACGATCGAGCGCGCCCACCTGGCCGGCCTGCCCTCCTGGGACCTGGTCGTCGTCGACGAGGCCCACCGCACGTCGGGGCGGATCGGCAAGCCGTGGGCGGTGGTCCACGACAACACGCGCATCCCCTCGCTGCGCCGGCTGTACATGACGGCCACCCCCCGGGTGTGGCGGGACGGCGAGAGCCCCGAGGAGGGTGAGGAGCCGTCCGGGGGCGATGCGGCCGGGGCGCGGACCTCGGCGGAGACCGCGGCGGGCGGGGTGGTGCGGGGCGGCGGCGAGTTGGTCGCCTCGATGGAGGACGATCCGCGGGGCCCCTTCGGCGCCCGCTGCCACACGCTGTCGCTGTCGGAGGCCATCGACCGGGGCATCTGCGCACCGTACCGGGTGGTGTGCGTGGACGTCAGCGACCCCGGGTTCCGGTCGGCCCTGCTGTTGGGCGCGGACGGGCGTTCGGACCGGGTGCGCGGGATGCGGCTGGCCGCGCTCCAGGCGGCGTTGGTGACGGCCGCGGCGGACCAGGGCTTCCGGCGGACCCTGGTGTTCCACCACCTGACCAAGGAGGCCGAGGCCTTCGCGGCGGGCCTGCCGGCGGTCGCGGCGCGGTTGCGGCTGACGAGCCGGAGCCCCCGCCCCGTCCACCCCCGTACGGTCTGGGCGGACTGGCTGTGCGGCCAGCACACGGCGGCGCACCGGCGGCGGGTGCTGGAGGCGTTCGCCGCCGACCGGGTGGCGGACAAGGCCTTCCTCGGCAGCGTGCGGGTGTTGGGCGAGGGGGTCGACACCAAGGAGTGCGACTCGGTGTTCTGGGCGGACGTGCGCGGATCCATGCCCGACCTCGTGCAGGCCGTGGGCCGCGCCCTGCGGATCCGGCCCGGCGAGGGCAAGGTGGCCTCCCTGGTGGTCCCGGTGCTGCTCGGACCGGGCGAGACGCCCGACACGATGCTCACCTCGCGGGCCTACGGGGACCTCGCGCGACTGTTGGAGGCCCTGCGGGCGCACGACGCGCGGCTGGTGGAGGACCTGGCGCAGCCCCAGGCGCCGAGCCGGGGCGCGGCCGGCGCCGCGATCGGCGGCGGCGGCCTGGGTCCGGGAGCGGGGGCCCGGGCGTTGCTGAGCTTCTCCACGCCGCGGGATCCGGCGCTGCTGGCGGCCTTCATCCGGCTGCGCGTCCTGCATCCCGAGCACACGCGGTGGCGGCGGGGCGTCGAGGCGGCCCGGATCCACGTGGAGACGGTCGGGGACCTGCGGGTGCCGTTCGCGTTCCGGGTGCCGGCGGGGGACGAGCGGTGGCCGGCGTCGTTGGCCTCCTTCCCGCTGGGGCAGTGGATCGCGGACGCGCGGCGCACGTACCGCCGGGGCGCCCTGGGCCGTGAGCGGACGGCGGAGTTGGAGGCGCTCGGCATGGTGTGGAGCCAGGTCGACGTGGCCTTCGAGGAGGGGCTGACGGCGGCGCGCGCCTGGGCGGCGGAGCACGGGCACCTGTTGCCGCCGGTGGAGGCGTGCCTGCACGGGGCGCCGGTCGGGGTGTGGATGAAGAACAACCGGGCGGCGGCCCGGCGGGAGGGTCCGGGGGCGCTGGCGCGGGAGCGCCGGGACGCCCTGGACGAGATCGACCCGTCCTGGTGCCCGGCCTGGGACATCGGCTGGCAGCGGGCCTTCCACCTGACGCGGGTGCACCTGGACGCGGGCGGGCGGTTGCCGCTCGGTCCCGGTGAGGTGGTGGTGCAGGGCGAGGACCTGGGGTCGTGGGTGCGGGCCCAACGGTTGGGGTGGGAGCGGCTGGCGTGGGCGCAGCGGTGGCTGCTGGAGCACACGTTGGGGGTGGGCGCGGCGACGGAGTCCGAACGGCCGCCCGCGCGCCGCAGCCACGCGGTGGCCTGGGCGGAGCACCTGGAGGCGGCCCGGGCCTTCCGTTCCCGCGAGGGGCACCTGCGGGTTCCGCGTACGCACGTGGAACCCGTCGGCGGGCGCGAGCTGCGGCTCGGGGCGTGGATCGCCAACCAGCGCTCCCGGGCGGCGGGGCTGTCCCCGGAGCGGGCGGCCGCCCTGTCGCAGCTGGGGATGCGCTGGTCGGCGTCGGCCTGAGGCGGTCCTTCGACCGGGTCGGCGGTCCGACCGGGTCGGTCCTCCCGCCGAGGCGGTGGTCCGTCAGTGGTGGAAGCCCGAGCGGGGCTCGGTGGCGGGGACCGGCTGGGGGTGGGCGGCGAGGTGCTCGACGGCCCGGCGCAGGTCGCCGACGAGCAGGGCGATCTGGTCGCGGGTGACGCCGTGCCGGATCAGCACGCGCTGGATCACGGTCTCCTGCCGGTCGCGCGGCAGCGGGTACGAGGGCACCTGCCAGCCGCGCATGCGGAGCCGGTCGGAGAGGTCGTAGAGGCTGAAGCCGGCGCCGGCGGGGTCGGTGAGGGTGTACGAGACGGCGGGCAGCGCGCCCCTGCCGTCGTAGAGCAGGGTGAAGGGGCCCATGTCGGCGATCTGGGCGGCGAGGTAGCGGGCGGTGTCCGCGCAGGCCTCCTGGACGCGCCGGTAGCCGCCGCGGCCCAGCCGCAGGAACAGGTAGTACTGGGCGATGACCTCGCCGCCCGGGCGGGAGAAGTTCAGGGCGAAGGTCGGCATGTCGCCGCCGAGGTAGTCCACGTCGAAGACGAGGTCGGCCGGGAGCAGGTCGGCGGTGCGCCACACGATCCAGCCGACGCCGAGCGGTGCGAGCCCGTACTTGTGGCCGGAGGTGTTGACGGAGGCCACGCGGGGCAGGCGGAAGTCCCAGACGACGTCGGGGTGGAGGAAGGGGGCGACGAAGCCGCCGCTGGCCGCGTCGACGTGGACGGGCACGTCCCAGCCGTGTTCGGCCTGGATGCGGTCGAGTTCGGCGGCGATCTCGGCGACGGGTTCGTAGTCGCAGGTGTAGGTGACGCCGAGGATGGCGACCACGCCGATGGTGTTCTCGTCGACGTGGGCGGCGAGCTGGTGGGGGCGCAGTCCGGTGGCGCCGGGTTCCAGGGGGACCTGGCGGAGCTCGACGTCGAAGTAGCGGGCGAACTTCTCCCAGCAGATCTGTACGGGTCCGCAGACGAGGTTGGGGCGGTCGGTGGGCAGTCCCGCGGCGCGGCGGCGTTCGCGCCAGCGCCATTTGAGGGCGAGTCCGCCGAGCATGGCGGCCTCGCTGGAGCCGGTGGTGGAGCAGCCGGTGCCCGCGACGCCGGGCGGGGCGTTCCAGAGGTCGGCGAGGATGTTGACGCAGCGGGCCTCGATCTCGGCGGTCTGCGGGTACTCGTCCTTATCGATCATGTTCTTGTCGAGGCACTCGTTCATCAGGCGGTGCACGCCCTCGTCCGACCAGGTGGTGCAGAAGGTGGCCAGGTTCTGGGCGGCGTTGCCGTCGAGGAGCAGCTCGTTGTGCAGGAGCGAGTAGACGACCTCCGAGGGGGAGTGGTCCTCGGGGATCCGGTACTTGGGGAGGATCTCGCCACTGAGGGCGGACGCGAACACGTCCGTGTCGCCGTCACCGTCGCGCACGTCCTTCGTCTGATGAAGAGGCATATCGGGACTATAGGGGCGATATCGCCGCAACTGCGGTTCCGGCGGGGCTCGGGCGGGGCTCGGCGATGCCATCGCTTCCGGCCTTCTCACGGAACGTGACGCCGTGCACACAACTCCGGATTCGCCGTAAAAATTACTGCCAGGTAGGATTACTTCCGTAGATCTTCCCGTCCGGACCACTGGAGCCGGTCCGGACGGGAAGATCACGCAATTCGTTCTATAGGCAACCTATCCACCGATGTCCGGATAGCGGTCAACTGCTGTCATGGCCCTGATAGTTCTTCGGCCATGAACAAGATCACCCGCAGGCAGGCCTTGGGCACAACTGCCGGCGCACTCACCGTCCTCGGCATAGCGGGCGCCACCGCGCACGCAGCCGCCACCGACTCCCGGGCCGCCGCCACCCCCGCCGGCACGGTCGACGAGGTGTACCAGGGCCGTCGCATCCAGATATCCCCCGCCACCGGGGGCGGCCACCACGGTGGTCACCACGGAGCCGGCCTGCCCACCGTCCGCATCGACGGTCGCGAGCTGCACGTGATGCGCAACGCCGACGGCACCTGGATCAGCGTGGTCAACCACTACGAGACCTTCGCCGACCCGACCTCGCTCGCCCGCGCCGCCGTGCGCGAGCTGCGCGGCGCCACGCTCCTGCCCTTCGACCCGATGGGAGGCGCGGCATGACCGTCCGCAAGAACCAGGCCACGCTGACCGCCGCCGAGAAGCGCGCCTTCACCAACGCGCTCCTGGAGCTGAAGCGCACCGGCCGCTACGACCGGTTCGTCACCACGCACAACGGCTTCATCATGAGCGACACCGACTCGGGCGACCGGGTGGGCCACCGCTCCCCCTCCTTCCTCCCCTGGCACCGCCGGTTCCTGCTGGAGTTCGAGCAGGCGCTCCAGGCGGTGGACGCGAGCGTGACCATCCCGTACTGGGACTGGACCGCCGACCGCACCTCCCGCTCCTCCCTGTGGGCCGCCGACTTCCTCGGCGGCACCGGTCGCGCCCGCGACGGCCAGGTCATGGACGGCCCCTTCGCGTACGCCACGGGCAGGTGGGAGATCAGCGTCCGCGTCGACGGCCGCTCCTACCTGCGGCGCACGCTCGGCGAGGGCGTCGCGCAGCTGCCGACCCGCGCCGAGGTGGACGCCGTCCTCGCCATGCCGGTCTACGACATGGCCCCCTGGAACAGCTCCTCGAACGGCTTCCGCAACAACCTGGAGGGCTGGCGCGGGGCCAACCTCCACAACCGGGTGCACGTGTGGGTCGGCGGCCAGATGGGCACCGGCGTCTCCCCCAACGACCCGGTGTTCTGGATGCACCACGCCTTCGTGGACAAGCTGTGGGCCGACTGGCAGGCCAAGAACCCGCAGTCCACGTACCTGCCCGCCGCGGGCACCCCGAACGTGGTGGACCTGCGCGACACCATGCGGCCGTGGAACGACGTGACCCCGGCCGACATGCTGGACCACCGCAAGTTCTACACGTTCGACACCGAGCCGGTCGCCGCCGCCAGCCAGCGGTAGTGCAGCTCGGGGCGGCCGACCTGGCCGTACCGGGGGGCACGGTCCGCGCGACCGGTGTCCACCAGGTGCTCCAGGTACCGGCGGGCGGTGATCCGCGAGATCCCGGCCGCCTCGGCCGCCCCCGCGGCGGTCAGCCCCTCGGGCGCCGCCCGCAACAGCGCCACGACCCGCTCCAGGGTCGGGGCGCTCAGCCCTTTGGGCAGCTCCGTCGGGCCGGGCGCGCGCAGTGCGGCGAGCGCCCGGTCCACGTCGTCCTGGCCGACCGCCTCGCCCGCCGCCGCGCGGAACTCGGCGTAGCGCAGGAGCCGCTCGCGCAGGGTGGGGAACGCGAAGGGCTTCAGCACGTACTGCACGACGCCCAGCGAGACGCTCTCGCGGACCACCGCGAGGTCCCGCGCCGAGGTCACCGCGATCACGTCGACGGGGTGGCCCGCGGCCCTCAGTCCGCGCGCGAAGCGCAGGCCGTTGCCGTCGGGCAGCGTGAGGTCGAGGAGCAGCAGGTCGACGCGGGTGCGCTCCAGGACCCGACCGGCCTCGGCCAGCGTGTGGACGGCCGCCACGGCGGTGAAGCCGGGCACCCGGCCGACGTAGAGCGCGTGGGCGTCGGCGGCGACGGGGTCGTCCTCGACGACCAGGACGCGCACCGGCCGCCCGGCGCCGGAGGCCGCGCTCATCGGGCCGCCTCCGCGAGCGGCAGGCGCACGGTGAACTCCGCGCCGCCCTCCGGCCCCCGGCCGGTCTCCACGCCGCCCCCGTGCCGGTCGGCCACCTGACGGACCAGCGCGAGGCCGAGGCCCCGCCCCTCCCCCTTGCCGGACCAGCCGCGCCGGAAGACGTCCACCCCCTCGGGCAGACCCGGGCCGTTGTCCGCGACGCACAGCAGCAGCCCGCCCCCGTCCCGTCGCACGGTGACGCGGATCCGCCCGCCCGGTACGCCGGTCAGGGCGTCGAGGGCGTTGTCGATCAGGTTGCCGAGCACCGTGACGAGGTCCCGGGCCGGCGGCACCCCGGGCTGCCCGGCGTCGACCGCGCCGTCGTCCGGGGTGACGAGCAGTTCGACGCCCCGCTCGTGCGCCTGCGCGGCCTTGCCGAGGAGCAGGGCGACCAGCACCGGCTCGCCCACGGCGGTGACGACCTCGTCGGTGAGCGCCTGGGCCAGCTCCAGTTCGGCGGTGGCGAACTCCACCGCCTCCTGCGCGCGGCCCAGTTCGATCAGGGAGACCACGGTGTGCAGCCGGTTCGCGGCCTCGTGCGCCTGCGAACGCAGGGCCTGGGTGAATCCTCGTTCGAGGTCCAATTCGCCGGACAGCGACTGGAGTTCGGTGTGGTCGCGCAGGGTGATCACGGTGCCGCGGCGGCCACCGCCGGCGACGGGCGAGCTGTTGACGACGAGCACCCGCTCCGCCGTGAGGTGGACCTCGTCCACCCGGGGCCGGTCGGCGAGGAGGGCCCCGGTCAGCGGGGCGGGCAGCCCCAGGTCGTCCACCTTCCGGCCGGTGCTCTGCCCGCGCAGGCCCAGCAGTTCGCGTCCCGCGTCGTTGACCAGCGTGATCCTGCGGCGACCGTCGAGCATCAGCAGACCTTCCCGGACCCCGTGCAGGGCCGCCTGGTGGTAGTCGTACATCCGGCTCAGCTCGGCGGCGTTCATGCCGTGGGTGTGGCGGCGCAGCCGGGCGTTGATGACGTACGTACCCGCTCCGCCCAGCGCCAGCGCCCCCGCCGCCACCCAGCCGAGGGCGGTGAGCTGCGCCGCGAGCCGGTCGCTGACGGCGCGGACGGTGATCCCCGCGCTGACCAGGCCGACGATCCGGCCGTCCGCGCCGATCAGCGGAGTGATCACGCGGATCGAGGGGCCGAGGGTACCGGTGTAGGTCTCGCCGAAGGTCTCCCCGCGCAGGGCGCGGGCCGTGTTGCCGAGGTAGCGCTCGCCGATGCGACCCGGATCGGGGTGGGTCCAGCGCCGGCCGTCCGGGGCCATGATCGTCACGAAGTCCACGCCGGTGTCGGCGCGGACCCGTTCCGCGTAGGGCTGGAGCGTGACGGTCGGATCCGGGGCGCTCGGATTCGTGACGGTCGGATCCGGGGCGCTCGGATCCGGGGCGCTCGGATCCGCCGCGACTCCGCCCGCGGCCTCCCGCACCGACGGCGAGTCGGCGACGGCCCGGGCCACGGCCCCGGCCTGCCGCCGGGCGGCGTCCTCGGCCTGGCCCCGGGCGGTCGCGTAGGCGAAGACCGCGCAGCCGGCGACGACGACGGCGACGAGCAGCACCTGCATGGCGAAGAGCTGGCCGGCGAGGCTCCGGGGCGGCCGAGGGAAGCGGAACATGGCGCTCAGTGTGCACCGGCTCGTGAACTCAATGAACGCAAGGGTGACCGGGGTCACAGGGTGGGCGATGGTCTCCCGGAACGCAATCACGAACCGGGAGGCGCACGTGGCCGCCAGACGCGACAGAACCCACTACCTCTACATCGCGGTGATCGCCGCGGTGGTGCTCGGCATCGTCGTGGGCTTCGCCGCGCCGGGCGTGGCCGTGGAGCTCAAACCCTTGGGCACCGGCTTCGTCAACCTCATCAAGATGATGATCTCCCCGGTGATCTTCTGCACGATCGTGCTGGGCATCGGATCGGTGCGCAAGGCCGCCAAGGTCGGCGCCGTGGGCGGGCTGGCCCTCGGGTACTTCATGGTGATGTCCACGGTGGCCCTCGCCATCGGACTGCTGGTGGGCAACCTGCTGGAACCCGGCAGCGGGCTGCACCTGACCGAGGCCGCGCGGCACGCCGGCGAGGCGCAGGCCAAGGCGGGCGGGGCGCAGAGCACCCCGGAGTTCCTGCTGGGGATCATCCCGACCACGTTGGTGTCGGCCTTCACCGGCGGGCAGGTGCTCCAGACGCTGCTCGTCGCGCTGCTGTGCGGGTTCGCGCTCCAGGCCATGGGCACGGCCGGCGAGCCGGTGCTGCGCGGGATCGGGCACGTGCAGCGGCTGGTCTTCCGCGTGCTGGCGATGATCATGTGGGCCGCGCCGGTGGGCGCGTTCGGAGCGATCGCGGCGGTGGTCGGCGCGACCGGCGTCGACGCGCTCAAGTCCCTCGCGGTCATCATGATCGGCTTCTACGCGACCTGCGTGCTGTTCGTCTTCGTGGTGCTGGGCGCGCTGCTGCGGCTGTGCACCGGGATCAACGTGTTCACCCTGCTGCGCTACCTCGGCCGGGAGTTCCTGCTGATCCTGTCGACCTCCTCCTCCGAGTCGGCCCTGCCGCGCCTGATCGCGAAGATGGAGCACCTGGGCGTCTCGCGGCCGGTCACCGGCATCACCGTGCCGACCGGATACTCCTTCAACCTGGACGGCACGGCCATCTACCTCACGATGTCCTCGCTGTTCGTCGCCGAGGCGATGGGCAAGCCGCTGGCCCTGGGCGAGCAGGTCTCGCTGCTGCTGTTCATGATCGTGGCCTCCAAGGGCGCGGCCGGCGTCACCGGCGCGGGCCTGGCCACCCTGGCGGGCGGGCTCCAGACGCACCGGCCCGAACTGGTCGACGGGGTCGGCCTGATCGTGGGCATCGACCGGTTCATGAGCGAGGCACGGGCCCTCACCAACTTCGCGGGCAACGCCGTCGCCACCGTCCTGATCGGAACGTGGACCAAGGAGTTCGACCGGGAGCGGGCCACCGAAGTCCTCGCCGGCCGGCTGCCGTTCGACGAGGCGACGCTGGTGGACGACGGACACGCCGCGCCGGCCGAACCGGGCGCGGACCCCGCCCCCGTACCCGCGCCGTCGACCGCCACCAAGGACAAGGACGGGGTGCCGGCCTAGGCCGGCCTTCCCCCACAGCCGCCGGCCGGGCAGGGCTCGCCCCCACGGTGCCCCGTCCGGCCGGTCCCGACCCGGCGTCGACCCTCCTCGCGACGCCGCGGCCGAGGGCGGCGAACGCCGCGCCCCGCCCCTCCCGGGCCGATGGCGCGGCGTTCCCGTACCTCCGGCCGAGAGGCGGGCAAGTCCGACGAAGACGGCGGAACGATTCACCCCGCTTACCGAGGGGTGGTTTTCGGCCACCGGGTCCATAAGTCGTCCGGTCCAAAAGGTACTTCCCTCCGGGGCCGGACGTCTGACATCTTGCGTCCACCACTCGTTTCGTACGACCCGGTAGGTGCCACCAGCCCCCACCGGGTCAACGGAGGACGCATTGATACCCCACATATCCAGCCGCCCCCGACGTGCCCTGGTGCTGGCCGCCGCTCTCGGCGCCGCCCTGACCCTCGGGGCGCCCACCGCCCTCGCGGGCACCGATCCCGTCTCTCCCGCTTCTCCCTCGGCCGCCGCTCCCGCGGCCGCCCCGCAGGCCGCTGCCGCGACGTCCCAGAGTGCGACCTGGGCCGCCGGCACCCGCGCCTACCTCGTGATCACCGCCGCCGGTGACAGCTCGGCCGTACGGTCCGCCGTCACCGCCAACGGCGGTACGGTCTTCTCGTACTTCGACCAGATCGGCGTGATCGTCGCCCACTCCACCTCGGCCTCCTTCGCCGCCACCATGCGCGGCGTCAGCGGGGTCCAGCAGGTGGGCGCCACCCGTACCTCGGACGTACCGGCCGACGCCTACAACCCGGCGCTGCCCGCCAACCCGGCGCAGTCCACCACCCCGGCGGGCGAGCCCGTCCGCAGCGACATGAGCCAGATCAAGGCGGACCAGGCCTGGGCCGTCACCACCGGCTCCGCCTCCGTCAAGGTCGGCATCCTCGACACCGGTGTGGACGACCAGCACCAGGACCTGGCGCCGAACTTCAACGCGGCGGACTCCGCGTCCTGCGCGTACGGCAAGCCCGACACCCGCACCGGTGCCTGGCGCGACGTCGGCACCCACGGCACGCACGTGGCCGGTACGGTCGCCGCCGCCAAGAACGGCAAGGGCGCCATCGGCGTGGCCCCGGGCGTGAAGATCTCCTCGGTGCGCATCGCCGAGCCGGGCTCCTCGCTCTTCTTCGCCGAGAACACCGTCTGCGGGTTCGTCTGGGCCGGTGACCACGGCTTCAAGGTCACCAACAACAGCTACTACACGGACCCGTGGCAGTTCAACTGCCCGGACAACGCCGACCAGGCCGCGATCATCGAGGGCGTCAAGCGCGCCCAGGAGTACGCCGAGCGCAAGGGCTCGCTCCAGGTCGCGGCGGCCGGCAACTCCAACCTGGACCTGGCCAACAAGACGACCGACACCGAGAGCCCGAACGACTCGACGCCGGTCACCCGCACCATCACCAACGCCTGCCTCGACATCCCGACCGAGCTGCCGGGCGTCGTCACGGTCGCGGCCAACGGCTCGGGCGTCTCCAAGGCCTCCTTCTCCAACTACGGTCGCGGCGTCATCGACATCGCCGCCCCGGGCAGCGACGTCTACTCCACCCTCCCGGGCGGCAAGTACGGCACCATGAGCGGCACCTCCATGGCCAGCCCGCACGTGGCCGGCGTGGCCGCGCTGCTCGTGAGCGCCAACCCCGGCATCACCCCGGCGCAGCTGCGCGACAAGCTGGCCGTCCAGGCCAACGACGTGCCCTGCCCGTCGGACAGCCGTTGCACCGGGACCGCCGCGAACAACGGCTTCTTCGGTGAGGGCCAGGTCGACGCCCTGAAGGCGGTGGGCGGCTCCACCCCGCCCCCCGGCAAGTACTTCGAGAACCTCGGTGACGTCGCCATCGGCGACAACACCACCGTGGAGAGCCCCCTCACCGTCAGCGGTGTGACGGGCAACGCGCCGTCGACCCTGAAGGTGGGCGTGAACATCGTCCACACCTACATCGGTGACCTGAAGGTCGACCTCATCGCCCCGGACGGTTCCGTCTACACGGTCCACAACCGTGCCGGCGGCAGCGCCGACAACATCAACACCACCTACACCGTCAACGCCTCCTCCGAGGTCGCGAACGGCACGTGGAAGCTGCGCGTGAACGACAACGCGGGCGGCGACACCGGCAAGATCGACTCCTGGAACCTGACCTTCTAGGACGTGCCCTCCGAGGGGCCCGCGGGGAACGGTCCACCGTTCCCCGCGGGCCCCTCTCGGCTATCCCCTGCTCCGCAGGACGCAGTCCCCGCAGAAGCCGCCGCCCGGCACCCGGTAGTAGAGGCAACAGCTGCGCCGTACGAAGGCCACCCCGAGCCCCTCCTCGTGGACGAAGGTGCCGGTGCCGGCCAACGCCCCGCCCTCGGCCAGCAGTTCACCCGCCAGGGCCACGGCCCGCCCGCCGGGGACCCGGTCGAGCAGCACGCGCAGGGCCCCGACCAGCCCGGAGGCCGCGTTGCCGCGGAGCACCCGGGCGGACACCCCGGGGTCGGCGCGCAGCCGGGCCTCCAGCACCGCCAGGTTCCCGAGGACGGTGTCCCCGAGCGCCTCGGCGGGCAGCCCCTCGCCAGGGTCGGGGAGCCACAGTTCCAGTGAGCCCGACCGGGGCAGCCGCCACCGGACGCGGTCGGGGGCCAGGTCCGGCACCCGGTCCGTCAGGGCCGCGCACCCCAGGCCGAGGGACCACAGCCGCGCCGCGATCCCGAACTGGGCGGTGGAGGCGGCCACCCGGTCGGGTCCGCTGCCGATGCGCCGCCCCACCTCGGCGACCCAGGGGGCGAGTTCCTCCCCGTAGAGCACGTCGAGCGGCCGGAAGCCCGGGCCGGGCTCCCGGGGCCCGTACGCGACGGTGAAGAAGCCCCCGACGGCGCCCAGTCGGGCCAGTGCCCCTGCCACGTCGGGCTTCGGCGCCCGACCTCCCGCGAAGTCCATACGGGGATGATCCCAGGCGGTCGCCGCCGCCCGGCCGGGGGGCCGGGCGGGGGCCGGTCAGGGGGCGGGAGCGGGGGGCGCGGGCTCGAAGTCGGCGAGGTCGAGGCCACCCAGCTTGGTGTCCTGGTTGGCGAACACGAACGACTCGATCGGCACGTTCCGCTCGACGCTGAGCCGGGCCACCAGTTCCTGGAGGACCACCGTCTCCAGGACCACCCGGACGGCGTCGGCGCAGCGCGGCAGGCGCACCGTGTACAGGTTCTCCGCGAGGTCCACGTCCGCGGTGGTGATCAGGAGCGTGAGGTGGCCGGCGCCGGCGAGGGAGCGGGCGAGGTCGAGCTCGCGCCCGTCGCCGTAGACCAGGTGGAGGGTGTCGCCCGCGGATTCCATCTCCCCGTGCAGGTAGTTGCGGGTGGCGGAGTGGGCGCCGGTCATCCGGACCACCTCGCGCAGCAGCAGCGCGCCCTCCTCGGCGGAGGCGCGGGAGGCGCCGGCGGCCACCCCGTCGGAGGCGACGCAGCGGGCGCCCCGCTCGGCGAGGGCGGCGACGACCTCGACGGCCTGCCGGTGGACGGCGGCGGTGTGCCGCTCGATGTCCGCCCAGGGGTCCCCGGCGCGGCCGGCGAGCACGCCCGCGATCAGGTCGAGGGCGACGACGGTGCCGGTGTAGCCGATGGTGGAGGCGTAGGAGTCGGGCTCGTTGCCGAGGTCGACGGTGAGGTCGGCGAGGTCGCCGAGCGGTGACGGCACGACGTTCAGCAGCGCGACCTTGGCGATGTCGTCCCCGGCCGCCCGGAAGGCGGCCAGGGTCTCGGAACTGCGGCCGCCCTGGGAGACGCCGATCAGGCAGTCGGTGTCGAAGCCGCGGGTGCCGTTCTCGATCTCGCTGGACAGCACGCGCTGGGTGACGATCCCGGCCGCGCGCAGCTGTTCGACGGGGACGGCGAGAGCGGCGTACGAGGCCCCGATGCCGGTGAACAGCGGCCTGCGGGCGGCGCGCAGCGGGGCGGCCCGCGGGGAGGCGAGCCGTTCGCGGACGCGCTCGGCGATCCGGGCGAGGGCCGCGCCCTGGCCGGCCTGGCCTTCGAGGAAGGTGATGCGGGATGCGGACACGACGGGTGCTCCTGGCTCTGGGAAGAGGAAGGGGAAGGGCAGAAGGGAAAGGCAGGGGGGAAGGGCAAGGGGAGGAACGGGGGGAGGGACGGGACGGAGGGCTCGGGAAGACCGCGGGGCTCAGGCGGAGGGCGGGGGCGTCCCCTCCGGGTCGCGTTCGCGCCCCGGCGTCGGGAGGTCGAACCGCACGATCGCGAAGCGGAAGATCACGTAGTAGAGCGCGGCGAAGGCCAGGCCGATGGGAATGAGCAGCAGCGGCTTCGTGGCGATGCCGAAGTTGACCACGTAGTCGATGGCTCCGGAGGAGAAGCCGAAGCCGTCGCGGATGCCGAGGGCGTAGCACAGGGCCATCGAGGCGCCGAAGAGGAGGGCGTGGACGGCGTAGAGGACGGGGGCCACGAACATGAAGGCGAATTCGATGGGCTCGGTGACGCCGGTGACGAAGGAGGTCAGGGCGACGGAGATCATCATGCCCTTGACCATCACGCGGTTCTCGGGGCGGGCGGTGTGCGCGATGGCCAGGGCGGCGGCGGGCAGGGCGAACATGTAGATCGGGAAGCCGCCGGTCATGAACTGTCCGGCCGTGGGGTCGCCGGCCAGGAAGCGGGCGATGTCGCCGTGGACCTCCACCCCGGTGGCCGGGTTGACGTAGGAGCCGGCCTCGAACCAGGGGAACACCGAGAAGAAGTGGTGCATGCCGACCGGGATGAGGGCGCGGACGACGAGGCCGAAGAGGCCGGCGCCCCAGGCTCCGGTGCCGACGAGCCATTCGCCGAAGTGGAAGAACCAGGTTCCGACCGTCGGCCAGACCACTCCGAAGACCACGCCCATGCCCACGCCGGCGAAGGCGCTGAGGATGGGGACCAGCCGGCGCCCGCCGAAAAAGCCGAGCCAGTCGGGCAGCTTCGTGCGGCTGAAGCGCTGGTAGAGGAGCGCGGCGACCAGGCCCATCACGATGCCGCCGAAGACCTTCGCGTCGAGGGGCTCCCCGTCGACGCCCTTGGGGAAGGCGGGACTGGCGAGCACGGCCGTGAAGACGAGGTGACCGACGACGGCGGCCAGGGCGGTGGAACCGTCCGCCTTCTTCGCGAAGCCGATCGCGACGCCGATCGCGAAGAGCAGCGGCAGGTGGGTGAAGACGGTCTGCCCGGCGGCGGCGAGCACGAGGGCGAGCCGCCGCACGAGTTCCGGGAAGTCCTCCCGGCCCAGCAGGTCGGCGCCGCCGAGCCGGGTGAGCAGGGCGGCGGCGGGCAGGGTGGCCACCGGCAGCATCAGGCTCCGGCCGATGCGCTGCATGAACGGCATGATCCGGGCAGGCCTGCGGCCCGGTGTCGGCGCCGTGACGGGCGGGGCGGTGGCCGTACTCATCGGTGGTGCTCCTCGTCGAGCGGGGGGTGGGGACGCTCCCGAACGTAGCGAGTGGTCCGTTTGTGGTCAACGGAGGTATTGAGTGGTCTACCCCGGGTCTGGCCAACCGATGGCCAAGGTCCCGGGCAGGCCGGGACTTCCGCCCCGAACCAAGTGGTAGCCAGTGGTATGGTCCGTTCCATGACCGACGAAGCCACCGTCCCCGCCCCCGTCACCGCCGACGGGGTCGCCCCCCTGTGGTCCCGGGCCGCCGACCGGATCCGCGAGGAGATCGCCCGCCGCGGGCTGTCCGAGGGGAGCCGGCTGCCGCCCGAACGCGAGCTGTGCACACGGCTCGACGTCTCCCGCGTCACCCTGCGCCGGGCGCTCGCGCACCTCGTGGAACAGGGCCTGGTCACCGCCTCCCACGGGCGCGGCTGGTTCGTCGCCGCCCCGACCGCGCCCACCCCCGCCCGGGACTGGCCCAAGGACCTGGAGTCCTTCACCGCCACCGCCCGCCGCAAGCACATGCGGCCCGGCTCGCTGGTGCTGCGCCACGACACCGTCACGGCGTCCCTGGACGACGCGGACCGCCTCGGGGTCCCGGCCGGCACCCCGCTGACGCGCCTGGAGCGGGTCCGGCTGCTGAACGACGTACGCATCGCACTCGACCGGACCCTGATCGTCGCCGCCCTGGCGCCCGACCTGACCCGTACGGACTTCCGCGAGGCCTCCCTCTTCGACGAACTCCGGCGCTGGGGCGTCGCGCCGGAGTACGCCGAGGCCACCATCGAGGCACGGACGGCCGACGAGACCCTCGCCGGGCACCTCGCGATCACCCCGGGAGCGCCCGTCCTCGTCCTCGACCAGACCGTGTACACCCGCGACCGGCGCCCGTTGCTGCTGTCGACGGTGGAGTACGGCGGCGACCGCTACCGGCTGCGCACCACCCTCCAGACAGCCTGACACGGCAGGACCGCGCCCCCGGGCGCCGATGGGCACCCGGGGGCCCGACGAAAGGCCCCGCCGCGACCGGTCGGGAGACCCGCCGACGCCCGACGATCACCCCGACGATCACCCCGCCGATCACCCCGCCGGCCGCCCCGTCGATCACCTCGTCGACGCAGGCGCTCCGCACCCTCTCGCGGGGACCTCCGAACCCGCTCCCCACCCGGGTGGCGCAACCGGATCACGGGCGCGGTCGAGCGGCCTGCGGACACTCCACCGACGACCGCCTGTTCGATTCCCGGCTACTCCGGCGGGGCGACCGCTTCATCCATCGGGACGGACGGCGGGTCCTCTCCTTGATCGACCGGACCCTCTCCACATCACCGCAGGTCAGAGGCCGTGATCCAAGGTCCGTAGGCGGCCCGGACGGCTGTCCGGGGCACCCGCGTCGAGCGGTTCGACGGGCGTGCGTGGACCAGGATGACGGGTGTCTCCCCGCAGGGAGGGAACGCCTCGAAAAACGTAACCGCGCCATTGCCGAATTGGGGGTTCATGAGAGGAGATTAAGGAGCTACATTGAGCCACTCGCGTTCACCTGACAGCCCGTTGCCTTTCACTCGCGTTTTGCGCGGGGGGCGACGTCAGGAGCGCAGACTGTGCAACCACCCCACCGCCCAGAAGGACCGAAGGCTCCGTGCCCGTACCCGTACTCCTCGCCGGCCGCTCCGTGCGGCTCGAGCCCCTCGCCCCCCACCACACCGAGGCCCTGGCCGTGGCCGGGGCCGAGGATCGTACGACTTACGCCTTCACACCCGTTCCGCACGGGTTGCAGGCGTCCCACGAGTACATCGACCGCGCCCTCTCCGATCAGGCCGCGGGTCGTTCGCTGGCGTTCGCCGTGGTCAGAGCTTCTGACGGGCGGGTCGTCGGTTCGACCCGGTTCCTGGATCTCGACTACTGGCAGGGACCGCTGGTGTGGCCCGCCGTGCCCGGCGTCCCCTTCGGGGATCCGGCGACCGCCATCCCCGACGCCGCGGAGATCGGGAACACCTGGCTGTCCCCGAGCGCCCAGGGCACCGGGATCAACACCGAGGCCAAGCTGCTCATGCTCCGCCACGCCTTCGAGACCTGGGGCGTACGCCGCATCTCGTTGCGCGCGGACGCCCGCAACGGCCGCTCCAGGGCCGCGATGGAACGTCTCGGCTTCACCTGCGAAGGGGTCCGCCGGGCCCATTCCAGAGGGCTGGACGGAGCGGTGCGCAGCACGGCCTTCTACTCGGTGCTCGACGAGGAGTGGCCCACCGTGCGCTCCCTCATCGAACTGCGCCTCTCGGCCGCCGCGCCCCGCAAGCGGCGACGCAAGACGCTGATCCCGGCGTAACGGTCCTGCGGCCCCCCACCAGGCCCTCCACCGACCCCCGCCCCGGTCCTGCCCGGCGCCCTCGCGCCCGGCCGAGGAGGACCGGGGCGGGGGGTCGCGGGCCGGGGAGGCGGGTCGCGAGCGGTGCGGCGCGGACCGCCGTTCGGCGCTCGGGTCATGGGCTCCCCTACGAGATCCCAAGAGAAGGAAAAATTGGGAACCCGAGGGGCGTTTCGTTCATCATTCGAACGGAAGCAGTCCACACGCCCGACGGGGCGGCAACAGCCGGAGAGCCACCGCACATGTCTCACTCACCCGAAGGGCAGTACCAGCCGCCGCGCCGGCCGGAAGGGCAGTACCCTCAGCAGCCGCCCCACGGCCGCCCGCAGGACCGACCGTCCGGACCGGCGCAGGGGCGACCCCCCTACGCGCCGCAGGGCCAGCCGCCGCCCCCGCCGCCGGGCCCCTACGGCCGGCAGCCGCAGCAGGCCCCGCCGCCGTACGGACAGCCGCCCCGCCCGCCGCAGTCGGACTCCTACCGGGAGCAGCGCGGTGAGCAGGCCACGCAGCAGCAGCCGCTCTTCGACCCGCGGCAGCACGAGCAGTACCGGCCCCACGACGCGCAGCAGCAGCCGTACGAGCCCTACGACCCGTACGGTCAGGAGCCGCCGCGCCGCAAGTCCAAGGTCAAGCGTTGGCTCATAGCCGGCGGCACCGTGCTGGCCCTGGCGGGCGCCGCCGCGCTCGTGATGAACCACTTCGAGATACCGCCGTTCACCGACAAGGGCAAGGCCGTGTCCTTCGGCAAGACGCCCGACGGCAAGGGCGGCGCGGCCAAGTCCGCGCCCAACTCGAAGATGCTCATGCCGACCGGCCCGCAGGCCGACTTCAAGAATTCGATGACCCTGAACGACGGCACCCACGTGGCCGTCACCACGGTCACCGGCAAGAAGTCCGGCTTCACCGGCAAGGTCTGGGTGTGGGCCCCCAAGGAGTACAACGACCCGAAGTTCGCCAAGAGCGGCTTCCCGGTCATGATCGCCCTGCCGGGCGGCGCGGGCTTCCCCAACAACTACTGGATGGGCACCGACCTCGGTCTCCAGACCAGCATCAGCAAGTGGTACGCCGAGGGCAAGAGCAAGCCCTTCATCCTCGCCATGCCCGTGCTGAACCCGGCCCCCGACGACAAGGGCATCTACTGGGACGGCTCGGACATCCCCGGTCAGCCCAAGATGGGCACCTGGCTCACCGAGGACGTCCCCGACCTGATGCGGGAGAACTTCCGCACCGTCAAGTCCCGTGACGGCTGGGCCTTCATGGGCTCCTCCACGGGCGGGTTCGCGGGTCTGAAGGCCGTGCTGAAGCACCCGGACAAGTTCAAGGCCGTGATCGCCTCCGGCCCGGACATCGTCCCGGACTCCTCCCTGTGGAAGGGCCACGAGAAGGAGAAGGCCGAGAACAACCCCGAGCTGCTGGCCAAGCAGCTCATCGACAAGAAGGGCCCGGACGTCTATCTGGCCTTCCAGGTCGGTGACAACGAGAACAACAAGAAGACGCTCCCGGACGTGCAGAAGTTCGTCCAGACCTTCACCAAGGGCCCGGTCCACACCAGCCTGCGCGTGATCCCGGGCGGCCAGCACAACGCCAAGACCTACGTGCCGAACATGGGCGAGGGTCCCATCCAGTTCATCAGCCAGGTGATGGAAGGCCCCGTCGAGTAGGAAGCGGCACCCCCGCCTCCGACCGTCGCCCCGGTCCCCCCTCGTGCCCCGGCCCGCCGAACGCCTTCGGCGGGCCGGCGCCGTCCCAAGGGGCCCAACCCGGGTCGCCGTCCACGGCGAAGGCCACCCAGGCCGCGTGCATCTCGTCGGCGAGCCACTGCGGGGCGTCGGGGCCGGCGAGCCAGGACGCCTCGGGCACCCGGAGGGTGTCGAAGACGAAGCCCAACTCCAGGGCGTGGCAGGCCCCGAGACCCGGTACGCCGCTGGGCCAACGGAACTCGTAGAGGTGGCTCGGCGCCGACCGCGGGGCTCCCGCGAGCCGGCGCAGCGGATCGCGCAACAGCCGGTCGGTGATCAGGTGTCCGGCGAGGTCCGCCGGTCCGGCGTCGGGCAGGGCGGCCCGCAGGTCCCGTACGGCGGCCCGGTCCTTGCCGCTGCGGGCGCGGGCCAGCTCCACGGTCAGCGGGCCGAGCCGGTCCATGGTCCGCATCCCGCCGGTGGGCGCGAGCCACAGCCGGTACTCCTCGGAGGTCCAGCCGACCAGCAGCGGCACCCGGGACCGCGCGGCCGCCCGCAGCGGGTCGACGGGCAGCGTGTCGGGGTCTTCGACCAGGCCGAAGGCGGCCGTGCCGAGCAGCGGGGAGGACCGGCGCAGCACCGCCGCCTGGGCGGTGAGCAGCGCCTCGGTGCCGGCGGCGGCGAAGGCGGCGGCGGTGGCGGGCACCTTGAGCAGGGCGGCCATCCTGCGGACCATGGTCCGCACCCCCCGGCGGGGCAGCGCCTCGGGGGCGCCGCTCTGCAGGACGGCCCGGTGGAAGAGGCCGGCCGCGCGGGGGGCGGCCAGGAGGGCGCCGACGCTGATCGCTCCGGCGGACTCGCCGAAGACGGTGACCCGCCCGGGGTCACCGCCGAAGGCCGCGATGTTGTCGCGGACCCATTCGAGGGCGGCGATCTGGTCGAGCAGGCCCCGGTTGGCGGGCGCGTCGGGGAAGAGGCCGTAGCCGAGGACGCCGAGCCGGAAGTTGATCGAGACGAGCACGACGCCGTCGCGGGCGAAGGCCGCGCCGTCGTAGACGGGGACGGCGGAGGAGCCCCGGGTGTGGGCGCCGCCGTGGATCCACACCATGACGGGTCGGCGTGCCCCGGGGTCCGGGGCGGGGGTCCACACGTTGAGGTTCAGGCAGTCGTCGCCCTCGACCACCGGGTCGGGCAGCAGCGCGGCGAAGGTCGGCGGGTAGGGGACCTTGGGCGCGGTGGGCCCGAACGCGCCGGCGTCGCGTACGTCGTCCCGGGCGGCCGGGGGCGCGGGCGGGGCGAAGAGGCGGGCGCCGACGGGCGCGGCGGCGTAGGGGATGCCCCGGAAGACGGCGCTCCCGTCGGCGCCCCACCGGCCTTCCACCGTGCCGTACCGGGTGTCGACCCGGGGGCGGTCGCCGCCCGCTGCGCTCATGCCTGTGCTCCTGGATCCGGTGCCGGTCGTGCGGGGCGGGGCGGCCGCGCGCGGCCGGCGCCTCCCTCGCACGTTCGCACAGCCGTGCCGGGGGTGACAAGGCGTGACCCCCTCGGGGGCGGGCCGGGTTGGACCGGCATGCGAGCCACTCTCTTCTCCCGCCCCGCACCGCGCGCGCTGCGGGGCCTGTCCGTCCTGCTGCTGGCGGCCGGCGCCGTCGGCGCCGCGGGCCCCGCCCCGGCCGGCGGGCCCGCGTTCCAGTACGTCGGCCAGGACGACCGGGTCCACGGGGTGACCTCCCCGAAGGGCTGCGTCGAGGCCGAGGGCGGCGGTACCCGTGCCGTCACCAACAAGACCCGGGCCACGGCCACCTTCCACCGCGAGCCGCGCTGCGCGGGCCCGGCCGTGGCGCGGCTGGCGCCGGGGTCGGTCGCGCAGGTGCGGCCGTACTTCGCCTCGATCCGATTCACCGGGTAGGCGCACGGGCCGTGACCACTCGACGGTCCCCGCGTTGTATGCCATGTCGAACGCCGCAGAAGAGTGCGGCGCCCACGTCTCAGGAGGAGATCTTGATGTCGCGTATCGCGAAGGCATTCGTCATCACCGCTGCCGCCGGTAGCGCCCTGGCGGCCGGTGCGGGTCTGGCGGCTGCCGATGCCGGAGCGCACGGTGCGGCGGTCGGCTCCCCCGGTGTCCTGTCCGGCAACCTGGTCCAGGTTCCGGTCCACGTCCCGGTCAACGTCTGCGGCAACACCGTGAACGTGGTCGGCCTGCTGAACCCCGCGTTCGGCAACACCTGCGTGAACGCCTCGGGTCACGGTGGCGACCACCACACCGAGGGCTACGGCGGCTGATCGACCGCACGCCTGCGGGCACGAGGCCCCCGCCCTGTGGCGGGGGCCTTTCCGCGTGCCCGTTCCCGCTCCCGCGTGCCCGTTCCGGCGTGCCCGTGGGCCCCGGGTGGACCCGGGGACCGGCGGGCCCGGGGGAACCGGCGGGGGGAGCGGGGGCTACGCCTCGTAGCGGTAGACGCCCTGGTGTCCGAGCATCTCGCGCGGGGTGACGTCCCACGGGGGCATCGGCTCGTCGAGGGCGATCACCCGGCCGCGCTGGAGGTCTCCGTAGGCCAGGGGCGCGGCGGGCAGGTAGCCGGAGTCGGGGTGCCGCTGCTGCCAGCGGTCCCAGAGCAGGTCGACGAAGGCGTGGTGCAGCCAGAAGGCCGGGTCGTTGGGGGCGGTGCCGCCCGTCATGTGGCCGCCGATCCACTGGTGGACCTTGTTGTGGTTGCGCCAGCGTTCGCTCTTGGGCGCGGCCCAGCCCTCCAACCGGTTGCGGAAGCCCCCGGCCGTGGCGGTGGAGTCCCAGGGCGAGACGTCGTAGACCGGGTCGTCGAGGGCCCACTGGAGTTCGGCGGCGGTGGGCAGGGCGATGGGGTTGGCGGGCCGGCCCAGGTTGCGGGTGAGGAAGCGGGCCTCGGAGACGCCCACGGTGATCGTCCAGTTGCCGGTGTCGTGGGCGAAGGGGCCGGTCATGACCTTGCGGTCGCTCGCCCGGCCGGTGCCGCCGAGGAAGTCCTCGGCCCACAGGGAGGAGACCGGGCTCTGGTCGGCGGTCCAGTCCCAGTAGGGGATGGACACCCCGGGGTCGACGGCCCGCAGCAGCTTCTCGAACTCCAGCAGGTAGCGCCGGTGCCAGGGGAAGAACGACGGGGACATGTGTCCCACGCGCAGTTTGCGGTCCCGGTCGGGGACGAAGTACCTGTCGTGGGTGCGCACGAAGGCGTCGTACGTGCCGTCGCGCTTGAGTGCGAGGACGGCCGCCGTGAAGCGCTTCTTCTGCGCGCTGGTCAGGTTCCGCTGGTTCTGCCGGGTGTACAAGGCGGGGCTCCTCCCGTGCGGGCCCGCCGGCCGGCCTCCCGGCCGGTCGGCCGGTCCGTCAGCCGTGGTGGGGGGCCGCGAGGGCCAGCTGTGTGGTGCCGAGTTCGTCGACGGCGGCGCGGGCCAGCTCCATGGGGGTCGCGTAGGACTCGAAGTGGTTGATCCCGCTCAGGTAGCTGCCGTCGGCGCGGCGCATGACGTGCAGGGGACGGCCGTCGATGCGGACCGCCGCGGTCGCGAGGTCGACGCTGATGTGCCGGCCCCGGTAGCTCTCCTCCGCGAGCGGGGCCGGGGTGAGCGTCTGCCGGGGCCGCCGGGCCCGCAGGACGGGGCCCAGGGCCGCGGCCGTGCCGGCGAGCACGGCCGCGGTGAAGGCCGCCCGCAGGACCGCGCGACGGGTCGGTGGTGCGACGACGGATGCGGTGCGCATACGGTCTCCCTCGCTCGATTGGTCCGCGCTACGGGGTCTAACGCGGGGTACGGGGCGAGGTCACCTCCACGGGGCGGGGAGCTACGGGGCGGGAAGCTCCGCGAAGTCCGCAACCAGGCCGCGGTGGTGGCCGGTGGTGCCCAGGGCCAGGGAGTCGGCCTTGGCCCGCTTGAGGTACAGGTGCGCGGGGTGTTCCCAGGTCATGCCGATGCCGCCGTGGAGCTGTACGCACTCCTCGGCCGCGCGGACCGCGACCCCGGAGCAGTGGGCCTGGGCGACCGCGACGGTGAGCGGGGCGTCCGGGGCTCCGGTCGCGAGGGCGTCGGCCGCAGCGCGGGCCGCGGCGCGGGCGGAGGCCACGTCGAGCCAGAGGCGGGCCAGCCGGTGCTTGAGGGCCTGGAAGGAGCCGAGGGGGCGGTTGAACTGGTGGCGGGCGCGCAGGTGGGTGACGGTCTCGGTGAGGCACCACTCGGCGATGCCCAGCTGCTCCGAGGCGAGCAGCCCGGCGGCGGACAGCAGTGCTCCGGCGAGGGCGGCGCGGGCGGTGGCGGCGTCCGCCAGCCGGGTTCCGGGGGCCCCGTCGAGGGTGACGCGGGCGAGGGGGCGGGTCAGGTCGAGCGGGACGGCGGGCGTGAGGGTGAGCGCCTCGGCGGGGACGGCGTGCAGTCCGGTGTCGGCGAGGACCAGCAGGACGTCGGCGGCGCGCGCGTCGGCGACGGAGGTCACCGTGCCGGTCAGCCGTCCGTCGCCGGTGTCGTGGACGGGGCGCGGCAGGGGCGCGCCGGGGGCCAGGGTGAGGGGGACGGCGGGGACGCACGTACGCAGGCCGGCGGCGATCTCGCGGAGCAGGGCGGCCGTGTCGGGGGCGGTGGTGTCACAGCCCAGCAGGATCTCGACGGCCAGGACGGAACCCGTCAGGTACGGGACGGGGGCCACGGCCCGCCCCAGTTCCTCCAGGACCACGGCGGCCTCCCGGTGGCCGGCGCCCGCGCCCCCGAGCTTCTCGGGCACGAGGAGCCCGGCGGCGCCGATGTCGGCGCCGAGGGTGCGCGAGAGGACGGCGTCGTAGGGGTCGCCGGTCTCGGCGCGGGCGAGCACGTCCGCGGGGGCGCAGCGGTCCGCGAGCAGGGACCGTACGGCGGAGCGCAGTTCCTCCTCGGTCTCGGAGTAGAGCAGGTCGACCGGTGCCGTCATCGCAGGAGGTCCTTCCACGGGGTGTCCTTGTCGTCGCGGGGTTCGGCGGGCAGCCCGAGGACGCGTTCGGCGACGATGTTGAGGAGGATCTCGCTGGTGCCGCCCTCGATGCTGTTGCCCTTGGCCCGCAGGTAGCGGTACCCGGCGTCGCGGCCGGTGAAGTCGACGATCTCCGGGCGGCGCATCGTCCAGTCCTCGTACAGCAGGCCCTCCTCGGCGAGGAGTTCGACCTCCAGGGAGCTGATCTCCTGGTTCAGGCGGGCGAAGGTCAGCTTCATGCCGCTGCCCTCGGGGCCCGGTCGGCCGGCGGCGAGCTGTTGGCGCAGCCGCTCGCCGGTGAGGCGGGCCACCTCGGCCTCGACCCACAGTTCCAGCAGGCGCTGGTGCAGGGCGTGGGTGCGCAGTTCGGGACGTTCGCGCCAGGTGGCGGCGAGGGGGGCGATCATGCCGCCCTCGCGGGGGACGCGCATGCCGCCGATCGCGACGCGTTCGTTCATCAGGGTGGTGCGGGCGACGGCCCAGCCCTGGCCCACGGCGCCGAGGCGGTGGGCGTCGGGAACGCGGACGCCGGTCAGGAAGACCTCGTTGAACTCGGCCTCGCCGGTGATCTGGCGCAGGGGGCGGACCTCGACGCCGGGGGCGTGCATGTCGCACAGGAAGTAGGTGATGCCCTGGTGCTTGGGCAGGGTGGGGTCGGTGCGGGCGATGAGGATGGCCCAGCGGGCGGTGTGCGCGCTGGAGGTCCACACCTTCTGCCCGTCGACGACCCAGTCGCCGTCGTCCTCGTCGCGCACGGCTCGGGTGGCGAGGGCCGCGAGGTCGGATCCGGCGCCGGGTTCGCTGAAGAGCTGGCACCAGACCTCCTCCCCCGTCCACAGGGGGCGCAGGAAGCGGCGCTTCTGCTCCTCGGTGCCGTAGGCGAGGATCGTGGGCGCGGCCATGCCGAGGCCGATGCCGATGCGGCGCGGGTCGTTGTCGGGGGCCTCGGCGGCCTCCAGTTCGGCGTCCACGACGGCCTGGAGGGTGCGGGGGGCGTCGAGCCCGCCGAGGCCCTCGGGGAAGTGCACCCAGGCGAGTCCGGCGTCGAAGCGCGCCCGCAGGAAGTCGGCGCGGGGGGTGGTCGCGGGCGGGTGCGCGGCGAGCAGGTCCCGTACGCGGGCGAGGAGGGCCTCGGGTGTGGTCGCGGTCATCGGGCGGTCCCCCGCTCCCGGGGCAGGACGAGGACCAGTCGGCCGGTGGTGGCACCGTCGGCGAGGCGCTGCACGGCGTCGGCGACGGCGGGCAGCGCGATGGTCTCGCTGATCAGGGGTTTGATCACCCCTTCGGCGGCGAGGCGGGTCAGTTCGCCGTGGCAGGCGGCGATGGCGGCCGGGTCCTTGGCGGCGTAGAGGCCCCAGTGCAGGCCGAGGATGGAGTAGTTCTTGACGAGGGCGTGGTTCAGGGCGGGGGTGGGGACGGTGCCGCCGGCGAAGCCGACGACGACGATGCGGCCCTCGAAGGCCACGCACTTGGCGGAGGCGGTGTAGGAGTCGCCGCCGACGGGGTCGTACACGACGTCGGCGCCGCGGCCGCCGGTGAACTCCTTCACCCGGGAAACGACGTCCTCGGTCGTGCGGTCGACGACCAGGTCGCAGCCGAGTTCCTCGGCGGTGCGCGCCTTGGCCTTGCCCCCGACGACCCCGATGACGGTGGCTCCGGCGGCCTTGCCGAGCTGGACGGCGGCGCTGCCGACGCCGCCGGCCGCGGCGTGCACGAGGAGGGTCTCGCCGGCCCGGAGGCGGGCGCGGCGGTGCAGGCCGAACCAGCCGGTCTGGTAGCCGATGTGGAGGGCGGCGGCCTCGGCGTCGTCCAGGGATTCGGGTGCGGGGAGCAGCGCCCGTCCGGGGGCGACGACGTACTCGGCGAAGCCGCCGTGGGGCAGGCTGGGGTTGGCGATGACGCGGCGGCCGTCGTCGGTGAGGCCGCAGACCTCCACGCCGGGGGTGAAGGGCAGCGGCGGCCGGATCTGGTACTGGCCCCGTACGAGGAGGGCGTCGGGGAAGTTGAGGTTCGCCGCGAGCACCCTGATCCTCACCTCGCCCTCGCCGGGCACCGGTTCGGGGACCTCCTCCAGGCGCATGGCCTCTCGGGGTTCTCCCAGGGTGTGTACTCGCCATGCCTGCATCCGGGGCCTCCAGCCGCCGTCGAGGGACCACGCTCGGCGGCATACTAAGCGGTCGCTTGCTCCGTTGGGAACCCCAGGGCCCGTCGTCGAACTCCCGCCGTCGCCCGGAGGGCGGCCCGCGGCGTCCGGTGCGCGCTCTCGGCGTGCCGGGCGTCGCGGGGCAGGCGGGAGTTCGACGACAGGCGCTGGGGCCGGCGGCGGGACGGAGGTCGGCCCGGGCGGCGGCTCCCGCACGCCGCCGGGCTCGAAAATCGGACGCGTGAACCAGGGGTGAACACGGGAACGTGGGGATAACATCAACAAGCCGCTGCCACAGGGCATATGACACGACACGGGGGGTCACAGCACGCCCGGAGCCGACCGCCGCTCCGGGTGCACGAACGCGCGCCCCCCGCACTTCTCAGGGGGATCCACACCATGACCCACACCCTCGGCCGCCGGGCCGCCGTCACGGCCGCCGCGGCCGTCGTCCTCGCCGGGATCGTCACCGCCGCCGGCCCCGCCTCCGCGGCCACGCCGGGCGCGCCCGCCGCGTGCACCCCGTCCGTCGACGTCCTGCCCTCCCTCCCGGGCCGCAGCGGCGGCGAGGCCCGCGCCTTCGGCGCGAACTCGCTCGTCGCGGGCGACAGCGGACGGCTGCCCGTCTACTGGACCGGCCCCGAGCACACCCCGCACGCCGTACCGCTCCCCGAGGGCTTCCAGGAGGGCCTGGTCACGGACGTCAACGCCAAGGGCCTGATGGTGGGTACGGTCACCCGCACCTCGGACCGCGCCACCGCCGCCTTCACCTACCAGCAGGGTGCGGCCGCGGTGCAGCTGATCACGGCCGTCTCCACGCGCAGCGGCACGGCGAACGTCAACGACGCCGGCCACGTGGTGGCCCTGG
The DNA here is from genome assembly GCF_055584445.1 of Streptomyces sp. NPDC103540. Taxonomy (NCBI): domain Bacteria; kingdom Bacillati; phylum Actinomycetota; class Actinomycetes; order Kitasatosporales; family Streptomycetaceae; genus Streptomyces; species Streptomyces sp. NPDC103540. The sequence continues at coordinate 184,611 of NZ_JBVJMA010000014.1, forward strand.
ACGACGGCGTCGCCAAGGAGTGGGTCGGCGGGAAGGTGGTCCGGGAGCTGCCCGTCCCCGCGGACGCGCACCCGAGCGCCAGGGTCGTCTCCGTGAGCGGCATCAACAAGCGCGGCGACATCGTCGGCACGGCGCACTCGGAGTACTACGACGCCGCGAACGACGAGACGGTCAGCAAGACCTTCCCCGTCGTCTGGCCCGCCGGCGGCGGCTACCCGCCCTACGGCCTCCAGATCTGGAACGAGGGCCACTGGTCGTGGGCCTCGTACGCGCGGGACATCGACAACAACGGCCGCGTCGTCGGCTACGAGCACTACGGCTGGCGCGACGACCAGCAGCGCACCCCCGCCCTGTGGAAGAAGCCCTACGACGCCCTGCCCACCAGCCCCGGCAAGGTCGCGGGCTACAAGCAGCTCACGCTGGAGGCGATCAGCCCGAGTACCAACGTGAGCGTCGGCACCGCCATGACCTTCGAGGAGGGATTCGCCCAGTACACGCAGGCCGCCCTCTGGTCGGGCAAGGGCGCCCCGCTCGCGCTGCCCCACCCGGCCGGCGCGGACCGGTACACGCGCAGCAGCGCGCGCACCGTCAGCGACGACGACCGCGTCGGCGGCACCTACTGGGACATGAGCACGGTCTCCGGCGGCCCCCTCGTCTGGAACTGCGCGAGCCGGCAGGCGTACGCCCCGCAGGGCTGATACCGACCGGGGCATGGAGATCTCGGCCTCCACGCGCTATCGATGCCCCATGACGGACGACACTCCGCGCGGGCTGCCCGCGCCGCCCCCGCTCGGCGCCACCGCCCTGCCCGCCGGTACCTACGCGGGACAGGTGGTCCTGGTGACCGGCGCCGGCACCGGGCTGGGCAAGGCCATCGCCGCCGAGTTCGCCCGGCTCGGCGCGGGCGTGGTCGTCGCGGGCCGCCGGGCGGAGCGGCTGGAGCGCGCCCGCGCGGAGTTGGCGGCGGTGCCGGGCGCGGGCCCGGTCGCCGCCGCCGTCTGCGACGTCCGCGACCCGGAGCGGGTCGCGGAGGTCTTCGACGCCGCCGAGGGCGCGCTCGGGCGTCCCGACGTCCTGGTGAACAGCGCGGCGGCCAACTTCCCCTGCCCGGCGGAGGACCTGTCCCCCAACGCCTGGCGGGCGGTGGTGGACACCACGCTCACCGGAACCTGGTTCGCCACCCGCGAGTTCGGCCGCCGCCACCTCGCGGCCGGCACACCGGGGGCGATCGTCAGCGTGGGCGCCTCGTACGCGTGGACCGGCGGCCCCGGCTTCGCCCACAGCGCCGCCGCCAAGGCCGGCGTGAAGAACCTGGTGGAGACGCTCGCCGTCGAGTGGGGCCCGTACGGGATCCGGATCAACGCCCTGGTGCCCGGACTGTTCCCGCACGACGACATGACCGAGGACATCCGCGGCGGCCTCGCCCGCGCTCCCGGCGGGGACCACGCCGCCCGACAGCCCGCCCTGCGGGTCGGCGTACCGCGCGAGTTGGGCTGGGCCGCGACCTTCCTGGCCTCCCCCTACGCCCGGTTCGTCACCGGGCACACCCTGGTCGTCGACGGGGCGAACTGGCAGCGCAGGGCGCTGGTCCAGCCCGAGGTGGTGCCGGTGCGCGAGCAACTGGGGCGCGGCCGGTTCACCTTGTAGGGGCCGTCGCCGGGGCTGCTCAGGCCCCCTTGAAGCGGGGCGTCGTGCGGCTCGCGCCGGCGCCGTACCCCTCCCGGCAGTCCTCGGAGGTGAGGGTGAGGGCTGCGTTCATGGCGACCCCGTCGAGGGCGGCGGGCAGGGCGGCGTCGACGTAGGAGTCGACGGCCCTCTTGATCCCCTGCACCGCGAGGGGGGCGTTCGCCGCGATCTCGGCCGCGAGGGCGCGCGCGGTGGCATCCAGCTCGGCTCCGGGTACGCACAGTTGGACGAGGCCCAGCCGCTCCGCGGTCGCGGCGTCGATCCTGCGGCCGGTCAGGGCCAGCAGCTTGGCCCAGCCGGCGCCCGCCTCCCGGGCGACGCGCAGGTCACCGCCCGCGTCCACGGCCACCCCGAGCCGGGCCTCGGGCAGGGCGAAGACGGCGTCCTCGGCGGCGACGCGGACGTCCGCCATCAGGGCCAGCTCGAAGCCGAAGCCGAGGCAGTGGCCCTGCACCGCGGCGACGACGGGTTGGGGCAACCGGGAGAGGACCGCGAAGCGTTCGTGGACCCAGCGGATGCCCTCGTAGTAGTTGCGGGTCCGCTGCGCGGCGGAGTCGCCCGTGATGGCCCCGCCGGGCGCGGTCACGTCGATGCCCGCGCAGAAGGACCGCCCCTCCGCGCGCAGCAGCACCACGCGCGCGGAGGAGTCGAAGCGGATCCGGTCGGCCAGCAGGCCGAGCTGGCGGGTGGACTCCCAGCTCCACCCGTTGAGCTTCTCCGGGCGGCACAGGGTGAGGACGGCGATCCCGTCCGCGACCTCCAGGCGCAGGCGTTCCTCGCCCTCGGCGATCTCCGTGGTGACCGTGTCGATCATCGCGTGCCCCCCGGACCGGAATTGACGGACCGTCAGCCTAGGGCCGGCCGGTCAGCGGGGGAAGACCTCGAACGGCACCGCCGGACGGCCGCCGAAGCGGGCCGCGGCCTGCTGCGCGTTGCCCGTCAGGAAGGTCCGTACGTACTCCTCGGGGTCCTGGTCGGTCAGCACCTCGATGTAGGCCTTGTGCTCCAGCAGGGACTTCACCGACCGCTCCAGGCCGGGCCCGGCGTCGGCGGCGTGCGTGGGGGTGGAGGAGCCCGCGACCGCGACCCAGCGCACCCCGTTCCACGGCTGGAGGCCCTGCTCGGAGATCAGCTCCGGGAAGATCCACCGATTGCCGGCGTCGGCCGCCGCGTCCAGGGTGGCGCGGCCGACGGCGCGGTGGTCGGGGGTGTTCCAGGCCCCGCCGCCCCCCTGACCGCCCCAGGTGTCACGGTGGTTCAGGGTGACGACCAGCTCGGGACGGTGGCGCCGGATGGCGGCCGCGATGTCCCGGCGCAGGTCGAGACCGTACTCGACGATCCCGTCGCGGTGGTCGAGGAACTCCACCGTGGACACCCCGACGACCGCCGCGCTCGCGCGCTGTTCGGCCTCGCGCAGCGGGGCGCAGGCCGCCGGGTCGACGGTGTCGATGCCGGCCTCGCCCCGGGTGGCGAGGACGTAGACGACCTCGCGGCCGCCGTCGGTCCAGTCGGCGATGGCCGCCGCGCAGCCGTACTCCAGGTCGTCGGGGTGGGCCACCACCGCGAGGGCGCGCTCCCAGTCGGTGGGCATCGGCTGCAAGGGGGCCTGCTCGTCAGCTCTTTCACTCATGAACCGCACAATAGGCGACCGGGCGGACGGGGACGGGCGACGCCCCCGCCCGACCCCGGTCCGGGCCGGCGGCCCCGGCGGAGCGGTCTCAGAAGGTGACGACCGAACGGAGCACCTCGCCGCGCTCCATGCGGGCGAAGGCCTCCTCGACCCCGTCGAGGGGGATGGTCTCCGAGACGAACGCGTCCAGGTCGAGGCGACCCTGGAGGTAGAGGTCGACCAGCAGCGGGAAGTCCCGCTCGGGCAGGCAGTCCCCGTACCAGGAGGACTTGAGCGCGCCGCCGCGTCCGAAGACGTCGAGGAGGGGGAGTTCGAGCTTCATGTCCGGCGTGGGGACGCCGACCAGGACCACCGTGCCCGCCAGGTCGCGGGCGTAGAAGGCCTGCCGGTAGGTCTCGGGCCGACCGACGGCCTCGATGACCACGTCGGCGCCGTTGCCGCCGGTCAGGGCCTGGATCGCCTTGACCACGTCCTCGGTGCGCGCGTTCACCGTGTCGGTGGCGCCCAGGCCGCGCGCCCACTCCAGCTTCCGCTCGTCCAGGTCGACGGCGATGATCTTCGAAGCGCCCGCGAGCCGCGCGCCGGCGACCGCCGCGTTGCCCACGCCGCCGCAGCCGATCACGGCCACCGAGTCACCGCGGCCGACGTTGCCCGTGTTCAGGGCGGCGCCGAGGCCGGCCATCACCCCGCAGCCGAGGAGTCCGGCGGCGGCCGGCGAGGCCGCCGGGTCCACCTTGGTGCACTGCCCGGCGGCGACCAGCGTCTTCTCGGCGAAGGCCCCGATGCCCAGCGCCGGGGAGAGCGGGGTGCCGTCCTCCAGCGTCATGGGCTGCACGGCGTTGTGCGTGGCGAAGCAGTACCAGGGACGGCCCCTGCGGCACGCCCGACAGGTGCCGCACACCGCGCGCCAGTTGAGGACGACGAAGTCGCCCGGGGCGACCGAGGTGACGTCCGGACCGACGGACTCGACGACACCGGCCGCCTCGTGGCCGAGGAGGAAGGGGAACTCGTCGTTGATGCCGCCCTCGCGGTAGTGCAGGTCGGTGTGACAGACCCCGCAGGCCTGGATCTTGACGAGGGCTTCGCCCGGGCCCGGATCGGGCACGAGGATGGTCGTCGTCTCCACCGGTGCGCCCTTGCTCCGCGCGATGACGCCCCGTACGCGATGTGTCACGTCGTTCCCCACTCTGAAGGTTCGGAATCGGTCTGGATCATCGAACGTACACGGACGTCGCGCCGGGCGGGAGTCGCGTCACGCCTCGGGGCGCGGCGTGGCCGGATCGGGTGGCAGGACGGCCCGCAGGGCGCGCGTGAAGGCGGCCACGGCGGGGTGTCCGCCGGAGCCCGCGCGGCAGGCGATCTTCGTACGGCGTTCCATGCGCAGGCGGGTGAGGGTGACGGCGGGATCCGCCGGGTCCGTCACCCCCAGGCGCGGGACGACGGCCACGCCCTGCCCGGCGGCGACCAGGGCGAGGACGGTGGCGAACTCGTCGACCTGGTGGCGCACGCGGGGGGTGAACCCGGCCGCCTGGCAGGCCCGTACGGTCATGGCGTGGCAGAGCGTGCCGGTGGTGGCGGTGATCCACGGAGCGTCGCGCCGGGCGCGCAGCACCGCGTCCTGGTGGAGGGGGGCGGGGTCGGGGGCGGGGTCCCGCTCCGGCGGGTCGGCCGGGAGGTCGGGGAGGTCGGGGAGGCCCGCGAGCGGTGCGCCGTCGGCCGGCGTGCCGTCGAACGGGTCGCCCGCGGGCTCGGCGAGGTACATCGCCTCCACGTAGAGCGGGCGGGTGGCCAGCCCCGGCTCCGCCGGCGTGGGCACGAAGTCGTACTCGTGGACCAGGGCCACGTCCAACTCCCCGGCCCGCAGCGCGTGCGCCACCCCCGCCGGGTCGATCTCGCGGACCATCGGCTCCAGCCCCGGGTGGCGGCGGGCCAGGTGGGTGAGGGCCGCGGGAACGATGGCCCGGGTCGCGGTGGGGAAGGCGCCGACGCGCAGCACCCCGGCCAGGCCGCTGCGCGCCTGCGCGAGTTCGGCCTCGGCCCGCTCCAGCCGCTCCAGCACGACCTCGGCGTGCCCGACCAGGTGCAGCCCGGCCGGGGTGAGCCGGACCGTGCGGCCGGTGCGTTCCAGCAGGGGCAGACCGGCCTCGCGCTCCAGGGCGGAGAGCTGTTGGGAGACGGCGGAGGGGCTGAAGGCCAGGGCCTCCGCCACGGCGGCGATGGTGCCGCGGCGGGAGAGTTCCCGCAGGAGCCGCAGGCGGCGTACGTCGAGCATCGGCTCAGCTTACGGTTCGATGAAGGAAAGCGAACTGGATTCGACGCTCGGGAGCGACGAGGCTCGTCCCATGCGACAGGACACACAGCAGACCCGAGACACCCGAGACAGCCGGGACACCCGGAAGGCACGGGACACCCGCGACGCCCGACCCGCACGGCACGCCGAGGACCGCCGGGCCGGCGCACCGGTCCTCGACGGGATCCACGTCCCCCTCGTCACCCCCTTCGCCGCCGACGGGAGCGTGGCCGCGGACGCGCTGGAGGCGCTCGCCCACCGGGTCCTCGACGCGGGCGCGTCCGGGATCGTGGCGCTCGGGACCACCGCCGAGAGCGCCGCGCTGGAGGAGGCGGAGCGGGAGGCGGTGACGGAGGTCTGCGCCCGCGTCTGCCGGGAGCGCGACGCTCCGCTCGTCGTGGGCGCGGGGGCCGCCTCCACGGCGGCGGGCGAGGCGGCCCTCGCGCGGCTGGCGCGCCGGCCGGAGGTACGGGCGGCGCTGGTGACGGTGCCCTCGTTCGTGCGGCCCTCCGAGGCGGGGGTGCTGGCCCATTTCGCGCGGCTGGCGGAGGTGAGCCCCGTACCGCTGATCGTCTATCACATCCCCTACCGGACGGCGCGGTCGCTGGACGCGACGACCCTGCGGGCGCTGGGGGCCCTGCCCGGGGTCGTGGGAATGAAGTACGCGGGCGGCGGGATCGACGCGGACACGGTGGCGCTGTTGGGTGACCTGCCGGACGACTTCGCGGTGCTGGCCGGGGACGACGCCTACCTGTCCCCGTTGCTGGCGATGGGCGCGAGCGGCGGGATCCTCGCCTCGGCGCACCTGGCGACCCGGCGGTTCGTGGAGCTGGTGGAGGCCTGGCGGGTCGGCGACCTCCCCCGGGCCCGACCCCTGGGGCACGCGCTGGCCCGACTCTCGGCGGCGGCCTTCGCGGAGCCGAACCCGGCGGTGACGAAGGGGGTGCTGCACGCCCGGGGCCTGATCCCGACCCCGGACGTCCGCCTGCCGCTGCTGCCGGCCTCGGGGGCGGCCGTGACGGCTGCCCTGGAGGTCCTGGAGGTCCTGGAAGCCGGTGAGGTCGGTGAGGTCCGTGAGGCCTACGAGGTCGGCACGGTCGAGCAGAATGGTGCCTGATGGGCGTTTTGATCCGATCGCACCGGTAGCCCGAATCGGGCGCATCGGAGAGTGAATTGACCCTATTGCGGGTCCCCTTCACCAAACCCGCCGAACCCATGATGTGGGTCACACCGAAGTAATCAACATCATTTCGTCGAAAAGGCCGATTCCCTTTCACCGGAAAGGGAATCGGCCTGTTCGCGCGGACCGCCCCAAGGTCATTTGCGGGGGCATCCACGGGAAGTCGATCTCCGGGTGGAATTCGTGTCTTGTTCCGGCCCGGAACACTCGCCTACGGTCACCTCACTCCCGGCGGCCGATTGCCGAATCCGGCCGCCGCCGGGCTCTCCCGTACCCCCACGTGAGGAGCAGCGCCATGCCCGCAAAGGGTAAGCACCGCCGGCCGAAGCAGAACCCGATCGCCCGCCGCCTGGCACTCGCCGGAACGGGTGGAGCCGCCCTCGCCCTGCCGTTGATCGGCGCGAACCCGGCCGGAGCGGTGGAGACCGCGGCGGCGCCCACCACCTATTCCGTGGTCGCGGGAGACACCCTCTCGAAGATCGCGGCGGAGCACTCCGTCTCCGGCGGCTGGCAGGGTCTGTACGCCGCCAACAAGGGCGTGGTCGGGGACAATCCGTCGGTGATCCGCCCCGGGACCAAGCTGGCGCTCGGTGCCGCCGCGAAGGCCCCGCGGGCGGCGGCGAAGGCCGCCGGTGCGGCGCAGGCGGCCGCGAAGCCCGCCGACGCCTACCCCGACAACCTCGACGGCTGGATCCGCGAGTCCCTCGACGTCATGAGCCGGCACGGAATTCCCGGCAGCTACAACGGAATCCACCGCAACGTGATGCGCGAGTCCTCGGGCAACCCGATGGCGATCAACAACTGGGACTCCAACGCGGCCGCCGGAATTCCCTCCAAGGGCCTCCTCCAGGTGATCGACCCGACGTTCCGCGCCTATCACGTCCCCGGAACGCCGATGGACTCCTACGACCCCGTCGCCAACATCACCGCGGCCTGCAATTACGCCGCGGCCCGCTACGGCTCGATCGACAACGTCAACGGGCCGTACTGACCCTGGCGGCCGTCCGCCCGGTCCGGGCGCGCAGGAGGGTCCGCAGCGGCGCCACCAGCCCGTAGCCGACGTCCTCGCGCAGCGCGCCCGCGCCCGCCTTCTCCACGGCCGTCAGCTGGTGCTCCATCAGCTCGGTCATGGCCCGGACCACCGGCCGCAGTCCCGGTTCGGTGAGGTCCAGGATCCCCGCGCCGGCCGCCAGGGCCGTCCGGGCCCGCCCGCACTCCGCCGCCAACAGCCCCCGTACGGCGGGGGTGTCTCGGGCCCCCTCCAGGTCCGCGCGGGTCACCGCGTGCTCGTCGAGGCGGGCACGCGGAAGGCACAATCGCCCCTCGGCGAGGTCCCCGGCGAGGTCGGCGAGGAAGTCCACCCGCTGGGCGGCGTCCACGAAGGCGCGCCAACCCCGCGCCTGCGCGGCGTCGGGGCCTCCCGGGTACTGCAGACCGGTGAAGACGAGCACCCCCGGCCAGGCGTAGGCGTCGAGGTACGCCTGGAAGTCCGCCTCGTCGGCGAAGCCGTCGAAGGCCGCCTCGGCCCCGGCGGCGCCCTCCAGGAACCGGGTGACCCACCTGTGCGGCAGTCCCCGGGTGGCCACGGCGTGCGCGTAGGCCCGCAGCAGCGGGTCCGGGCTGTCCCCGGTGACCAGGGCCGCCTCGGTCCGTTCGGTCAACTCCGCGAGTCCGGCGGCCCGCTGCGCGGGGGTGCCGGTCTCGGCGACGTCGTCGACCAGGTTCATGAAGGCCAGCCCGGCCGCGAGCCACGGCACCAGCGAGGGCTCGGCCAGCAGGCGCAGGGTGACGTAGGGGGCCGGGTCCCTGCGCAGGACGCGACGCGCGGCGCGCGTGTAGTCCTCGCGCAACCCGGGCGCCGAGATGCCGGCGCGGGTGAGGGTGGTGCGCCAGGTGGGCACGGTGGGCTGCTCCTCGCACGGTGTGGGTCGTTGCGGGCCCGTGGGCCCGGTGGGCCCCGTGGTCCCGGTGGCCTCGTGGTTCCCGTGGGCTCGTGGTTCCTGTGGGCTCGTGGTTCCTGTGGGCTCGTGGTTCCTGTGGGCCTCGTGGTTCCTGTGGGCCTCGTGGGCTCAGGACTTGTAGGTCTTCCTCACCTTGCCGTCGGTTCCGGCGAGGACGTAGCCGCCCTGTCCGTACGCGTCGCTCAGGTAGGCCCGCATGGCGGGGAGGTTGTCCATCATCCAGGGGTCGACGATCACGTACCGCGAGGTCGGCCGCTCCACCCCGAGCTCCGTGCGCGCCGCTTCCAGGAGCCCGGGCAGTGCGTTCCAGTCGACGGTGGACATGTCGATGACGGGATCGCCCTCGTCGACGGTCCCGTCGGGTCCGGTGCGGCGGGTCGCGCCGCCCCGGTACTCCCATCCGTCGAGGGTGCGGGCCCCGGGGGCGGTGGGCACCTTGGCGAGCACGTAGCCGGGGTAGATCCGCAGGTCGGCGAAGGTGGTGGTGCCGGTCGCCCGGCGCAGGGCGTCGAGGGCGTCGCGGACCCCGGCCGGGGTGAGGAGGTCCGTGTCGGCCGCGGCGACGGCGCCCGTGCCGGGGACGCCGGTGCGCCCGGCGGAGGAGGGCGTGGCCGACGCGGCCGGCGGGGCGGAAGCGGAGCGGTCCGGCTTGGCCTCGGCGTCCGTGCCCGCTCCCCCGTCGGGCAGCAGGCGCAGGAGCCCCGTGACGCCGCCGGCGAGCACGAGGACGGCCACCGCGGCCCACAGGGCCGCCTTCCGGGGCCGGGGTCGGCGCGCCGGCGCCGCCGCGCCGACGAAGGTGCCCGCGTCCGGGGCGGCCCCCTGGCCCAGGACCGAGGTCGGGGCGTAGGTCGGGCCGTACGCGGGGACGGCGTACGGGGTGGACGGGGCGTACGGGGTCGCCGCCGGCGGCGGGTACCCGTACCCGCCGGGCGGGGCGGTCCCGCCGAGAGCGGCGCCCGCCTCCCGGAGCAGCGCCTCCAGCGCGGCGCCGTCGGGGCGCGCGTCCGTGTCCCGTACGAGGACCCGCTCCAGTACGGGCCCCAGCGGGCCCGACCGCACCGGCGCCGGGATCGGCTCGTCGAGGATGGCCACCACGGTCGCCAGGCTGGTGGCGCGGCGCAGCGGGTGGGTCCCCTCCGCGGCCACGTACAGCATCATCCCGAGCGACCACAGGTCGGAGGCGGCGAGTCCCTCCTCGCCTCGGGCGCGTTCGGGCGCGATGTACTCCGGGGAGCCGATCAGCACGCCGGTGGAGGTCAGGGCGGTGGAGCCGTGCAGGGCGGCGATGCCGAAGTCGGTGAGCACCGCCGCCCCGTCGGGACGCAGCAGGACGTTGGCCGGTTTCACGTCCCGGTGGAGCACGCCCTCGGCGTGCGCGGCGCGCAGCGCCGACAGCACGTCGAGTCCCAGCCGCACCACCTCGGCCGGGGGCATCGGCCCCTCGGCGAGCCGGTCGGCGAGGGAGCCGCCCTTGACCAGTTCCATCACGATCCAGGGGTGCCCGTCGGCCTCGGCGGCGGGTTCGACGATGTGGTGGATGGTCACCACGTTCGGGTGGGCCAGGCGGGCGAGGGCGCGGGCTTCGCGGACGGCCCGTTCGCGCAGTTGGACGGCGAGTTCGGGTTGGGCGGCGGCGGTGGCGGGGTCCGGCGGGCGCACCTCCTTGAGGGCGACCTCGCGGTGCAGTGCGATGTCGCGGGCACGCCACACCGTGCCCATACCGCCGCTCCCCAGCGGAGCGATCAGTTCGAAACGTCCGTCGACCAGCCGTCTGTCGGCCTCACTCGTGTCCATGGGCGGTCATCGTAGGCGCCGCCTGTGTCAGCAACGACGGCGGTCCGCCGTCACCGTGCCCTGGGCGGTGGTCACCGTACGGTCGTAGCAGCCGCCGCCCGCCTCGGAGCCGTACTCCTGGTGGCGTGCGGTGGTGGTGCCGACGGCGTGCCGCTGGTCACGGGGGACGTTCGTGGTGTAGGTGGCGTCGCCCGTGTACCGGTCGTCGAGGCGGGTGCGGTCCAGGGGCCTGCCGCCGCGCAGGGTGACGGTCTCGGCCCGGTCGCCGAGGGACAGCACGGTGCGCAGGCGGTCGCCGGCGCCGAGGGTGGTCTCGCCGTCCATCGTGTACGTGCGCGCGGTGCGGGTGGTGGTGTTCCCCCGGGTGACCTCCTCGCCGTCGGTCCACTCGGCGGTGAGGGCGTCGCGGGTCTCGCCGTCGGTCCAGCGGTGGGTGGAGTCGGCGCGGACCTCGCGGGTGACGGTGGTGGTGACCCGGCCCCGGGAGGTGTTCAGGTACCCGGCGGTGGTGAGTCGGTGGGCCCCCTCGGTGTCGAGGCGGTGCTCGGTGCCGGGGGTCCAGCGGGAGTGGCCGCTCGGGGCGGTCTCCTCGTGGCGGGTCAGGGCTCCGGTGACGATCCGGCGTCCGGGGTCCCGGTCGATCAGCAGGTTGGTGGGGGTGCTCCAGCCGCTCTGTCCGGCGGGTACTCCGGCGACGGTCACCTCGACGCGGTGGGGGCGGCCGTCGTTGAGGAGGGCGGCGTAGGGGGTGAGGTCGTAGCGGATCGGCCGGACGTCGAAGGCGCGCGGGCCGGGGGTGACGTACCAGAGGAAGGGGTTGGACCAGCCTCCGGTCCAGACGGTGGGGAAGGGCGCGGCGATGCCGGCGAGCCGGCCGTCCACGTGGACGCGGACCTCGCGGTGGGGTCCGTCGGCCGCCTTGCAGGAGTAGGGGGCGGCGTCGGGGACGGTCATGTACCAGTACTCCTCGCAGCCGCCGCCGGATCCGGTGGCGTACACCTCGGCGACGATCCGCTCGGTGTTGCGCGGGGTGGTGACGGTGGGTCCGGTGAGCGGGATGACCAGGTCGGGGGTGTCGGCGGGGCCGACGGGCCCCTCGGCGGCGAAGAAGGTGAGGGTGACCGTCACGTCGATCACGCCCGTGTAGGTGGCGTCGACGACGTTGCCGATCAGCATCTCCACCGGCTGCGGGCGGCTGAGGGTGTCGCGGTAGCGGGTGACGTCCTTCTCGACGGACCAGGTGATGCCGTCCGGGGAGGGCTGCGGGGTGGAGGTGCGCAGGATCTCCACCCCGCCGAGGGTGAGGTTGCCCAGTCGGTCGTACTGGCGGCCCTTGACGTTGCCGTCGAGGCGCAGGACGACCTTGGCCCAGGGTCCCGCGGCACAGTCGGCGGGCGGCGCGTACGCGCCCCGGTGGGGGGTGAAGTCGCGGAAGCTCGCGCGGGCCAGGGTGAGCGTGCAGGAACGCGTCGCGGGCCGGGTCACGGGCGGGGCCGCGGTGAGGGGGTCGTGCCAGTCGGTGCCGAACTCGGCGGGCGGTACGGGGTCGCCTGCGGCGGGCTCCCCGGCGGCGCGTTCGCCGGGGATGGGGGCGCCGGGGGCGGGCTCGCCCTGGACCGCGGCCCGGGGGGTCGGGCCGCCGTGCGCGTCGGCCGCCGCCGGTGCCGCGCCGGCGGTCAGGGCGCCCGCGGCGAGGGTGAGCGCGCCGAGCAGACCCGTGATCCTGTGTCGTCTCATGGGCCCGCAGTGAAGCCCGGCGGGGGCGGCCGCCGCCAGGGCCCGGCAGGGGGACCTGGCGGGTTCTCGATCCCGTCCCGGCCCCCTTCCGGGCCCGTCCCGGCGCCGTTCCGCGCCCCGCCGGCGTCGGCGCGCCGCGCCGCGTCAGTGGCCGGCGGGCAGCACCACGACGCCGTCCTCGTCCGCGTACACGGTGTCGCCGGGGCGGAAGGTGACCCCGCCGATGGTGACGGGTCCGTCGACGGTGCCCGCGCCGGTCTTGCCGCTCTTGCGGGGGCAGGTGCCGAGCGCGTGGACGCCCAGGTCGAGCCCGCCGAGGGCGACGCTGTCGCGGACGGCCCCGTTGACGATCAGTCCGGCCCAACCGGAGCGCAGGGCGGCGCCGGCGATGAGGTCGCCGACCAGGGCGGTGCGCAGCGAGCCGCCGCCGTCGATGACGAGGACGGCGCCGTCGCCGGGGGTGTGGAGGAGTTCGCGCAGCAGGGCGTTGTCCTCGTGGCAGCGGACGGTGCGCACGGGTCCGGCGAACAGCCGGCGGCCGCCGATGGTCCGGAAGGCGGTGGCGCAGATGCCGAGGTCCTCGCCGTACTCGTCGTAGAGGTCGGCGGTGGGGACGGGGGTGGTGCTCATGGTTCGGGATCCTCCCGGCTGGTACGTCGCGCCGCGGCCCAGCGTAGGCGGTGCGGGGCGCGTCCGGCGGTACGGGGAGGGGTGGATCCGCAGGTGGCGGGGGGGCGGGCGGGGCCGGACGGGGGCGGACTCAGTCGCGGGAGTTGCCGAAGAGGATCCGGTAGCCGATGAGCAGGACGAGTGAGCCCGCGATGGCCGAGCCCCAGGTGGCCAGGTCGAAGAACTGGGTCTGGACGGGCCGGTCGAGGAACTTCGCGGAGAGCCAGCCGCCGAGGAAGGAGCCGGCGACTCCGATGAGGGTGGTGCCGATGGCGCCGCCCGGGTCGCGGCCGGGCAGCAGGAGCTTGGCGATGGCTCCCGCGAGGAGTCCGAGGATGATCCAGCCGATGATGCCCATGGTGTTCCGTTCCGTTCGCTCGTGCGCGTCCTTCGCGTCCTTCTGTCACCGGTCAGGACGCCGGCCGGGGGCGAAACGGTTCTGGGGCGGCGCGCGGAGGGCCGCCCCCGGCGTCTACGCGCGGCGGGTGGACGCCGCGCGGAGCAGGAGCGTGACGGCGACCGCCCCGGCGGCGACGGCCCCGGTGGTGGCGAAGCCGCCCCGGGAACGGCAGGAGAGGAACGAGCGCGAGGACTGCACGGAGAACCCGGACGCGAGGCTCAGCCAGGAGCCCACGGAGGCGACGGAGAGGCCGGATCCGACGGAGACGGCGGAGAGCACGCTGCCGACGGAGCCCACGGACAGGGCGGAGCCCACCGAGCCGATGGACAGGACCGAGCCCACCGAGCCGATCGAGAGCACGGAGTCCTTGGACCACAGGGAGAGGAACGACGGGTCGCGGTAGTGAGCCATGTCGATCAGGCTGTCACACGGCCGGCCGGTACGGGCGCTCCCGCCGGAACCGGCACGGCGGATCGGGCGGCGACCGGCGCCGGCCCCGTCGGGGAACCGGTCGGCGTACGGGTGAGCAGCAGGACCCCCCGGGTCGCCGCGAGGGCGCCGGCCACGGCGAGCAGGATCCCGAGCGCGCCCCCGTGGAGGCGTTCCCCGAGCAGGATCATGCCGATGGCGGCGGCGGCCAGCGGGTTGGCGAGGTTGACGACGGCGAGCGGGGCCCCGAGCCCGCCCCGGTAGGCGCGCTGCGAGAGCAGCATCCCGCCGACGGCGAAGACGACCACCAGCAGGGCCACGGAGACCACCCGGACGCTGAACAACGAGCCTCCCCGGCCGCCCGCGACGGCGACGGTCTGGGTCAGGGCGGAGGCGACGGCGGACGCCAGCCCGGAGGCGGTGGCGTGGCGCAGTCCGGAACGGGGGTCCTTGCGGGCGGTGAGCAGCAGGATCGCGGCGACGGTGGCTCCGGACACGGCGAGGGCCTCGGCCAGGGTGAGGGTGTCGTCGGGGGCCGGGCCGGAGGCGGGCAGCAGGAGCAGGCCGAGGCCGACGACGGTGGCCAGGGTGCCGCGCCACTCGGTGGCCGCGACCCGTCGCCCGGCGCCCCGCGCGCCCAGCGGGACGGCGGCGACGAGGGTGAGCGCGCCGAGTGGCTGGACCAGGGTCAGCGGGCCGTAGCGCAGGGCCGCGGCGTGCAGCAGGGCCGCGGCGGCGTTCAGTCCGGCGGACCACCACCAGGCTCCGTTGCCGAGGAGGGCGCGGGCGGTGCGGGCGGTGGCGCGGCGGGCGAGCCGCTCCTGGGCGACGGCGGCCGCCGCGTAGGTGACGGCGGAGGCGAGGCAGAGGGCCACGGCGAGGACGGTGGCGTTCATCGGCCGGCTCCGGCGGAGGAGGCGAGGCGGGACGCCGGCTCCGCGGCCCGGACCGGATCCCCGACCGCGACCGCGACCGGGTCCGGGTCCGCGTACGGATCCCCGACCCCGACCGCGACCGCGACCGGGTCCGGGTCCGCGTACGGGTCCGCGTACGGATCCCCGACCGCGACCGGCGGCGGCACCGTCGGGGCCGCGACCGGCGCCGGGGCGCCGTCCGCGGGCGGTCGCGGCCCCGCGGGGTCGCCCGGGGGCGTGGTGGTCGGGCGCGGCACCAGCAGGAGGGCCGCGCCCAGCAGGAGGCCGGCCACGATCGCGTCGAGCCAGTAGTGGTTGGCGGTGCCGACGACCACGAGCAGGGTCACCAGGGGGTGCAGCAGCCACAGGAGGCGCAGGCGGGAGCGCGTCGCCGCGATCATGCCGAGCGCCAGCATCAGCGCCCAGCCGAAGTGCAGCGAGGGCATGGCGGCGAACTGGTTGGCGAGCCGGTCGGCGTCCGGGGCGGCCTGGTAGACGGTGGGCCCGTAGACCTGTCCGGTGTCGATCAGGTGGGCGGCGTCCAGCATCCGCGGGGGTGCGAGCGGGAAGGCCAGGTGGAGGGCGAGGGCCACGCCGGTGAGGGCGGTGAGCACCCTGCGGGTCCACAGGTAGTGGCGGGGTCGGCGCAGGTAGAGCCAGATCAGGAACAGGGCGGTCGCCGGGAAGTGCACGGCCGCGTAGTAGGTGTTCGCGGTGTGGACGAGGGCGTCGGAGTGGAGCAGCAGCCGTTGGACGGCGCCCTCCCCCGGCAGGCGCAGGGTCCGTTCGGCGTCCCAGACTCGGGCGGCGTTGCGGAACGCCTCTTCGGTACGGCCCGTGGAGAACGCCCGGCCCGCCTTGTAGACGGCGAACAGGCCCCCGACGAGCAGCAGCTCGCGCAGGAGCCGGCGGCGGGTGTCCCGGCGCCCGGCTCCGGCGGCCGGTCGGTCCGGTGTGGTGTGGGAGGTGGTCATCCCCCGGTCTCACTTCTTTCGGTGCGGCTGCTTCGGGGTGGTCCGCCGGCGAGGCCGTCGGTCCGGATCACCTCTCCATCGACACGCCAGTGTATCGATACATTCCCGTATCGATACGCGCGTGTACCGATGAGCTCCGGTTGGCCGTACACTCGGAGCACGGACCCACCCCGTCCCGGAGCCCGAGGAGTGCCCCCGCCCATGACGTCGACGCCGCAGGTCACCGCGCGCCGCTCCAAGATCTCGCCGGAGCGCGAGCAGGAGTTCTACGACGCCGTCCTGGAGCAGTTGCGCGAGCACGGGTACGAGGCGCTCACCATGGAGGGCGTCGCCGCCCGCGCCAGCTGCGGCAAGTCGACGCTCTACCGGCAGTGGAAGACCAAGCCCCGGCTGGTCGCGGCGGCCCTGCGCGCGAGCCGCAGCGATCGTTCGCTGGCCGACGTGGACACCGGCAGCCTCGTGGGCGACCTGCGGGAGGCGGCCCGGATCGCGGCCTGCACCTCGGGGCGCGACACCCGGCTGACGCAGGCCCTCGGGCACGCGGTGCTCAGTGACGAGGAACTCCAGGGCGCGCTCCGCGAGGCGCTGGTGGAGCCCGAACTGACCGCGTTCGCCGCGATCGTGGCGCGGGCCGTGGCCCGGGGTGAGATCACCGCGGACCATCCGGCGGTGGAGTTCCTCCCGGCGCAGCTGATGGGCGTCCTACGGATCCGCCCCGTGCTGGAGGGCCGCTACGCGGACACCGACTACCTGGTCAGGTTCGTCGACGTGGCCCTGTTGCCCGCCCTCGGGATCACGCCCGAGGCCGTACGGGCCACCTGAACCGGTGGGCCGCCGTCCACGATGACCGGACGGCGACCCGCTCGCGCTGCCTCGTGGGGACGGCGGCAGCGCGCCACCGGACGGGGTGGCGGTCACTCCCGAGCAGGGTGACCGCCACCCGGTCCGGACGGCTTCCTCCCCGGGGAGCCGCCCCCGAGACCGGTCCCGGGATCAGGCGCGGGCGGCGCCCATGACCCGGGTGAACTCGTGCGCGTCCGCCTCGAATCCCCGGGGGCGCGCCTCCTCCAGCGTCCAGCCGCCCGAGTCCTCGCGCGTGAACTCGGCGACGGTGGCCGCCGTGGCGTCCGCCACCTCGGCGAAGTCCGTCGTCGCGAGGTCCTCGTAGCCGGCGCGGACGCGCAACCCCGTGCCGGGCACGGCCGCGAACGGCTTGCGCCGCGGCGCCGGGCCGCCGGCCCCCGCGTCCTGTATCACCACGCCGACGACGACCCGGCCCGCCCCGGACGCCATCCGGTCCAGCTCGATCACCATCACCTCGTCGAAGCCGAAGCCCTGCCCGGTCCGGCTGTCCCGGCTCAGGGTGATGGTGCCGTCCGGGGACCGGCTGCCGAAGTGCACGAGGTGGACGGGCTCGCCGTGCGGGTCGGCGCTCGCGTACACCGCCGCGACGAGGTCCAGGTCGTGCGGGGGCTCGCCGGCCGCGCTGGGGTCCCAGCGCAAAGCGATCTCCACCCTGGTCAGGCCCTTGCGTACTCCACTCACCGAACTCCCCCTCCACCGCGGCCGGTTCCGACCGCGTCGCCCGGCCATGCTGTCACGACCCCGGGACGGGCGGGCGGATCACCGTACGTTCCCGGCCGGCCCGTACGCCGCTCCGCCGGCCGGGGGCCGGACCCGCGCCGCGCGCACGCGCCGGGCATCACGCACCGGGCATCACGCACCGGGGGTCACGCGCACGGTCTCCACCCACGCCGGCGGCGCCGGGGCGTCCGCCCCGATCAGGGCGGCGATCAGGCGGCAGGAGGCGGGCTCGTCCGGCCAGGGCGTGTGCCCGTCGGTCAGCACGACCACGATGTTCGGCCGGTCGGGGACGGCCGACGCCGCGGCGATGCCCACGCGCATGTCGGTGCCGCCGCCCCCGGCGAGGTGAACCTCCGCGGCGCTGGTCACCCGCCTCACGGCCCGTACGTCGGCGTCGCAGGCCAGCACCGCGACCCGGTTGCCCCGTACCCCGACCTCGCGCAGGACGCCGGTCACCTCGCCCAGCGCCGCCGCCAGTTCGGCCTCGCCCATGGACCCGGAGGTGTCGACGACGATCGCGACCCGCGGCAGCGGCCTGCGCAGGCTCGGCAGCACCACCCGGCCGCCCAGGGCGGGGGTACGGCGCGAGGGGCGCCGGTAGGTGTAGTCGACCGCGCCGGCGGACCAGGCGGCGGCCTCCCGCACCGCCCCGGACAGCGCGCGGCGCCAGTCGACGACGGGCTCCAGCACCTCGTCCGCCCAGCGCAGCCAGCCGGCCGGGAGGGCGCCCCGGGCGCGCCGGTGGGCCCGCATCGCCTGGGCGGTCTGCCGGCGCAGGGCCTGCGCCTCCGCGGGTCCCAGCCGCGCGGGATCCCCGCTCCGGTCCCCGGGCGCGCCGTCGCCGAGCTCCCACGGGGCGGCGATCCCGTGGGCGCCCGACCCGCAGTCGACGCCGTGCGGCGGGGTACGGGGGACGGCCGGGAGGTAGCCCTCGAACAGGCCGCCCGCGGGCAGGCCGAACAGGCGCGGCTCCATCCGGCCGGCGGGCAGCGCCAGTCCGTCGGCCAGGAGGTCGTCGTTGATCTCGCAGTCCTGGGCGATGTTGACGCGGACCGGATCGCCCTGGTCGGCCGCCGGGAGGCGGTCGGCGCGGGTGTGGTGGTCGCGCAGCAGGTGCGCGACCTCGTGGATCCACACCCCGCCGAGCTCGGCGACCGGGGTGCGGGCGACGAACGCCGGCGAGACGTAGCAGCGCCAGTGCCGGTCGACGCCCATGGTCCCCACGCCGCCGGGGCCCGGGGAGGGCACCACGGTGAGCGCGTACAGGGCCGAGGCCAGGTACGGGCGGGCCTCGGCCGCCGCGTAGCGGGCGGCGAGCAGCTTGGCCCGGTCGAGGGCGGGGGGCGGTTCGTCGCCCGGCACGGCGTCCGGTCCCTCAGCGGGGGCCGGGCAGGGACCCGGCCAGACTCAGGATTTCGACGAACGCGTCGATGCCCGCGGGAACCGCCCAGGCCGGTTCGCGCAGCGCGGCGAGGTCGGCGGCGGCCCGTGCGGCCACGTCCGGTACGCCCGCGTCGACGGCCTTGGCGAGGACCACCCAGCCGGCCTCCCACCGGGAGCGCGTCGGGTCGGCCTGGACGGCGGCCACCACCGCGATGAGGAAGGCCAGTTGACGGTCGCCGCGCGTGGGCAGGGCGAAGGCGTCCGGGTCGGCCAGCACCTTCTCGGGGTCGGGCAGGTCGAGGTGCTCCAGGTAGGTGAGCAGCTCCAGGCCCGCTCCGTCGCCGACGGCCCCGGTGAGGGCGGCGGACAGGGCCTCGCCGCTCGCGCCGGCGGCGTAACCGGTGGCCAGCAGGCGCAGCGCCATCTCCCAGGTGCGCGGGGAGGGCCAGGCCCGGCCGCGCCCCTCGGCGTCGTTCGGCAGGTGGTGGACCAGGCCGGGGCGGGCGGAGAGGAAGCCGGAGACCACGCCCCGGGCGCGGGCGGCGGCGCCGGCGGCGCGGCGCGGGTCGACGGTGGGCAGGGCGACCTCGGGCCAGGTCCCGGCCATGCCGCGGGCGACCGTGCGCGGGTCGTGCGTCCATTCGAGGTGGACGAAGCGGTTGGCGAGCGGCGGGCTGAGGTGCCAGCCGTCGGCCGCGCTCGACGGCGGGTTGGCCGCCGCGATGATGCGTACGGAGGCGGGCAGTTCGAGGCTGCCGACGCGTCGTTCGAGGACCACGCGCAGCAGGGCGGCCTGGACGGCGGGCGGGGCGGAGGACAGTTCGTCGAAGAACAGCAGTCCGTGCCCGGTGCGGGCCAGGCGCACCGCCCAGTCCGGCGGGGCCATGGGGACGCCGGTCGTGGCCGGGTCGTCGCCGACGACGGGGAGCCCCGCGAAGTCGGAGGGCTCGTGGACGCTGGCGATCACCGTCTCCAGTCCGACGCCGAGGGCGGCGGCGAGCCGCTCCATCCCGGCGGACTTGCCGATGCCGGGCTCGCCCCAGAGCAGGACGGGCTGATTGGCCGTCACCGCGAGCGCCAGAGCCTCCAGTCGGGGGTTCTCGGCCGGTTCGGTACGGGTTTCGCCCAGGCGGGCGTTGAGGGCGTCGGCGGCGGCCAGCGCCCCCGCCGGCCCCGCGGCTCCCGCCGTCGTGGTGCCCGTCAGCCCTCCTCCCACAGCTCCTCCTCCGGTTCCGGTTCGTGGCCGTCGCTCTCGTTCTCGCGCCGGTACTCGTCGTCTCGTTCGTCCATGTACTCGTCGAAGTCGGGGGATCCGATGTCCGGGTGCCCGGCCTCCACCAGCTCCCGCAGGAAGGCCAGATCGGTGCGCCGGTAGCGGCGGGCGATCTGGGGCAGGCTGAGGCCCTCCTCGTCGGTGACGTCGACGCGGGCGCCTGCGTCGATCAGCGCGCGGACCAGGGCGGGGGCGCCGCCGTGGTGGACGGCGGACAGCAGCGGGGTGCGGCCGGCGCGGTCGTGGTCCTCCAGGCCGAGGCCGGCCCCCAGCAGCCTGGGCAGCAGTTCCTCGTGGTCGAGGAGGTACAGGACGTGCAACAGGCCCTGGCCGCGTCCGTTGCGCACGCGCGGGTCGACGCCCGCGTCCAGCAGGGCCATCACGCCGGGGGCGTCGCCGTGCTGGACGCGCTCGAACAGGTCCTGCCGCTCCTCGCGCAGGGCGCGCGGCAGCCTGCCCTCGCCCGAGGTCCAGGCCCGCTCGGCGGCGAAGCAGCCGGCGACGACCCCGCCGAAGGCCCGCAGGGCGCGCTCGCGCCGCCGCTCCTCGTCGGTGTGCGGGATGGCGAGGCCGTCGGCCCGGACCCGTACCTCGTGCCAGACGCCGAGGCAGCGCACCCGGACGGGCCGGGGCGCGGTGGGGCCCGCCGGCCCCGTGGCGGGGCCGGAACCCGGGAAGAGGGAGGCGGCGACGAGCGGGTGCAGCTCGGTGGGGGCGACGCGGCCGGCCCGCACCAGCTGGAGGTCGGGCAGCGGACGCCAGGCGTGCTCGGGCAGCGGCGCGAGCGCGCGCAGCTCGTCGGATCGGGCGGTGCGAACGCGCACCGTGTCTCCCTCGCCGGGTCCGGTGACCTCCACGAGCAGTCCGTCGCGCCAGTCCGGGGCGAGGCGGAACCGGTCGCCCAGACCGGCCGCGGCGAGCAGGCGCGTCTCGTGGGCCAGGCGGGACAGGTCCACGTGGCCCGAGGCGAGCGCGTCCTCCAGGTGCACGACGCCGTACGAGCGCCACTCGTCCGCGGGCTTGTCCAGGTCGGCCTCGATCCCGGCCGCGGCGAAGGCCTCCACGAGGTGGGCGCGGGAGCCGGCGCGGGACTGGAGGACCGCGATCCACTCGGTCCTGGCGGCCGGGTCCCCGGGGCCGGGGTCGCGGGTGGCCAGGGCGTCGGCGGGGAGCGGGGTCCCGTCGGGGGCGAAGAAGGGCAGCCGGTCCGCGCCGCCGCCCGCGGCGCGGGTGCGCAGGTCGGGCGCGTGGCGGACGTCCCACAGGTGCCGGGCGGTGCTCCAGTCCACGGTGGTCACGCGGGCGTAGGGGTTGGCGTCGGGGACGGGGACGAAGGGGCCGCACTCCAGCCGCAGCCGCTGGGGGCCGTCCACCATGCCGTAGGTGCGCACGTGCAGGGACGGTACGCCCCGGCCCGGGCGGCCCGGGCCGCCGGCAGGCCCGTAGTGGGCGAGCAGGATCCGCTGGTCCGGGACCAGGGTCGTACGTCCGCCCAGGACCCGGGGCAGGTGCCAGCGCAGCAGGTCGGGGGCGAGGTGGCGCAGGTCCTCCAGGACCGCGTCGGCGACGGCGCGCCCGTGGCGGGCGGCGAGGGCGGCCGGTTCCAGGGCCGCGTCCACGGCGGCGGCCGCGCAGGCGGCGCGCCAGTCCCCGGCCTCCCGGTGCGCGCCGGCCGCTTCGATCATCCAGCCGGGTACGGCGTAGCGGCGCACGCGGCGCCGGCTGCCGAGTTCCTCGGACGAGGGGGTGCCGGGCGGGACGGGGCGACGCGTCACCGGTACACGCTCCCGATGGCTCGCAGGTCGGGGTGGGAGGCACGGGCGGGGCGCAGGCGTTCGGTGAAGGAGCGCTTCACCCGGCGGGGCAGTCCGGGGCCGAGGCCCACGTGCTCCAGGGGGCAGTCGTCGGGCAGCGCGGCCAACAGGCTCTTGGCGCCGCGCCCGGTGAGGCCGGTGTGGCTCAGTTCGAGGCGGCGCAGCGGGCTGCCGGGGAGTGCGGCGGCCAGGGCGTACGCCCCTTCGTCGCCGGTGTCGTTGCCGACGGAGCCGAGGCTGCGCTCGGACGGGGCCCGGCCGAGGTCGAGGGCTTCGATGCCGCCGAGCGCTTCGGCCAGGGCGCGGGCGCCGGCGGGGCCGATGCCGTTGCCGCCGAGGCCGAGTCGGACCGGGCGCTCGGGTCCCGCCGCGGCGGCCGCCTCGGCGAGGACGGCGACGCCCTCGTCGCCGAGGTGGTTGGCGGGGGCGTACAGCTCGCGGACCCCCGCGTCGCGGACGAGGGCGGCGAGCAGCGGGGCGGCCTCGGGGGTGAGGCCGTTCCCGCCGAGGAAGATCCGCTCCAGGGGTGCCTCGCGGGTCAGGAGGGCGTCGAGGAGCAGGCGTACGCCGTCGGCGCCGATGCCGGTGTTGACCAGGTCGAGGGTGCGCAGCGCGGTGTTGCGGCGCAGGAGGGCCGCGAGGGTGCGGGCGCCGTCCTCGAAGAGGGGGTTGCGCTTGAGCCACAGGGCGCGGACGGTGGTGTCCTCGGCGAGGGCGGCGGCCAGGGCGAGGACCCCGTCGGCGCCGATGCGGTTGCAGCCGAGGTAGAGGGTGTGGATCCCGTGGGAGTCCTCGGCCGCGAGCGCGTCGGCCAGGGTGCGCGCGCCTTCGTCCGTCAGGGCGTTGGTGCCGAGGAGCAGGTGCGCGGCGTGCGGGGAGGCGACGGCGACGGGCAGCAGGCGGGCGGCGCCCGCCGGGCCGAGTCCCTGCTTGCACAGGTCGAGCCGGCCGTCGGGGCGCAGGGTGCCGAGCGGGAAGGTCTCGTCGGCTTCGAGGGGCAGGTCCCGCGCGAGGCGCGCGAGGAGCGGGGCGAGGTCGGCCGGGTCGGCGAGCGGCAGGTCGGGGTGCTCGATCGCGGGGCACCGTACGGGCGTCGGCCGTGTCATCACCACTTCACCGGTTCCTCGCCGGTGTCCGGCGATCACAACGACGTCAACGACGTGGACGGAGCCGCAGCGGTGGGACGGGGCACCGGTACGGCTGGTGGCGACGGGCGGTCAGGGCAAGACCGGTCGGATTCGAACCGACGTCCTCCAGCTCGATGCTCGGGCGCGACGACCTCTGCGCTACGGCCTTGCTGCGGCGATCATAGCGGCCCGACGCCCCGGAATCGATCACCAGTTTGAGCGCCGGCGCGGTCGGCGGCCCGCGCCGGCGGGGGCGACGCGGTCGCGACCCGCCCGCCTCCCCGCCGGCGGGGGGTCGGGGCCGTGCCTACGGTGGATCCGTGAGCCATCGCCTGGTACGCGTCGTCCTCACCGCCGTCCTGTGCGCGACCGCGTCGTCCTGCACGACCACGACCCCGCAGTCCGCCCTCCGCGCCCAGGTCGCCCCCCGGCCCGCCGTGAAGACCCTGTCGGCCCACGTCACGGCCGTCCCCCCGGACAAACTGGGCGCGACCCACCGCGCCGGGTGCCCGGTGGCGCCGGAGCGGCTCAGGCTCGTGACGATGAACCACTGGGGCTTCGACGGCGCGGTGCACCGGGGCGAGCTGGTGGTGCGCGAGGAGGTGGTCGCCCCGGTGCTGCGGGTCTTCGGGAAGGCCTTCGCCGAGGGCTTCCCGATCCGTCGCATGCGGGTGACGGCCGCGTACGGAGGCGACGACCTCGCGGCGATGGCGGACGACAACACCTCCGCCTTCAACTGCCGGCAGGTCACCGGCGACCCGGGCCGGCGCTCGCGGCACGCCTGGGGCGACGCGGTCGACATCAACCCGGTCGAGAACCCGTACGTCGACGTCCGGGGCACCAGCCATCCCCCGAACGGCCGCTCCCACCTCGACCGCGAGCGGGTCCGCCCCGGGATGATCACCCCGGACGGGGTCGTGACCCGGGCCTTCCGGGAGGAGGGCTGGTACTGGGGCGGTCGCTGGAGCCCGCCCGACTACCAGCACTTCTCCGCCGAGGGTGGCTGAGCGGCCCGGCGGGCGCCGCGTCCGCCCACCCCGCGGAGGGTGCCCGCGACCCTTCTCCCGTGACGCTCCGCGTCGACCGAAGATCCTTCGACTGAACCGGATCGTTATCCTCAAGTTTTACTCAGATCTAGTGACGCCGCTCCCGTCGGCTTCCTAGCTTCCTCGTACACGTGCCTTCACGCCCGATCGGCGACGCACGTGCCCCGTTCCCGCGCACCCCCACGTGGTTACGCGTTCCCGAGGAAAGAGTGCAGCATGAAGGTTCCCAAGGCCGGTGCGGTCGCCGCAGTGATCGCCCTCGCCGCCACCGCCTCCGGCTGTGCTGGCGAAGCCCCGAAGGAGCCCCTCTCCGTCGGCATCAAGTTCGACCAGCCGGGCATCGGCATGCGCGAGAGCGACGGCACCTTCACCGGTTTCGACGTCGACGTGGCCAGGTACATCGGCAAGGAGCTCGGCTACAAGCCGAACGAGATCGAGTTCAAGCAGGTCTACAGCTCCGACCGGGAACTGCTGATCCAGTACAACGAGGTCGAGTTCGTCGCCGCCAGTTATACGATCAACGACAAGCGTCGCGAGAAGGTCGACTTCGCCGGCCCCTACTTCATCGCCCACCAGGACCTGCTGGTCCGGGCCGACGACGCCTCGATCACCAAGGCCGAGGACCTCAACACCAAGCGGCTGTGCTCGGTGACCGGCTCCACCTCCGCCGAGAACGTCCGCAAGAACCTCGCGCCGAAGGCGAGCGTGCTGGAGCTGGGCGGCTACTCGGAGTGCCTGGTCGCCCTCCAGGACAACCTGGTCGACGCCATGACCACCGACAACTCCATCCTGGCGGGGTACGCGGCCAGGAAGGGCAACGAGGGCAAGTTCAAGCTGGTCGGACTGAACCTGAGCAACGAGAACTACGGCATCGGCCTGAAGAAGGGCGACGGCGATCTCCAGCGGAAGATCAACACGGCCCTGACCAAGATGGTCGCCGACGGCTCCTGGGAAGCGGCCGTGAAGAAGAACTTCGGCCCGGCCAACTACAAGTACGAGCCGGCGCCGCAGGTCACGACCAGCGGCTGACGAACCGCGCGGCGGAGCCCGCCGGTCGACGTCCGAACGCGGGACGTCGACCCCGCGGGCCCGCCGCCGCGTCCGGCGCCCGGGCCCGCTTCGGCCGAGCGCCCGGGCCCGCTTCGGCCGGGCGCCCGGCCGCGCCCCTACGCCGTCGGGGCCTTGCCGCGCAGCACGGTCAGGAACTCCCGCATCCAGGCGGAGTGGTCGGGCCAGGCCCGGGCCGAGACCAGGGTGCCGTCGACCACCGCCTCGGAGTCCTCGAACGCGGCCCCCGCGGCCTTCATGTCCGGCTCCAGCGCCGGGTACGCCGTGACCCGACGCCCCTCCAGGGCCCCGCTCGCGGCGGTGATCAGCGGGCCGTGGCAGATCTGCGCGATGGGCTTGTCGGCGCCGGCGAACGACGCCAGGATCCGCCGCACCTCGGGATCGTTGCGCAGGTACTCGGGCGCGCGTCCGCCCGGGACCACGACGGCCGCGTACTCCTCGGGAACGACCTCGGCGAAGGCGAGGTCCGCGGGCCAGGTGTAGCCGGGCTTCTCCGTGTAGGTGTCGAAGCCCTCCTCGAAGTCGTGCACCACGAACCGCAGTTTCTTGCGCGAGGGCGCGGCGATGTGGACCTCGTACCCCTCCTCCCGCAGGCGCTGGTAGGGGTAGAGCACCTCCAGCGACTCGGCCGCGTCGCCGGTCACGATGAGGATCTTCACTGCCATGGGCTGCTCCAGACAAGGCTGTTCATCACGGTGGGCCCGGCCCCGCCGAGGCCACCGCAACCGTGCCCAGACCCAACGGACGGCAAACGCCGTGGTCCGCGTGCCGACACATGGCCTTTACCTGTTCGGCACATGACAATGTGACCCTCGCACTGCCACCTGACACCCCGCCAACTGCCATGGCGGGCACGGTGCATACGAAGAGGTCCCCCACACCATGAGAATCCCCGGTAAATCCTCCTGGGCGGCAGCCCTCGCCGCCGGCGCGCTCCTGGTCCTGCCGGCCACCGCCTCGGCGGGCCAGCGGGAGACGGCGCATCCCCACGCCGACGTCGCCGCCCCGGCCCCCGCGTCCGCGCCGTCAGCCCCGTCCGGCCCCTCGGCCGCGAGCGTGGACGCGTACTACGCCGCCGCCGAGGGCAAGACCGGCGCCGCGCTGAAGACGGCCCTGCACTCCATCATCAAGACCCAGTCCAAGGTGAACTACGACGGCGTGTGGAACGCGCTGAAGGTCACCGACCAGGACCCGGCCAACCCGAACAACGTCATCCTGCTCTACTCCGGCCGCTCCCAGTCCAAGTCCACCAACGGCGGCGGGGCCAACGACTGGAACCGCGAGCACGTCTGGGCCAAGAGCCACGGCGACTTCGGCACCGCCACCGGCCCGGGCACCGACCTGCACCACCTGCGCCCCGAGGACGTGACGGTCAACAGCACCCGCGGCAACAAGGACTTCGACAAGGGCGGCAGCCCCGTCTCCGAGGCTCCCGGCAGCTTCACGGACGGCGATTCCTTCGAGCCCCGCGACGCGGTCAAGGGCGACGTCGCGCGCATGCTGCTCTACATGGCGGTGCGTTACGACGGCGGTGACGGCTTCGCCAACCTGGAGATGAACGACAAGGTCAACAACGGCAGCGCCCCGGCGATGGGCCGGATCAGCGTCCTGAAGCAGTGGCACCAGCAGGACCCGCCGGACGCCTTCGAGCAGCGCCGCAACCAGGTCATATTCGACACCTACCAGCACAACCGGAACCCGTTCATCGACCACCCGGAGTGGGTCGCCTCGATCTGGTAGCCCCGCCGGGACCCGGTCGGAAGCGGTCGGCCCCGGTCCTCATCCCCCCAGGCGCCCGGCGAGGGCGCTGAAGTCCGCCCAGGGCGCCTGCGGGGGACGCGGGTCCCAGGTCTTCTGCGCGAGGGCGGCCAGCGGGAGCCTGATGCCCGCCGCCACCTGCGCGGGGGTCTGGGCCCCGGCGAGGTCGCACCAGACGGCGAGCCGGGCGCCGAGGACCTGCGGGTCGTAGCGGGCCGGGACGGCGGTCGTGCCGCGCAGGACGAGCGGGGTCCACTGCTCGTAGATCCGCTTGCCGGTCGGGTACGTGAACGCGTTGGGCTCGCCGAGGACGTAGTAGAGGTACTCGTCGTTGAGGTTGACCACCTTGCGGCCCTCGTCCAGGTAGGCGAGCGGGGGCCGTGCCCCGATCTCCTTGCCCGTCCAGTACTCGACCTGGAGGTCCGGGGCGGCCTTGGCCACTCCCCCGGCGAAGAAGCCGTCGTTCCACGCCTTGAGGGCCTTGCCCGAGGGACGGACCACGGCCGCGCGGTCGTCGAGCCAGCCCGTCGCCAGGTCCTGGACCTTCGCGCCCGCCCCGTAGCGGGCCCGGGCCGCGGCGGCGAGTTGCGGGAAGGAGGCCTGCGGGTCGCGCACGACCAGGGCCTGGTACTCGTCGGCCCCCAGGTGCCAGGCTCCGGCGGGGAAGAGCGGCAGGTACTCGCGCAGCAGTTCGTCGACGAGCTTGGCCGCGGCCGGGTTGGATATGTCCACGGCGCCCTTGACCGCCCGGCCCCCGACGTCGCGCAGTTGCAGGTCCGGGTGGGCGCGCAGGACGGCACCGAGGTGTCCGGGCGAGTCGATCTCGGGGACGACCGCGATGTGGAGCCGCGCCGCGAGGGCGGTGATCCCGCGCACCTCCGCCTTGGTCAGGTGCGGGGTGGACACGATCTCCGGGTGGCTGTCGGACTGGATCCGGAAGGCCTGGTCGTCGGAGAAGTGCAGGCCGAGCTGGTTGAGCTTCATGTCCGCCATCTCGCGCATCCGGGCCTGGATCCACTCGGCGGTGAAGTGCTTGCGGGCGATGTCGAGGTTGAGTCCGCGCTGGGGTTTGGCCGGGGCGTCGCGGACGGTGCCCTCGGGGGCCGAGCCGGCCCCCCGCACCGCCTGCTTGAGGGTCCGGGTGCCGTAGAAGACGCCCGCCTCGTCGGGGGCGGTGATCGTGACCCGGCCGCCCCCGACCGTGAGGGTGTAGGACTCCGCCGGTCCCGAGCCGCGGGCGCCGAGGGCGAGGCTCACGTCCCCGGGCCGGGCGTCGTTCGACTCGGCGTAGCCCATCCGCAGCTCACCGGCGAGCAGCTTCCCCTCGTCGGCCAGGGCCGCGCTGTTCGCGGGTGCCACGAGGACCCGCGCGGCCGGTGCCGGTTTCCAGCCGGGGCCCCGGGCGGGCTCGTGTTCCCGTACGGCCGGGACGGTGCGCGGGGCGCTGGACAGCGCGTACGTCGACGGCGCGGAGGGCGGCGGGGTCGCGGTCGGGGTGGGGCCGCCGGGGTCGGCGGGCGGGGAGGTGGTGGGGGCGCCCCGGGTGTCCCGGGTGTCCCGGGTGTCCTGGGCGCCGGCGGAGCAGGAGGGTACGGCGAGGGTGACCACGGCGGCGGCCACTGCCGTCGCGATGGCCCGCCCGCGTATCCGCCCGGTCGCCGTCCTCATGGTGCATCCGTGTCCCCCGTACCAACCTGGCACGGGGGACACGGGCGCGCGACCGGAAGGGGTCGGCGGGCGCGGGTCAGCGCAGCGCGGCCAGGGTCTCCAGGGCCGCGGTCGCGAAGGCGTGGTCCTGCTCGGGCGCGCCGCCACCGACGCCGACGGCCCCGATCAGACGGCCGTCGCGGTGGACGGGCAGACCGCCCGCGATGAACAGCAGCGGCCGGTCCAGGGCCGTGGGCAGGGTGTGGAAGGGGCCGTCGGGCCGGACGGCGTCGACGAGGTCGGCCGTGGGGGCGTCGAGCTGGAGGGCGGTGAAGGCCTTGCGGGTGGCGGTCTCGCCGGAGATCAGCACGGCCCGGTCGTCGCGGCGGAAGGCCAGCGGGTGGCCGCCCGCGTCGAGGACGGAGACGCTGACGGTGGCCCCGGCCTCCTCGGCGGCGGCGTGGGCGGCGCCGACGAGCAGTTCGGCGTCCTCGGTGGTCAGCGGGGCGACGGCGGTACGGGTGGTGCTCACGGTTACTCCTGTGGATCTGTGTGGGGTGTGGGGGTGGATGTGGGTGTGGCGAGAGGGGGAGGTCAGGAACGGATGGCGGTAACGGGGGTGGCCGGGGAGGCGGGGGCGCCCGTCGCCACGAGGCGGCCCGCGTCCGGCGCGCGCCGGCCCGTACGCCGCTCCAGGGCCCCGGAGACGACGGCGAGGACGAGCGCGGAGGCGGCGAGGGCGGCGCCGACCCAGTTCGGGGCGGTCCAGCCCAGTCCGGCGGCGATCACGAGGCCGCCGAGCCAGGCGGCGAGGGCGTTGCCCAGGTTGAAGGCGCCGATGTTGACGGCGGAGGCCAGGGTGGGGGCGCCGGCGGCCTGGTCGAGGACCCGCTTCTGGAGCGGCGGGACGGTGGCGAAGCCGAGGGCGCCGATGAGCGTGACGGTGACGGCGGCGCCGGTCTTGCTGTGGGCGGTGAGGGTGAACAGGGCCAGGACGACGGCGAGGGCGCCCAGGGAGACGTAGAGCATCGGCATCAGGGCGCGGTCGGCGAACCGGCCTCCGATCAGGTTGCCCGCGACCATGCCGAGGCCGAAGAGGACGAGCAGCCAGGTGACGGAGGTGTCGGCGAAGCCGGCGACGTTCGTGAGCATCGGGGTGATGTACGTGATGGCCGCGAAGACGCCGCCGAAGCCGAGGACGGTCATGGCCATGGCCAGCAGCACCTGGACGTTGCGGAAGGCGGCCAGCTCGTGGCGGATCCGCACCCCTTCGGGGCGGGGCAGGTCGGGGACGAGCCGGGCGATGCCGAGCAGGCCGACGACGCCGAGGGCGGCGACGATCAGGAAGGTGACGCGCCAGCCGAGGTGCTGGCCGACGAGGGTGCCGAGCGGCACGCCGACGACGTTGGCCACGGTCAGGCCGGTGAACATCATGGCGATGGCGCCGGCCTTCTTCTCGGGGGCCACGAGGCCGGCGGCGACGACGGAGCCGATGCCGAAGAAGGCGCCGTGCGCGAGGGAGGCGACGACCCGGCCGGCGAGCATCACGCCGAGGGCGGGGGCCAGGGCGGAGAGCACGTTGCCGACGACGAACAGGCCCATGAGGAGCATCAACATGCGCTTGCGCGGGACGCGGGTGCCGAGGACGGTCATGAGCGGGGCGCCGAGGACCACGCCGAGGGCGTAGCCGGTGACGAGCAGGCCCGCGGTGGGGATGGTGACGCCGTAGTCGGCGGCGACCTCGGGGAGCAGGCCCATGATCACGAATTCGGTGGTGCCGATCCCGAAGGCCCCGATGGCGAGGGCGAGGAGCGCGAGAGGCATGACGGAGCAGCCCTTCAGAGGTGCGGGGGCGAGGAGGGGGAGGTGGGGAGAACCGGGCGGACGGCGCACTGTGGCGCTCGCCGATTGCCTGCGTCCACATTAATTGCAGACGCGGGATATTTGCAAACGCCGACTATTTCGCGCGTGACCTATCCTGGCGGTACGACGATCTACGAACACGGAGGAGCCCATGACGGCCACGGACGGCGCCCTGACCGCACTCGCCCAGGGCTGGTGCGCCCTTTCCCTCCTCCACGGCCGCATCGAGGCCCACATCGAACGGGCCTTGCAGAGCGGGCACGGCCTGAGCGTGCGCGAGTACTCCCTGCTCGACGTGCTCAGCCGGCAGCACTCCGGCGTCGGCGGCCACCTGCGGATGCACCAGGTCGCGGACTCGGTGGTGCTCAGCCAGAGCGCGACGACGCGGCTGGTGACCCGGCTGGAGGACCGCGGACTGCTGAACCGGTACCTGTGCGACACGGACCGTCGGGGCATCTACACCGACGTGAGCGAGGCGGGCCTGGCCCTGCTGGCCGAGGCCCGCCCCACGAACGACGCGGCCCTGCGCGAGGCGCTGGACGAGGCCGCCCTGAACCCGCAGCTCGCACCCCTGGTCGCGGCGGTCGAGAACTCCCGCCCCGCCCACGTCTGAGACCCGCGGGGTCCTTGACCGGGGGCGGTACCGCCCCCGGTCAAGGACCCCGCGGCGCTACCCCTTCGGGGCGGCCGGCGGCGACGCCGAGGGGACGGGCGTCGTCGTCCTCGCCCCGCCCGCGGGCGGCGGCGGGGTCGGGGTCGCCGAGGAGAACGCGCCCGCCCGGGTGGCGGGCGGCGCCGCGGACGGCGTGGCCCCGGCGGTCGAGAGCCGGGGCGTCGGCCCGAGGGAGGAACCGGGCCGGGTCGGCGGCGGCGACGGCACCGCGGACGGACTCGGCGACGGGGTGCCGGACGGACGGCTCGGCGACGGGGTGGGCGAGGTCAGCTCCGGCGGGGTGGCGGGCGGCTCGTGCCGCTCGCCGACCGGACCGGAACCGAGGAAGAGGTAGCCGGCCACGGCCGCCGCGGCCAGCCCGGACAACCCGGCCAGCGCCCACGTCGAGCGACGCCGCCACAGGGCCCGCACGGACAGCCGTCGCAGGTGCGGGCCCGGCGGGTCCGCCGGGCGCAGCACGCGGACCGTGATCTCGTCCGCCCGGGCGGAGAGGGCGTCGCGCAGGAGCCGCTCCACGGGGCGGTCGCCGCCCGGCGGCGTACCCGTAGATCCGGTCATACCCGTCCCTCCAGAATCTTCTCCAGCGCGTCCAGGGCACGGCTGGCGTTCGACTTCACGGCGCCCCGGCTGATGCCGAGCGTCTCGGCGATCTCCGCCTCGCTCATGTCGGCCCAGTACCGCAGCACCAGGACCTGGCGGCGGCGCGGGGTCAACGCGCCCAACGCCGCCAGCACTTCGCGGTGCGCCTCCCCCAGGACGACCGCGGCCTCGGCGGAGGGGACGTCCGCCGTGCGCGGCGGGATCCAGGCGCGTGCGGTGCGCCGGCGCCGCAGAACGGAACGGGAGGTGTTGACGACGGCGGTGCGCAGGTAGCCGAGCGCGTTGTCCACCTCCGCGATCCGTTCCCCGTGGCGGCGGTACAGCGCGGTGAAGGCGTCCTGCACCACGTCCTCGGCGGTGGCCAGGTCGTCGACGAGGAGCACCGCCAGGCGGACCATGCCCAGGCGGTGCGCGTGGTACAGCTCGCTGACCGTGGGTGCGCCGGCGGTCGGCGGCGCGCTGGCGCCCCCGCCGGCGGTCGTGCGGTCACGGTCTCGGTCGTGGGTGTACGCGTACGGGCCGGGACCCGTCGGCGTGGCCGACCGGTCCCGGCGCGCGAACCACCACCGAAGGCCCCGCCACGCCCGGGAGAACCCGGGCATGAGGGGGCCGGAGGCTGGTGCGAGGTCGAGCACGGAGGTCCTCAGCTGCTGGTGCGGCGCCGCACGGTGTACAGGGCGCCCGCGCCGACGGCGATGAGGCCGGCGGCGCCGGTGCCCAGTGCGATGGTCGTGGCGGAAGAGCCAGTATGCGCGAGTTCCGTTCCGGCCGGGGCGGAGGGCTCGGCGGTCGGGGTCGCGCCCGCCGGGTGGGACGCCGACGGGGTCGGCTTGGCACCCGCCGGGCCGGTCGGGGCCGGGCTCGGGGTGGCGGTGCCGCCCGGGGCGGTCGGGACCGGGCTCGGCTTGCCGGTACCCGAGGTCGGGGCCGGGCTCGGGGTGGCGCTGCCGGCCGGGCTCGTCGGGACCGCGCTGGGAGCGGCGCTCGGGGTCGCGGAGGCGGGCGCGGTCGGCACGGGCGAGGTCCCCTGCGCGGCGAAGGCCGGCCCGCCGAGCGCGACGGCCACGCCGGCGGCCGCGGCGACGACGGCCGCCCGGTGGGCGGACAGGGGAAGGCGCTTCAGGTTCTTCACGGTGGTTCTCCACGGTCGGGTCGGTCGGTACGAGGGCGTGTGTGTCCCGCCCTTCACCCCCGCACGACGCGCGAGTCCCCGATCGGTTGCCGCCGATTTCGAAAAACTTTCCGCGCCCGCCGAAACGGCCGGGCCAGGCCCGCGACCGGGCCCGCGGCCGGCCCTGCGGACCGCCCCGTGGACCGCTTTGCGGACCGCCCCGTGGACCGCCCCGCCGCCCGCGCCCCGGTCAGTCGCGTGCGGGCGGCGCCACCGGTGGCCAGGGGACCTCCGCCAGCAGCGGCAGCAGCGTCCGCTCCTCGTGGTCGAGGTGGCTCGTGAGCCGCTCCGTCATCCGTTCCAGCTCCGCGCGGAAGCGGACGGGGTCGGCGATCGCGAGACCGTCCAGCAGGGCGACCAGCTCGTCCTGGATCCCGGCCAGGACGGCGTGTTCGACCCGCAGCCGCTCGAACGTGTCCGCCAGGTGCGGGTGGTGGACGGCGATCCCGGGGAACAGGTGCGCGTCCTCGGCGGTGTGGTGGAACTCCAGGGCGCGGCAGAAGGCCAGGCAGCGCTGGCGGATCTGGATGCCGAGGCCGGGCGCGGGCGGCTCCCCCGGCCCCGTGTGGGAGGCCCGGGCGGCGAAGTGTTCCTCGGTCTCGGCGCTCACGTGGCGCAGTTGGGCCCGCAGCCAGGTGTGGGTCTCCAGCAGCTTCCCGGCGAGGTCGCGCACCTCGGCCGGCGGCTCCCAGCCGTCGGGTTCGGCGGGCTCCAGGCGGACGACGGGCAGGACGCGGGTGGTACGGGCCTGGTAGTCGGCGTAGCCGGGGGCCGCGCGGACCACCTCGGCGAAGAGTTCCTCGCGCCGCTCCCCCTCGGTGGGGACGGCGAGCGCCTCGAAGGTCTCCTCGCCGAGTTCCACCTCGACCAGGGGGTGGGCGAGCAGGTTGTGGTACCAGTCCGGGTGGCGGGGCGCCCCGAGGTTGGAGGCGACGACCAGCAGCGCGCCCGCGTGACGGACGTAGCCGAGGGGGGTGGTGGTCCGGGCGCCGGACCGGGCGCCGGTGGTGGTCAGCAGGAGGAGGTCGGACCCCTCGAAGGGGCCGCCGACCTTGCCCCGGTGGGCACGGAACTCCTCGATGACGGACTGGTTGAAGGACGTGGGCACGGTTGGTCTCTCTCTCCGGGCGGGCCCGTGCGCGCCGTCGGCGGCCGACGGCGCCGCCACGGCGTGGCGCAGGCGCGCGGCGTGCGCGGCGGGGCGGGGGAGGCCCGGGTGGCGAAGGGTGTGGAAGGGGGAAGGACGACGCACGGGCACGACGGAGGTGCCGAGGGGGTCGGTGCGGGGGCGGGGCCGGATCGCCGGCGCCGCCGCGCGTCAACCGCGGTGCGGGGAAGAAGAGGGCGAAGAACTCATGGTGTTCTCCTGAAGGAAGGGTGTTCGCCCGATCGCCGGCCGGCCCACTGCTCTGTGGCCGGCGCCACGCGACACCGTTGCCCATTACACGCAGCCGGCGCGGCGCTGTCAACTCCGTTGCGCGCGGGCGCAGGTGCGCAGGGCGCGGCCCAACAGGGCGACGCCCTCCTCGATCTCGCCCGCCGGGCCGGCGGCGTACCCGAGGATCAGACCGGGCGGTCCGGGGCGCATGCGGTGCCAGGACAGGGGGTGGGTCTTGACCCCGAGGGCGAGGGCGGTCGCCGCGAGGTCCGTGTCCGCGAAGGGGGCGCCGTCGAAGGTGACCATGAGGTGCAGGCCCGCCGCCGCGCCGTGGACCCGGGCGCCGGGCAGTTCGGCGGCGACGGCCCGCAGCATCGCGTCCCGGCGGCGGCGGTGGCGGCGGCGGACGAAGCGCAGGTGGCGCTCCAGTTCCCCGGACTCCATCAGCCGGGCGAGGACCAGTTGCGCGAGGACGGGGTTGCCGAGGTCGGCGTGGCGTTTGGCGGCGACCACCGCGTCGCGCAGCCGGGTCGGGACCAGCAACCAGCCCAGCCGCAGGGCGGGGGCGAGCAGCTTGGAGACGCTGCCCGCGTAGGCGACGGCCTCGGGCAGCATGGCCCGCAGCGCGGGGACGGGAGCGCGGTCGTAGCGGTGCTCGGCGTCGTAGTCGTCCTCGACGACCAGTCCCCCGGCCGCGGCCCAGTCCAGCAGTTCCCGGCGGCGCTCCCCGTCGAGCACGACCCCGGTCGGGAACTGGTGCGCGGGCGTCAGCAGCACCGCCGGGGCCCCGCTCGCGCGGAGCGCGGCCACGTCCAGCCCGGCCCCGTCCACCGGTACGCCGACGACGTCCAGCCCGGCGTGTTCGAGCTGCCCGCGCGCGCCCAGCGAACCGGGGTCCTCCACCGCGATCCGGCGCACGCCCTGTGCGGGCAGGACCTGTGCGAGCAGCCACAGGGCCTGGGCGACGCCGGCGACCACGACGACCTCGGCGGGGTCCGCGCGGACGCCCCGGTTGCGGGCGAGCCAACCGGCGACGGCCTCCCGCAGGGCGGGCGCCCCCTGGGGGTTGCCGTAGCCGAAGTCGGCGGGGGTGAGGGCGGACAGGACCCGGCGTTCGGCCTGGAGCCAGGCGGTGCGGGGGAAGGCGGTGAGGTCGGGCACGCCGGGCGAGAGGTCGATGCGGCAGGACACGGCGCGCAGGGCGTCCACCGGCCCCCCGCGAGCGGCCTCGGCGGCGCCGGCGGCGGGCGGCGGGGGCGGTGCGGCGACGACCACGGTGCCGGCGCGGCCCCGACCGGCGACCTGGCCCGTCTCCGCGAGCCGCTGGTAGGCCTCGGTCACCAGGCCCCGGGAGACGCCGAGTTCGGCGGCGAGCACCCGGCCGGCGGGCAGTCGGCTGCCGATCGGGAGGGTGCCGTCCGCGATCGCGGCGCGCAGCCGGTCGGCGAGCCATTCGGTGCGTCCGCCGGCTGGGGCGTCCGTGAGGTCGAGCTGGAGGAAGTCCGCTCCGCCGGCGGCGCCGGGCGGGCGGGCGTCGACGGTTTTGGACCCCTCGGTGGCGCCTGGTTTGGACCTGCTCACCGGACCATTGTGCCCGCAGCCTGGACGGCATGAGCACTTCCACGCCCTCCACGCCCTCCACGGCTTCTGCGGCTTCTACGGCTTCTGCGGCTTCCACGGCTTCCACACCCACCGCCCCCGCACCCCACGCGCCCTCGGCCGCCGCCGGGGCCGGGGCCCCGGCCCCGCGCCCCGCGTCCTCCCTCGCCGCCCTGGCCCCGGGGGTCGTGGGCATGGCGCTGGTCGGCAGCAGCGTCACCGTCTCGCGCACGCTCGTCGAC
Organism: Streptomyces sp. NPDC103540; assembly: GCF_055584445.1. NCBI lineage: Bacteria > Bacillati > Actinomycetota > Actinomycetes > Kitasatosporales > Streptomycetaceae > Streptomyces > Streptomyces sp. NPDC103540. The sequence continues at coordinate 220,504 of NZ_JBVJMA010000014.1, forward strand.
GCCCCGCTGTTCACCGCGCAGGCCGTCCGGTACGTGGCCGCCGCCCTGATCCTGGTGGGCCTCGCCCGCGCCGCCGGGGTCCGACCGTCCCTGCCCCGGGGCGCGGAGTGGTGGTGGCTGGGCGGGATCGCCGCCACCGGGCTGGTGCTGTTCAACGTCGCGGTCGTACGGGGCGTCGCGCACGCGGAACCGGCCGTCATCGCCGTCGCGGTGGCCTCCGTGCCGATCGTTCTGGGGGTGATGGGCCCGCTGCTGGAGCGGCGCGCGCCGAGCCGTCGGGTGCTGTGGGCCGCGCCGGTCGTGGTGGCGGGGGCCGTCCTGGTCGAGGGGACGGGCCGCACCGACGCGGCCGGGGTGGCCTGGGCGGCGCTGGCCCTGGCCTGCGAGGCGGGGTTCACGCTGCTGGCGGTGCCGGTGCTGGGGCGGCACGGCGCGTGGGGGGTGTCCCTGCACGCGGTGTGGATGGGCGCCGTGATGTTCGCGGTGGCGGCGGTGTGCGTGGAGGGACCGGCTGCCGCGGGGCGCCTGTCGGGGGGCCAGTGGGCGGCCGTCGGGTACCTCGCGGTCCTGGTGACGGCGGTGGCGTTCCTGCTCTGGTACCGCACGGTGGCGGCCGTGGGATCCGGCCGGGCGGGGCTGCTGACGGGGGTCGCGCCGCTCGCGGCGGCGGGCGGCGGGGTGCTGTCGGGGGGCGGCGTACCGGGGGCGGCGGTGTGGCTGGGGCTCACCGTGGTGATCGCCGGACTCGCTCTGGGACTGCGGGAGTGAGCCACCGGGCGGTCCCTCCGGGCGCCGGCGCGCGGGACGCGGGCCGGGGACGCGGTCCGGGGGCCGGGGACGCGCCCGGGGCGGGGACGCGCCCGGGGCGGCGGGACGACCCGGGGGTCGGCGCGGTCAGCCGGCTGCGGGGACCAGGACCACGGCCGTCCCGTACGCGCACACCTCGGTGCCGACGTCCGCGGCGTCCGTGACGTCGAAGCGCATCATCAGCACGGCGTTGGCTCCGCGCGCCTTGGCCTGTTCGATGAGCCGGTCCATGGCCTGGTTGCGGGTCTCCACCAGGGTCTTGGTCAGCCCCTTGAGCTCGCCGCCGATCATGGACTTCAGGCCGGCTCCGATCTGGCTGCCGAGGTGGCGCGAACGCACCGTGAGCCCGAAGACCTCGCCGATGACCTGTTCGACGCGGTACCCGGGAACGTCATTGGTGGTCACGACGAGAACACCGGTCCGCTGGGCTCCGGGGCCGCCGCCGTAGTCTTCGATACCCATGCGGCCACTGTGGCCCCGCGCGCGCCCGCCCGCATCCGCAGGCGGCGCCCGGGCCGACGCGCGCGCCGGGACGGCGTGCGGAATGTGGCCGGAACGTCCCCGGATGATTGCCCGGTTTCGGGGCCACTCCCTAGCATGGGCCGACCGCACGGAGGAGGGCACATGTACTTACGTCACGAACCCCAGGATCCCCCGCCACCCCTCATCGACATGCACACCCCGAGCGTGGCCAGGATGTACGACTGGCTCCTGGGCGGCGTGGAGAACTACGCCAGCGACCGGGAGGCGTGCGCGAAGCTGCTGGAGATAGCACCGAGCACGCAGCTGCTGGCCCGCAACAACCGGGCCTTCCTCACCCGGGTCGTGCGCACGCTCGTCGAGGACTACGGCATCCGCCAGTTCCTCGACCACGGTTCCGGCCTGCCCACCCAGGACAACGTCCACGAGGTGGCCCAGCGCGCCCACCCCGCCTGCCGGGTCGCGTACGTCGACAACGACCCGATGGTCCTCGCGCACGCCCAGACCACCCTGCACGACAACGCCGGCACGCTGGTCATCTCCGAGGACATGCGCGAGACCGAGCGGATCCGCCGGGCCACGGACCGGTTCCTCGACTGGGGGCAGCCCATGGCCGCCCTGTTCGTGTCGGTGCTGCACTGCATCCCGGACACCGAGGACGACCGCTCCCCCGCCGCCGTCGTGCGCCGCACGGCGGAACTGCTGCCGCCGGGCAGCTTCATGGTGATCTGCCAACTCGTGAGCGACGACGCCGAGGTGCGCGAGCAGGTCACCCGGCTCATGGACGTCAGCACCCACGGGAACTGGGGCCGGGTGCGCGAGCCGCACGAGGTGGCGCGCTACTTCGAGGGTCTGGAGATCCTGGAGCCCCGCCTCGTCGACGTGGTCGACTGGCGGCCGGACTCCGCGCCGCCTCCGCCCGAACGCCGACCGAAGGACTGGGTCGAGTGGGGCGGCGTCGGGCGCCTGTCGCGCTGACCCCTACCGGCGACCGCCCCGCGCGGGCGGTCGCTCACTCGCCCGCGAAGGCGTCCCGCGCCTCCAGGATCATCTCCCTGCTGCGGTCCCGGGAGGCCGCGGCGACCCGCAGGTTGCTCAGCGCGTTGCGGTGGTCGTCCAGGGCTCGGGGCCGGGTCACGTAGTTGGCTCCGTTGATGTGCTCGACGTAGGCGAGTTCGCCGGGGCCGCCGTCGCGGAAGGTGAGGTGCGTGATCGGGTACGGCGGGGCGGCGACGTAGCCGGAGGTCATGTCGAGGATGCGGATGTTGACCCGGGCGGTGTCGCCCGCCTCCAGCAGGTACGTGAGCTGCTCGCGCATCACCTGTGCGTTGCCGCAGCGGCGCTTGAGGATGCCCTGGTCCAGCAGCGCCGTCAGCCGGGGGACGTCGCCGTCCATCAGGCGCAGTCGGCGTTGGGTGCGCAGCTGCACGACCCGCTCGATCTCCTCGGCGGGGGCGCTGGGCATGACGGCCCTGACCATGTGCCGCGCGTAGGAGGGCAGTTGGAGGATGCCGGGGACGACGAGGTTCTCGTAGACGCAGATCTCCTCGGCCTCGCCCTCCAGTTGGATCAGGCGCCTGAGGAAGCCCGGGGTCACGTCGCTGTACTGCTCGTACCACTCGCGGTCCTGGGCGAACTCCAGGAGGCGCTCGATCGTCCGCCGCTCCTCGGCGTCGAGGCCGTAGTGGTGGACGAGGTCGTGGACGTCCCGGGCCTTGGGCGGGCTCTCCCCGCGCTCCAGACGGCTGACCTTGGAGACGGAGCCGCGGATCACCGCCGCCACCTGTCTCAGGGTGAGCCCCCGGTCCTCGCGGTGCCCCCGCAGGGCCTGGCCCAGCACGCGCCCGGCCGCCGCCCGACCCGGTTCACGCTCCAACGGCAGTACGGAGGCGAGGGGATCGGGTGACGGCTCGGACGTCGGCTCGGGGAGGGCGGACATACGGACTCCAATGCGACGGGGACGGGTCCCGGTCCTCAGAATGGAGTGTCAGCCCCTGCCATCCAAGCTTTGGCCTACGATATGAATGTCATCCGGTCAGTCGGTCGAACTCAGTCGGTCGAAGTCAGTCGGTCGAACTCGGATCGCTTGGCGCCGTCGATGAAGGCCTCCATCTCGGCCGCCGTGAACACCAGCGCCGGTCCGTCCGGATGGCGGGAGTTGCGCACCGCCACCTCTCCGCCCTCCAACGCGGCGACCTCCACACAGTTCCCGTTGCCCACGCTGGCACTGCTCTTCACCCAGACCGCGCCCGGAATCCCGCTCGCCGCGACGCCATTGTGTAACCGCATGACCCTGCCCCTCCTCATCGGCCACCCCCGGTGGGATGGCATGACAAGCACTCCTCAGCATGCTAGCCGGCCCTCGGGCGCCTGGAAGTCCCTCGAAAGGGTTGGGCATTTCGGGCTAAAGGCCGGTGCGCCGCCGGGACGGGCCCGTGCCCCCTCGCCATAGTCGTCCGTGGCGACCGCCCGGTCGCCGCCCCGGACGTGTGGCGCGCCCGGACGGACGTCTTCGTAGAGGAGCCGGCTCATGCTGCAACCCACCCGGACCGTTCTCGCCCTCGCGGCCGGCACCCTGGCGCTCGGCCTGCTCGGTGCGGGCGTCTCCGTCGCCGACACCGCCCCCGTCGACGAGGGACCCGCCTCGGTCGGGCTCGCCGCCGGGCACCCGGGCGGGGACGAGTACGACTCCGAGGGCTATCACCGCGCCTACGGCAAGGTGGTCTCGAAGGGACCGCTCAGCGTCCGCAGCCACCCCACCACGCACTCCTACCTGCTGGGCAAGGTGCACCCGCACCGGAAGCTGGCGCTGGAGTGCAAGACCCGCGGGCAGAAGGTCGACGGCAACGACCTCTGGTACCTCCTGGACCTCAAGCGTCACGAGAACGGCGACAACGGCATGGAGCCGCTCGACGGACTGCGGGAGTCGCAGGACGGCGACGCCTCCCGGAGCGCCGCCGAGGGCCACAAGGGCCACGCGGAGCACCGCGGCGCCTGGGTCTCCGCCCGCTACGTCAAGAACCTCACCCCGGTGAAGTGGTGCCGCTTCTGACCCACCGCCGGCCCGGCTGATCCGGAAGGCGTGGTCCAGGGCCTGTCGTCGCACTCCTGTCGTCGCCCGGCAGACGGGAGTGCGACGACCGGCCCTAGCGGCCCGGTCGGTCGACGGGGCGTACGGTACGGGGCCCCACGCACTCGCCGCCGTACGCCTCCACCCGGGCCCGCAGTTCCCGGTCCGCCGTGACGACGACCCGGCGGCGGCCCTCGCCGGCCGCCGCCACCAGTTCCACGATCAGGTCGTCCCCGCTGCCCGGCGCCTCCTCCACCCGCACGCCGGGCACGGAGTCGACGCCCCGGGCGGCGCCCTCGACGACGAGCACGATCTCCTCCCCGCGCCCGCGCTCCGCGAGCCGGTCGCGCAGCCGCTCGGCGGCGCCGCGCCGGTCGCGCCACCAGCCGTCGGGGACGGAGCCGACGACGTTCGCTCCGTCCACGATCAGCAGGGTCGCCCCGCGACCGGGCTCGTCCCCGGGCACGGCGCTCAGAAGTCCCCGTAGTTGACCTGCCACGTGGGCAGGCCCATCCGGCGCCAGACCGCGACCACCCGGTCCCGGTCGTCGAGCGACACCCGCACCGCGAAGCGGTCGCGTACGTGGGCGTCGAACAGTTCGGCCTTCACGACGTCGTCGCGCCGGGTGTCGCCGGCGGCCCGCATCCACAGCTCGTCGTAGGGCACCCCGTGCCGGCGCAGCCAGGACTCGGTCTGCGGCCGGTGTTCCTCGCTGCGGCCCGACAGCAGGACGATCACGTCGCCGTCGGCCCGGCGGAAGGCGTCCAGGGCGTGCTTGACCGACTCGTTCAGCAGGTCGAGTTCGCAGCGCGAGAAGTCGTACGGGCCCCGGTCCCCGGTGAGCGCGAGGGTGCCGTCGATGTCGCACATCACGGCGGCGGGCAGCGCGGGGTCGGGCACGTACGGCGTCACCTCGGGCGTCGTCCCCGCGCCGGAGCCGGAGCCGTTGAGCCACTGCGCCGTCAGTCGCCAGCCGCCCTTGCGCGCCTGGCGGTGCTTGTCGGCGAGGATCCGGATGATCTCCTCGCCCACCGGGTTGGCCCGGGCCGCGTCCCGGCGCAGGCACTCCTCCAGCGGGACGTCGGTGAAGTCGTGCACGACGAAGGTGGCGCGCCCGCCCACGGCGGCCTTGAGCCGCTTCGGGATGTGCTTGGTCAGGTGGGTGTTGTCGACCACCACGTCGAAGCCGCCCTCGACGGCCGCGCGCACCGCCGCGTCCTGGACGCTCAGCACGGTCTGTTCGTGTTCCCAGGAGCGGCCCCGCGCCGGATCGGGCAGGTCGAGCATCGCGCGCAGGTCGTCCAGGTTGACGCGACGCATCCGGCCGCCGGACCGGGCCTGGAGGGCGCGGGCCTCGGTGGTCTTCCCGGAGGCGGGCAGCCCGGTCATCAGGTGCACGACGGGCAGGTCGGGGCGCGGTTCGCCGTCCGGGACGGGGTCGGCGGCCGGGGACGGCGCCGCGGCGCGGGCGGGGGCCGCGGAGGCCGCCCGCTTCGGCGCGGGCGCGGAGGCGGGTCGGGGGGCGGGGGCCGGCGCGGGCGCGCGGTGTCCTCCGGGCGCGTCCGGGCCGTCCTCCTCCTCGCCCAGGAAGGGGTTGGCCGTCTCCGGGCGCAGCTGCCGCCAGGTGGTGAGTTCGGTCGACCGGCCCTCGAACCGGGTGAACATCGCGGGTCGGATCCGGCGGTCGTCCAGCGTCTTGACGGCGTGCGCGAAGGCGGCCCGGTCCCCGGACAGGTGCGCGAGGCCCGCGTAGGCCTCGTCGATCGCCCGCTCGTGACGGGCGGCCGCCTCCTCCAGGCCGGCGACGACCTCGCGCACCCACTGGTCGAACTCGTCCGGCACCTGCTCCAGGAGGGCGTCGAGCGGCTTGCCGCCCGCGGCCTCGATCTCGGCGACGGTGCAGTTCAGGGCCTGGGCGACCAACTTGACGGGCCGGTCGGCGAAGCGCTGGATGCCGTGGCCGCGCCAGATGTCGCGCTCGGTGACACCGGTGACCACCTTGTGCAGGCGTACGTATTCGGCCAGCTTGGCCTTGGCGCGGACGCCCGAGGCGAAGCGCAGGACGAAGCCCTCGGCCTCGGTGCCGGTGGTCGGGGACCCGCCGGGCAGGGTGTTCGACTCGGCGAGGGCGAGCAGTTCGGGCAGCGGCATGGCGGGCCAGACGGTGACGACGGACCCGATGCCCCGCCAGTGCTCGGCGGCCTCGGTGAGCGGGACCTCGGCGCCGTCGGGGCCGAAGGCGGCGAGCAGGACGAGGTCGCGGCGGTCGCCGTAGTTGACGACGATCCGGTTCTGCGGGAAGAGGATCTCGGCGAGGTAGGTCACGCCCGGTATCAGGGCCGCGGTGTCGCTGCCGGCCAGGCGGCGCTGCGCCCAGGTCGCCTGCGTGCTGGTGAAGGAGGCCTTGGAGGCGACGTGCCAGCGGTCCGCGTAGTGGAAGACGACGGCGAGGCTGCCGTCGACCTTGTCGTACACCTCGAACGGTTCGTCGGGCAGGGCGGGCGCGTACGGCATCCCCGCCTCGTGCTCGCCGACGTTGAAGAACTTCGGCAGCGGCAGGGCGACGACCGCGCCGGTGGCGTCGTCGGCGACGAGTCCGCGGCAGCGCGTGGTGACCTCGTTCCAGACCTGCCCGTACTGCGCGGCGCGCGTGTACGTGTAGATGGAAAGGGGCAGTTCGGGGTGGCGCTTGCGGGTCACGTGGCCCGCGTCGATGGCCGCCGCCAGGTCCTGGGCGGGCAGCAGGTCGTGCAGAGTCAGGTGGTCCTGGCTCATGGGTTCCTCCCGGTTCGAGATGGCTCATCTTCGCCTGTGGGAGGAGCTCACCGGTAGTGATTATGGCCGCTCGCACGGCGGTGACCGGGGGGTTTCAGTGGGAGACGCAGAGTTCGTTGCCCTGCGGGTCGGTGAGGGTGGTCCACCGGTAGGGGCCCTGTCGGCCCTCGTGGAGGTGGGTGGCGCCCCGGGCGAGGAGGCGTTCGACGAGCGGGGCCGGGTCCTCGTCACCGGTGCGGACGTCGAGGTGGACGCGGTTCTTGACCCGCTTGTCCTCCGGGACGAGCTGGAACAGGACGCGGGGGGCGCCGGCGAGGCCCCCGGGGTGGCGGATGGCGGTGCCGGCCTTCCAGACGAGGGCGCCGCGGTGGGTGGTGGTGTCCTCCTCGGTGGCCTGGCCCTCGGCGACCATGCGGCGGACGAAGGCCTCGTCGGTCGGTTCCACCTCCCAACCGAGGGCGTCCGCCCACCAGTCGGCGAGGGTGTGCGGGTCGGTGGAGTCGAAGGTCACCTGGAACGTGTAGGCCATGGCGGGACCCTATCGGCCGTCCGTCCGGGCACGGGGGCGACAGGCCAGGCACCAGGCGGCGCAGGTGAGCAGCCAGGCGCCGGCGGCGATCCACAGCAGGACCTCCCCCAGGGGGCGCAGTGGGGGCACGCCGGTCGCGGTGGCGGCGGACAGGCAGGCGGTGGCCGTCATGCCCAGCGGGAAGACGGTGGACCAGCGGCGGATGTCGTAGTGCGGGCGGGGGCAGCGGGCTTCGGCGACGAGCAGGACGACGTACCAGACGAGGGAGAGGCCGAGGGCCACGAGGGTGGTGGCGCGCAGGGCGGTGTGGGCGGCGCCGGTCCACAGGGGGGAGGCGGTGAGGCCGGCGCCGGTGAGGGCGGTGATGGACAGGGCGCCGCCCGCCACCCAGTGGTCGCCCGCCCCGCCGGTGACCTCGTGGAGGTCGAAGCTGCGCAGGGCGAACAGGTAGAGCGGCAGGCCGAGGCAGAAGAGGGCTAGGGCGGCTTCGGCGAGGTGGTCGAGGTGGTGGGCCGCGGCGAGGGCGGCGGCGAGGTTGGCCAGTCCCTGGGTGGCGACGCAGACGAGGAATGCGGCGCCGGGCATGCGTCGGTGCCAGTGCCGTACGACGGAGTACAGCAGGACGGGCCAGAGCACGGCGGCGAGCAGCAGGAGGCCGACGGCGGCGCGGTGCATCCCGAGGGGGACGAGGCGGGCGCCGAGGACGGTGGTCGCGGCGACGGCGGTGAGGGCGGCGGGGGTGTCGGCCTCGGCCCGGAAGCGTTCGCGGTCGCCGACGAGCCGGGCGAGGAATTCGGCGGCGAGGACGAACCAGAGGGCGGCGGCGAGGGCCAGCGCGGCCCGTGACAGGAGGGTTCGCCCGATGAGTTCCAGGCCCGTCGAGAGGATGCCGGGGGCCATGACGGCGGCGCCCGCGGCGGGCGACAGTGCGGACCACCGGTTCCGCAGGGGTGCGCGACTCATACGGGGCATCGTGCCGGGCGGGGCGCGCTTTCGTGGTCAGCGCACGCCGCGCGGGCGGAACTGGACGCTGACGCGGGGGCCGACGGCGCGGGCCGTCTTGGGGACGGCGTGTTCCATGGTGCGCTGGCAGGAGCCCCCCATGACGACGAGGTCGCCGTGACCGAGCGGCAGCCGCAGGAGGGTGGGGCCGCCGTCGCGGGGGCGCAGGAGGAGGTCGCGGGGGTCTCCGACGGAGAGGATCGCGACCATGGTGTCCTCGGTGGCGGAGCGGCCGGAGCGGTCCCCGTGCCAGGCGACGCTGTCGCGGCCGTCGCGGTAGAGGCACAGGCCGGCGGTGACGAAGGGTTCGCCGAGTTCGGCGGCGTAGTGCCGGTCGAGGGCCGTGCGGGCTTCGGTGAGCACGGGGTGCGGGAGTGGTTCGCCCTGCCCGTAGTGGGCGAGCAGGCGCGGTACGGGCACGTCGCGGTCGTACATGCGGCGGCGCTCGGCGTACCAGGGCACCTCGGCGGCGAGGTGTTCGAAGAGGGCGTCGGCGCCGGTGAGCCAGCCGGGGAGGTGGTCGACCCAGGCTCCGGCCCCCAGGACGGTGCGTCGGAGCGGCGCGAGCGGGCCGAGCCGGATCTCGTCGGTCTGGTCGAAGAGCGAACCCTGGAGTGCGTGCATGTCTCCACCGTAACCCTGAATCCGAACATGTGCTCGATTCGGTGGGTTCGGGTCGGCCCGGCCCGCCCGGGAGGGTTGCCGGGGCCCCCGGTACCCCGGCAACCTCGGTCGTGACCTGATCGTCCTGTTCCTCCGGGAGGCAAGCGTGTCCGTCGCGTCGAGTCGTGCGTCCGGCAGTTCCGAGGTCCCGCTGTTGCGCGAGACGATCGGGGACAACCTCGACCGGACGGTGGGACGGTTCCCCGACCGCGATGCCCTCGTCGACCTCGCGGCGGGCCGTCGGTGGACGTACGCCGAGCTGGCGGCGGACGTGGACGCGCTGGCGCTGGGGTTGCTGGACCTCGGGATCGTCAAGGGCGACCGCGTCGGCATCTGGGCGCCGAACCGGGCCGAGTGGGTGTTGGTCCAGTACGCCACCGCGAAGATCGGGGCGATCCTGGTCACCGTGAACCCCGCCTACCGTTCGCACGAGCTGGAGTACGTGCTGCGGCAGTCCGGCGCGCGGCTGCTCGTGGCCGCGCCGCGCTTCAAGACCTCCGACTACGCGGCGATGATCGAGGAGGTCCGGCCGCGCTGTCCGGAGCTGGAGTTCACCGCCCTGCTGGACGGTCCGCTGTGGGACGGCCTGGCGCGCCGGGGGCGGGAGCGCGACCCGGCCGAACTGGTCCGGGCGCAGGCCGCGTCGGAACCGGACGACCCGATCAACATCCAGTACACGTCGGGGACCACGGGGTTCCCCAAGGGGGCCACCCTGTCCCACCACAACATCCTCGACAACGGGTTCTTCGTCGGGGAGTCGCTCGGGTACACGGAGGCGGACCGGGTCTGCGTCCCGGTGCCCTTCTACCACTGCTTCGGGATGGTCATGGGCAACCTCGCGTGCACGAGCCACGGCGCGACGATCGTGATCCCGGCGCCGGCCTTCGACCCGGTGGCCACGCTGGCGGCGGTCGAGGCGGAGGCCTGCACCTCGTTGTACGGCGTCCCGACGATGTTCATCGCCGAACTGGCCGTCGCCGACTTCGACGCCTACGACCTGTCGAGCCTGCGGACCGGGATCATGGCGGGCTCGCCCTGCCCGGTCGAGGTGATGAACGAGGTGATCGGGCGGATGGGGATGACGGAGGTGTCCATCTGCTACGGGATGACGGAGACCTCGCCGGTGTCCACGCAGACCCTGCCGGGCGATCCGGTCGAGCGCCGGGTCTCCACCGTCGGCCGGGTCGGACCGCACCTCCAGGTCAAGGTGATCGATCCGCGCACCGGCGAGACCGTCCCGCGCGGCACCCCCGGCGAACTGTGCACGCGCGGGTACTCGGTGATGCTCGGCTACTGGGGGGAGCCGGAGAAGACCGCCGAGGCCGTCGACCCCGGCGGGTGGATGCACACCGGCGACCTCGCGGTCATGGACGAGGAGGGCTACCTCGCCATCACGGGCCGGATCAAGGACATGGTGATCCGGGGCGGCGAGAACCTCTACCCGCGCGAGATCGAGGAGTTCCTGTACGCCCACCCCGACGTCCTGGACGTACAGGTGATCGGCGTCCCCGACCCGAAGTACGGGGAGGAGCTGATGGCCTGGGTGCGGATGCGGGAGGGGGCGGCGCCGCTGACGGCGGACGCGGTGCGCGCGTACTGCGCGGGCCGGCTGGCCCACTTCAAGATCCCGCGCTACGTCCACGTGGTGGACGAGTTCCCCATGACGGTCACCGGAAAGATCCGCAAGGTCGAGATGCGGGCGATGGCCACCCGGCTGCTCGGCCTGGACTAGGGTCTGTCGTCAAACTCCTGTCGTCGCCCGGAGGGCGGCCCCGCGGCGTCTGGTGCGTGCTCTCGGCGTGCCGGGCGGAAGCCCGCGTACCGGTCGTACTCGGTCTTTCGCCCGGTACGGCGAGAGCGCGTGCCAGGCGTCGCGGGGCAGACAGGAGTGTGACGACAGACCCTAGGCCGTCTCCCCCGGGTCGGGGGCCCGGCGGACGCGGGCCAGGAGGAGGACGGTGTCGTCGTTCGGCGGGTCGGGCAGCAGGGTGGCGACGATCCGGTCGGCCCAGTCCTCCAACGGCCCCTCGACGGCGGCGAGTCGCCGGCGCAGGGCGTCGAGGCCGGCGTCGATGTCCCGGTCCCGGGCCTCGACGAGGCCGTCGGTGTACAGGGCCAGTACGGCCCCGTCCGGCAGCTCGACCTCAAGGGAGCGGAAGGCGATCCCGCCGACCCCCAGGGGGACGCCCGGCGCCCCGGCGACGGTCTCGACGGCGCCGTCGGGGCGGCGGAGCAGGGGCGGCGGGTGTCCCGCGTTGGCGAGGAGGGCGCGGCCGGTGCGGGGGTCGTAGAGCAGGCACAGGCAGGTGGCGAGCTCGATCCCCGCCTCCTGGGCGCACCGGTCGAGTTCGGCGAGCAGGGCCGCCGGGTCCGGGCTGTGGCGGGCCAGCGCCTTCGCGGTGATGCGCAGCCGGCCCATCGACGCGGCGGCCGGCACGCCGTGTCCCATGACGTCGCCGACCAGGAGGGCGACGCGCCCGTCGGACAGGTCGATCACGTCGTACCAGTCGCCGCCGACCTCGGTGACCCGACTGCCGGGGAGGTAGCGGTGGGCGACGTCCACGTACGGGCCGGTGGTCAACGCGCTGGGCAGCAGGGCGCGTTGCAGGGTGAGCGCGATGTCCTGGACGTGGCTGTAGAGGCGGGCGTTGTCCAGGCAGAGGGCGGCGCGGGAGGCGAGTTCGGCGGCGAGGCTGAGGTCCTGGCCCGTGAAGGCCGGGCGGGCGGCGGAGCGGCCGAAGACGGCGACGCCCTGGACGGTGCCGCGGGCGACGAGGGGGGCGATGAGCAGGGACGTCAGTCCGCTGTCGAGCAGCAGGCGGGCGCGGTCGGGGTGCAGGACCGTGGAGGCGGCGAAGTCCTCGTCCACGGGTACGCGCAGGGGCCGGCCGGTCTCCAGGGTGCGGTGGATGTCGGAGCCGGGCGGGTAGGTCACCCGCTCCAGGCCCCCGACGAGTTCGTCGGCGGGCGGCGGGAGGGTGGTGCCGGCCGCGATCCTGCGCGTGTACAGGGGCAGGAGGGGGTCGAAGGCCTCGGAGGGGTGCAGCCACTCGACGAGTTCCACGACGGAGGCGTCGCAGAAGTCCGGTACGGCGACGTCGACCAGTTCCCGGGCGGTGGTGCCGGTGTCGAGGGTGGTGCCGACGCGGGCGGCGGCCCGGTCCAGCAGGGCGAGGCGTTGGCGGGCCTCGGTGGCCTCCAGCAGGGCCCGTTCCCGGTCGGTGACGTCGACCATCATGCCGCCCACCCCGGGCCGGGTGCCGACGGCTCCGCTGAGCGGGAAGAAGCTGACCGAGCGGACCTGGTCGCGGTCGGGGCGACCGGGGGTGCGCAGTCCGACGAGGAGGCCGACCACGGGCGCGCCGCCGTCGGCGACGGTGCGCAGGACGCGTTGGAACTCCCCGCCGTCGGAGGTGAGCATGACGTCGGCGCTGTGGCGCCCGAGGTGGTCGCGCAGGGGAAGTCCGTCCATGTCGGCGAGGGCCTGGTTGAGATGGGCGTAGCGCAGGTGCTCGTCGAGCATGACCAGGCCGATGGGGCAGGTCTCGAAGAGGGTGTCGACGAAGGCGAGGTTCGTCTTCACCCGGTCGAGCTCGTCGCTGCGGCCGGCCAGGGCCATGACGACCCCCTCCCCGGCGTCGCCGGCGACGGGGAAGACCCGGAACCCGCAGTCGAAGGCGGTGCCGTCGCGGTGCAGGGCCCGCATCCGGACCCGCCAGTAGCCGAGCGCGCGGGCGCGTTCGACGAGCAGGCGCGCGCCGTCGACCTCGCCGGCCGGCGGGTCGGGGAACAGGGCGGCCGCGGGGTGTCCGAGGACGGCGTCGGCGGGGTGTCCGAAGAGGTGCCGGGCGCCCGGCCCCCAGTAGCGGACGCGGCCGAGGTCGTCGAGGCCGAACACGGCGACGGGGACGTGCTCCAGCAGCGAGCCGGGCTCGGACCGGATCGGACCGGGGCCCTGAGCGTCCTCCGGTCGGTCCGATGGCACCACAGGCCTCCTTCGCGCGGGGCGCGCCGGGTGGCCGTATCCGCCCGGGCGGGGCGGAGGGCCTGCCTTCATTCTGCGGCCGGGACCCACCCCCCGCGCGCCCGGCCCGCCCCCCGCGCGCCCACCGATCCGGGCGGGGAGACCTCCGCTGCCGTGTCTCGCGAGGCCGAGGGGGGGGAGCCGCCGCGGAGCACGGGCGACCGACGAGAACGCCGTGAGGCTTCCCCAAGGCCCTCGGCCCCTCGGGCCCGGGCAGACCCCGTGGCGCCGGGCACCGCGGGCCCGACACGATCCGCGCGGCACGGCCCGGCGGACCGGGGCGGTTCAGCCGCCTGCGGGCGGGCGGGGGGTGTCGAGGACGGTGTTGCCGGTGACGGTGCCGTCCGTGCCGGAGACGGTGACCGCGTGGCGGACCCCGTCCGGGCCCACGACCACCGCGCGCCAGGCGCTGCCGCCACCCTCCTGGGCGACCGTCCGCACGGACTCCACCCTGCCGCCGGGAACCGCCGCGGCGGCCTTCTCCGCCGCCTGGCCGATCGGCAGGGACGGCAGGGGTGCCGGGGCCTTGCCGGTCCGGTCCCCGCCGTCGAGTCGGCGCGCCTGCCGCTCCCCCGGGGCGCCGCGACGCTCCCCGGGGCCCTCGGCGGCGCGCCGCTCGCCGGGTCCGGCCGGGTGGGCGGCCCGGGGGCCGCCGGGCGCACCGGGCTCGGACCAGACGAAGCGGGCCGCGCGTTCGTGCCGGTCACGGTGGTGTTCGGCCGCGGCCACGGCCACCACCGCGGCGCCGCCCACGACCACCGCGGCGGCGCCCACCGCGAGCCGGCGGGCGCCCCGACCGCGCGGTACCAGGCGGGCGAGGCCCGCGCGCGGGGCGGCGCCCCGCGGCGGGGTGCCGGACGGTTCGGGAGCCGCGGCGGCGGCCGGGCCGGACGACTCGGACGGGGCGGCCGACACGGACCGGGCGGCCGGTTCGGACGGGTCGGGCTTCGGCGGCAGGGGCTCGGGCATGCGGGGACTCCTCGGACACCGCCGGGCACCGCGCCCGGCTCGACCCCGAGCATGCCGAGGCCATGCTGAAGCCCACCTGAAGCCGGCTGAAGACCCCTTCAGCCGGCCGCCGGCCGGGCCTGAGACCCTGGGCGCCATGCGCGTACTGGTGGTGGAGGACGAACGACGCCTGGCCGTGGCCCTGCAACGCGGCCTGCGGTCGGAGGGGTTCACGGTGGACGTGGCCCACGACGGGCCGACGGGGCTGTGGATGGCGACCGAGCACGACTACGACCTGATCGTGCTCGACATCATGCTGCCCGGCCTGAACGGCTACCGGGTCTGCTCCCGGCTGCGCGCGGCCGGCAACGAGTCCGGGATCCTGATGCTGACCGCGAAGGACGGCGAGTACGACGAGGCCGAGGCGCTGGACACCGGCGCGGACGACTTCCTGTCCAAGCCCTTCTCCTACCTGGTCCTCGTCGCCCGACTGCGCGCCCTGGGACGGCGTACGGGCCGACGCGGCCCGCGGGTCCTGGAGTGCGGCGACCTGCGGCTGGACCCGGCCCGGCACACGTGCGCGCGGGGCTCCGCGCAGATACGGCTGACGGCACGCGAGTTCGCGGTGCTGGAGTACCTGGCCCGGCGGCCCGGCGAGGTGGTGCCCAAGCGGGAGATCCTGGAACAGGTGTGGGACACCGCCTTCGCCGGCGATCCCAACGTGGTCGAGGTGCACGTGAGCGCCGTCCGCCGGAAGATCGACGCGCCGTTCGGCCGGGCAGCGCTGGAGACCGTACGCGGTGTCGGCTACCGACTGGCGGCCGACGGTGGCTGACCCGACCTCCCGGTGGACGACGCGGATCCCCGGGATCCCCCGCGCCCGCCGGCTTTCCCACGTGCCCCGCCCCCGGGGGTTCCGCCCGACCGGTCGCCCCGGCCGCCCGCGCCGCTCCGCGGGGCGGCTGCGCGCCCTGGCCCGGCTGTCTCCGTGGCCCCCGCCGGGGCGACGGCCGTGGCGCCCGCTGCGGCGCCTGTGGCCCACCACCGTCCGCGCCCGCGCCACCGTCGGGGCCTCTCTGGTGGTGGCGGCCGCGCTGGCGGTCGCCTCCTTCGCCCTGCTGCGGCTGTTGGAGGCCGACCTGCTGCGCAACGCCGAACGGGACGCGCGGCAGCAGGCCGTGACCGTGGCCGGGCTGGCGGCGTCCGGGCAGCTCGACCGGATGCGGGCGCCACTGGACGGGGTGGACTTCGTCCAGGTGGTGAACGCGCGCGGCCGGGTGCTGCGGGCCACCCCGAACCTGACCGGGTTGCCGCCGCTCGCGCCCGTACGCCCCGTGCGCCCCGGCACCGCCCTGCACACCTGGCGGATCCGCCCGCTGGGCGGCGAACACCGCCTGCGGGTCGTGGAGCTCACCACCGACACGCCGCAGGGCATCGTCACCGTCTTCGTCGGCACCTCCCTGCGCGACGTGGACGCCGCCGACGACACCACCGCCGCCGCGCTCGCGGTCGGCGGGCCCCTGCTGCTCGCCACCGTGGCGCTGGTGACCTGGCGGGTCACCGGCCGCGCCCTCGGACCGGTGGAGGCGATCCGCGCCGAGGTCGCCGAGATCACCGACCGCGACCTGCACCGGCGGGTCCCCGTACCCCCCACCCGGGACGAGGTGGCCCGGCTGGCCCTGACGATGAACGCCACCCTGGACCGGCTGGAGTCCTCCGGGATCCGGCACCGCAGGTTCATCGCCGACGCCTCGCACGAACTGCGCAGCCCCGTCACCGTGCTGCGCACCCAGCTGGAGGTGGCCCTGGCCGTCCGCGACCCGGAGCTGTGGCCGGAGCTGATCGGCGGTGCGCTGGAGGACGTCGAACGCCTCCAGCACCTCTGCGCCGACCTGCTGCTCCTCGCCCGCCTCGACGCCGCGCAGCCGATGGCGTCGACCCGGTTGGACCTGGGGGCGGTGGCGCGCGACGTCGTGGGGGCCAGGTCGGGCGACCGGGTGCCCGTACGGCAGCGGCTGGAGGAGGGGGTGTGGGTGGAGGGCGGCGAGCTGTGGCTGGCCCGGGTGGTGACGAACCTGCTCGACAACGCGCAGCGGTTCGCCGACCGGCGCGTGGAGCTGGTGCTGCGCTCGACGGCGGGCGGGCTCGGGGGACGCACGGCCGTGCTGGAGGTGCTCGACGACGGGCCGGGGGTGCCGGCCGAGGACCGGGAGCGGATCTTCGAGCGGTTCACGCGGCTCGACGACTCCCGCAGCCGCGACCACGGCGGCGCCGGGCTGGGGCTGGCCATCGCCCGTGACCTGGCGGCCCACCACGGGGGAACGCTGACGGCGGAGGAGGCCCCGGTGGGCGCCCGCCTGGTGCTCCGCCTCCCCTCGCCGGGCCCGCCCGCGCCGTGAGCTCGCCCGCGCCGTGAGGTCGCGTCCGGGCCCGGAAGCGCGTACGGGCCCGGGCGGCCCGGGGCGCGCGGCGCGTCCGGCGGCCGGCGGGCCCGGGCGCGACGAGGCCCCGCACGTCGGCGGCGGACAGCCCGGCCGCGCGGCGGCGGCGGATGCCCTCCGGGCTCCGTGCCCGGCGTCGGCGCGGGCCGGGAGGCAGTCGACGTCGGCGGCCTCGACGCGGGGGGGGCGACGTCGGCCACAGCCGCCTTGCCCTCGGCGCGGCGCCGCGGACTCGATCATGTCGCCGAGGGGCGAGCGGCTCCGCAGCCGCCCGCCCCCGGTACCCGCGAACGGGTGACGGTTGAGCCGCCGCCCACCGGGCAGGTGCGCTACACCTGGCCCCCGTACGGCCCCTCGTGCGCGAACGCGTGCGCCGGACGGGAGCCGCCGTACCGTGGAGGTGGCCGTCCATGCGACCGAAACCCCGCCCGAGGCCCGAGGGGTCCGAGGGCCCCGAGTCGGTGCCCGAGCGGCGACCGGGCATCCCCCGGGAGCCGGAAACGGGCGCCCGCGCCCCCCGCCCCCCGGACCCGTCCGACCCGTCGCGGTCCTCCGGCCCGGGGCCCGGCCCCGGTGCCGGAACCGGTACGAAGCCGCAGGACGGGCGTACGACCCGTCGTCCCGTCGTACAGGAGCCCCCCGACTGACCCGCCCCGCACCCGCACCGACCAGCAGCCCGGCACTCCCGCTCCGGAAGGCGGCCCCATGATCCAGGTGACCATTCCCCTGATCCCGACCTCGCAGGGAGGTCCGCTCATCCCCGCAGACGAGGTCACGGCCCTGCTGCGGCAGATCTCGGCCGACTGGCTGGACGCCCTGGAGGAGGACGGGGGCGCCGCGGATCCGCGGACCGTGCGCGAGCTCGCGGGCGTCCTCGAACGCCTCGCGGACGGCATCGACGTCGAATGCATCGCCTTCACCGCCGACCCGCCGCGGCACGGACGCCGGCGGCACTGAACCTCCCGCGCACCGTCCACCGCTCCCCCGAGGGAGGGCCCATGTCGCTCACCACCCCGCGTTCCGCCCGTGCCGCGCCCGGGGCGGCCCGGTCGGCGACCGCGTGCCGGCGGCTCACCCTCGGGGTCGAGGAGGAGTTCCTCCTGGTCGACCGCGTGACCCGGGCCCCGGTGGGCCGGGCCCCGCAGCTGATCGCGGCGCTGGCTCCGGTGCTGGGACCGCAGGTGCAGTGCGAGTTCTACACCACGCAGATCGAGGTGTGCACCCGTCCCGTCCGGGACGCGGGGGCCCTGCGGGCCGAGCTGGCCGGGCTGCGCGCGCTGCTGGTCGCCGCCGCGCGGGAGGTGGACTGCCTGCTGGTGGCCACCGGCACCCCGGCGATCCCGCCCGAGCGGCCGATGACGATCACCCCGCAGGAGCGCTACCTCGTCATGGCGCGGCGCTTCGCCGGCGCCATCGGGGACCGCGACCAGGTGGTGTGCGGGTGCCACGTCCACGTCGGGGTCGACGGCAAGGCGCAGGCGCTCGCGCTGGCGAACCGGATGCGGCCGTGGCTGCCCGTGTTGCAGTCCCTGGCGGCGAACTCGCCGTTCGACCGGGGACTCGACTCCGGCTGGGCCGACTGGCGCGCGGTGGAGCACGCCCGGTGGCCCACGGTGGGCCCCGCTCCGCTGCTGGACGAGCGCGGCTACGACCTGGTCGCCGACGCCCTGGTCCGCAGGGCCGGGCTGCTCGACCGGCGGATGATCTACTGGTACGCCCGGCCCTCCGAGCACGTGCCGACCCTGGAGATCCGGGTCGCCGACACCAACGCCGACCTCGACGTCGTGGTCCTGCTCGCGATCCTCGTACGGGGACTGGCCGCCACCTTCCTGACCGGGCTCGCGGCGCCCGCGCCCGGCGCCCCGGCGGGGACGCGGGCCGTCCGCGAGGCACACCGGCTGGCGGCCCGGGGCGGCCTGGACGGAAAGGGTCTGGACCTCCCGGACGGCCGGCTCGTACCGGCCCGCCGGCTGCTGGACCGGCTCGTGGAGGAGGCCGCCCCCGGTCTGGAGGCGGCGGGGGAACGCGTCGCCGCGGAGGTCCTCGTGGACCGGCTGTACCGGGCCGGCGGCGGGGCCGCGCGCCAGCGGTCCTCGTACGGGCGCCGGGGCCGGCTGTCCGACGTGGTCGACGACCTGGCCCGCGCCACGGCGGCGTCCTGATCGAGGTCCGCGGGGCGGGGCGGCGGAGGCGGGCCCGGACTGCCGGCGCGGGCGTGTCGGCAAGGGCGTGTCGCGTCCCTTTCACCCGATTCCGCGACCGTGGCGCGCCCGCGCGCGGCGACCCGACGGGTAGAAGCGGGGTATGAGCCTGGAACACCCCGCGAAGCGGGGCGGAGAAGGACAGGATCCCTTCGCCAGACTGGCGGAGCGGGCCTCCAACTTCACGAGCAGCCCCCTCTTCTTCTTCCTCTGCCTGCTCCTGATCGCCGGAGTCGTCACGGTGCACGTGCTGAAGGTGCCCCTGTCGTGGGCGCTGTTGGCCGGAGAGTCGATGGCGGCGGTGACGCTGCTGCTCCTGGCCCTGCTGAAGAACAGCGAACGCCGGGCCGAACACGCCATCCAGCGCAAGCTCGACGCGATCGCCGCCGCCCTGCTGGAGATGGAACGGGGGCAATCCGGGCCGGCGGCGCGCGACCTGCGCAAGGCGATCGGCATCGAGGACGAGACCTGAGCGCGGGCGCGGGGGGGGGGGGGGGGGGGGGGGGGGGCCCCCCCGGGGGGGGGGGGGGGGCCCCCCCCCCCCCGGGTTGGGGGGGGGGACAGGCCGGTCGGGCCGGGCCGGTCAGGCCGGGCCGGGCTT
>NZ_JBVJMA010000015.1:0-235008 GCF_055584445.1 Streptomyces sp. NPDC103540
GCCGTTGATGCGGAACTCGATGGAGTGGCCGCGCAGGGTCGGGTCGTCGTAGCCGAGGGCCTCGCCGTCGGCGATGCGGAACATCTCCCGCACCAGATCGATGCCGGAGACTTCCTCGGTGACGGGGTGTTCGACCTGGAGGCGGGTGTTGACCTCGAGGAAGGAGATGAGGCCGTCGGCGGAGACGAGGAACTCCACGGTGCCGGCGCCGATGTAGCCGGCTTCCTTGAGGATGGCCTTGGAGGCGGCGTAGAGCTCGGCGTTCTGCGCCTCGGTCAGGAACGGTGCCGGGGCTTCCTCGACGAGCTTTTGGTGGCGGCGCTGGAGGGAGCAGTCGCGGGTGGAGACGACGACGACGTTGCCGTGGGAGTCGGCCAGGCACTGGGTCTCGACGTGGCGGGGCTTGTCGAGGTACTGCTCGACGAAGCATTCGCCGCGGCCGAAGGCGGCGACGGCCTCGCGGACGGCGGAGTCGTAGAGCTCGGGGACCTCTTCGAGGGTGCGGGCGACCTTCAGGCCGCGTCCGCCGCCACCGAACGCGGCCTTGATGGCGATCGGGAGGCCGTGTTCCTCGGCGAAGGCGACGACCTCGTCGGCTCCCGAGACCGGGTCGGGGGTTCCCGCGACCAGGGGGGCGCCGGCGCGCAGGGCGATGTGGCGGGCGGCGACCTTGTCACCGAGGTCGCGGATCGCCTGGGGCGGGGGGCCGATCCAGGTCAGGCCGGCGTCGATGACGGCCTGGGCGAACTCGGCGTTCTCGGAGAGGAAGCCGTAACCGGGGTGGATCGCGTCGGCGCCGGAATCGGCGGCGGCCTGGAGCACCTTGCCGATGTCGAGGTAGCTGGCCGCGGGAGTGTCACCGCCCAACGCGAAAGCTTCGTCTGCCGCGCGGACGTGCAGGGCGTCCCGGTCCGGATCGGCGTAGACGGCTACGCTCGCGATCCCGGCATCCCGGCAGGCCCGAGCAACGCGGACAGCGATTTCGCCACGGTTGGCGATGAGCACCTTGCGCACGATGGCTCCCTCCTTGAAACAAGCTGAGTTTAGGGACAGGCAACACGGCCTTTCGACCCTTCCCCGGAGGTGAGCTTGCCCACACAGAGCGTGACACAGGTCCCTCCCGAGTCGGAAAGCCCTTGTGTCGCCCCAGGTCAGGGAGATCCCCGACTGCACAGTAACCCCGTTGCGTATCGAAGGTCTCTGTTCACCGGGTCAGCCGCCCCCGTTGATTCTTTGTCGAGTCCCTACGAACGGCCTATGCATTCTTTGAGTGAGAGCCGTCACGGAGGGCTCCCGTAACGAAGCCGACCGGCCCCCTTGTCCCCGGGATTACTCGTTAGTAGCCTCCAGGCGTCGAACACGCTTGTGGTGTGTGGGGGATGGGGGCGTCGTGCTGCGCAGAATCGTGGCCGGGCTCGGCGCGGCGGCGTGCGTCGCCGAGGCGGCCGTCCTCGTCCTCGTCCACGTGGTCCTGGGTCGGACCACCGCGAACCAGTCGATGTCCATCGCCGGTACGGACCCCGCGCTCGTGTCCACGGCGACCTACGGGCTCGGCGCCGGCACCGGCGCGTTCCTGCTGCTCTGCGCCTTCCTGCTGGCCGTCGTCGCCCTGCGCGACCGCGCGCCCGGGCGTTTCGCGCGCGTCGTGATCATCGCCGCCGCGGCCCTGCACGTCCTGCTCGGGGTGCTGTCCGTCGGGCTCGTCGGCTGGGTCGCCTTCGCGGCGACGATGCTGATCTTCTGCCTGCTCGTGCTGGTCCTGACGCTCCACGGGCGCGCCGCCGGCCCGGGCGCGGACGAGGGTCCGGACCCGGACCCGGGCTCGGACCCGGAGGTGAAGGGGTTCAGGCCCACAAGTCCGTGATGGACACGTCCAGTTCTCCCAGCAGGGACCGCAGCAGCGGCAGCGAGAGGCCGATCACATTGCCGTGATCGCCGTCGATGCCGTCGATGAACGGCGCGGACAGCCCGTCGAGGGTGAAGGCCCCGGCCACGTGCAGCGGCTCGCCGCTCGCCACGTACGCGGCCACCTCGGCGTCCGACGGCTCGCCGAAGCGGACCGTCGTGGAGGCCGTGGCCGACACCCGGCGCCCGTTCGCGGTGTCGATGACGCAGTGTCCGGTCCGCAGGACGCCCGCCCGCCCGCGCATCGACTTCCAGCGCGCGGTGGCCTCCGCCGAGTCGGCCGGCTTGCCCAGGGCCTCGCCGTCCAGCTCCAGCACCGAGTCGCAGCCGATCACCAGCGCGCCCTCGGCCTCCGCGAGGCCCGCCACCACGTCCGCCTTGGCCTCGGCGAGGGCCAGGGCCAGGTCGGCCGGGTTGTCGTGCTCGATGGTGTCCTCGTCGAAGCCGCTGACGATCACGTGCGGGGCGAGTCCGGCCTGCCGCAGCAGGTTGAGCCGGGCGGGCGAGGCGGAGGCGAGGACAACGGTGCGTACGGTCATGCGGGCCATCGTAGGGCGGCCCGCGCGGCGCGGGACCCGTCGGGACCCGTGAGGCCGCTGCCGGGGCCGGCCGGGCCCGGGCGGGGCGGTCGGGGGCGTTCGGTGGCCGGGCGGGCGCGGGCGGGCGCGGGCGGGCTAGAAGGGGGCCACGCCCAGGACGTACACGCCCACCACCATCGCCAGGGCGAGCACCAGCAGCAGGCGGCGCAGCATCGCCTGGGCGTCGCGCATGTCCTTCGGCGGCTCGTTCTTCGGGTCTGACCAGAGCATGCCCCGATCCTGTCCCGGGGACGACGGTGGCGCCTGAGTACGGGTACTCAGGCGCCACCGTCGGTTCACGCCATCTTCGGCGCGGGGGTCTCGGCCCCGGCCTCAGCCCTGGCCGGGCCAGTACGTACGGCCCCACGCGCGCGGTCCCGGGTGGGGCACGCGGCGGCGCGCCACCCGGGCGGGCGAGGCCCACTCGTCCCGGACCCGGGGCGCGGTGCCGGCGGCGCCGGAGGCCAGCGCCGCGGCGCGTGCCTGTACGACCGCCAGTGCGGCGGCCAGCTCCTCGGGGGTGGGGTTGCCCTTGACGACCTTGATGACCACGGAGTCCTCCTGGAGGGCCTAGAGGGGGATGTTGCCGTGCTTCTTCGGCGGCAGCGACTCCCGCTTGGTGCGCAGCTGCCGCAGCCCCTTCACCACGTGCGCCCGCGTCTCGGACGGCAGGGTCACCGCGTCGACGTAACCGCGCTCGGCCGCCGTGTAGGGGTTGAGGAGGGTGTCCTCGTACTCGGTGATGAGCCGCGCCCGGGTCTCCTCCACCTCCTCGGGGGCCGCCTCGGCGAGGGTGCGGCGGTGCAGGATGTTGACCGCGCCCTGGGCTCCCATGACCGCGATCTGCGCGGTCGGCCAGGCGAGGTTCAGGTCCGCGCCGAGGTGCTTGGAGCCCATGACGTCGTAGGCGCCGCCGAAGGCCTTGCGGGTGATCACGGTGATGAGGGGGACGGTGGCCTCGGCGTACGCGTAGATCAGCTTCGCACCGCGCCTGATGATTCCGTTGTACTCCTGGTCGGTGCCCGGGAGGAAGCCGGGCACGTCCACGAAGGTCAGGACCGGGACGTTGAAGGCGTCGCAGGTGCGGACGAAGCGCGCGGCCTTCTCGGAGGCGTTGATGTCCAGGCAGCCGGCGAACTGCATCGGCTGGTTCGCGACGATGCCGACCGGGTGGCCCTCGACGCGGCCGAAGCCGGTGAGGATGTTCGGGGCGAAGAGGGACTGGGTCTCCAGGAACTCGCCGTCGTCCAGCACGTGCTCGATCACGGTGTGCATGTCGTACGGCTGGTTCGCGCTGTCGGGGATCAGCGTGTCGAGTTCGAGGTCGAGGTCGGAGACCTCGGTGTCCGCCTCCTCCGGGAAGGCGGGCGGCTCGGAGAGGTTGTTGGACGGCAGGTACGCGAGGAGGGACTTCACGTACTCGATGGCGTCCTTCTCGTCGCCGGCCATGTGGTGGGCGACGCCGGACGTGCTGTTGTGGGTGCGGGCCCCGCCCAGCTCCTCGAAGCCGACGTCCTCGCCGGTGACCGTCTTGATGACGTCCGGGCCGGTGATGAACATGTGCGAGGTCTGGTCGACCATGACCGTGAAGTCGGTGATGGCCGGGGAGTACACGGCGCCGCCGGCACAGGGGCCGACGATCAGGCTGATCTGCGGGATCACGCCGGAGGCGTGGACGTTGCGGCGGAAGATCTCGCCGTACATGCCCAGCGCGCTGACGCCCTCCTGGATGCGGGCGCCGCCGGAGTCGTTGATGCCGACGAGGGGGCAGCCGGTCTTCAGGGCGAAGTCCATGACCTTCATGATCTTCTGGCCGTAGACCTCGCCGAGGGCTCCGCCGAATACGGTGAAGTCCTGGGAGAAGACGGCCACGGGGCGCCCGTCGACCGTGCCGTAGCCGGTGACGACGCCGTCGCCGTAGGGGCGGGTCCGGTCGAGCCCGAAGGCGGTGGAGCGGTGCCGGGCGAACTCGTCCAGCTCTACGAAGGAGCCCTCGTCCAGCAGCAGCGCCACCCGCTCACGTGCCGTCAGCTTGCCTTTGGCGTGCTGCTTCTCGACGGCGCGAGCGGAACCTGCGTGGGTGGCCTCCTCGACGCGGCGCCGCAGGTCCGCGAGCTTGCCCGCGGTCGTGTGCATGTCGATCGGCTCTGAGGGTTGTGACATCGGGGTCGCGGCTCCCTGTGTGGTGTCAACTGCCTGGTCAATTGATTGACTGCTGCTGGCTACTGGTGCGTAGCGTATCGGCGGGCATGGCGCTCGGCAGTGCGGCGTTTGACACACCTGATGTGGCTTGCCTGGCCTGGCCGTCTTCCCTAGGGGAACGGATTCCCGGCCTCGCGGCCGAGGCTTCCCGCTTCACCGCGGGCCGCCCCGTGCGGGGAGTGCCCGCCCGAGGTCCTACGCCCGCTCCACAGGCGGTGACCGCCGACCCGGGCCGGGTCGTGGACCTCGCGGACGCGACCGGAGGTCCGTGACGGATCCACTGCCTGCGCGTCGTCGGGGTGGAAACGGAACTTGAATGCCCGCTTTACCCGAGAATTCCCCACGCACCCGGAGCTAGGGTCGGTCACGATCCGAACGCAATCCTCGGTCAGAGGGTCACACCCGGCGACAAGAAGGAACCCGATCATGCCATCAGATGCAGCAGCCGGAGCCTCAGCGGGACGCTGGTCGAGCCTGGACCGACCTCCTCTCAACGTCGCGGGTCTGCGGCGGGCCCTCGTGACCGGGGACGGGCTGTGGACCTCCCTGGAGGTGGTCCCCGCGACCGGCTCCACCAACACCGATCTCGCGGCGCGCACCGCCGGGTTGTCCGAGGGGGCCGTGCTGGTCGCCGAGGAGCAGACCGCCGGGCGCGGACGCCTGGACCGGACCTGGAGCGCGCCCGCCCGGTCCGGACTGTTCTTCTCCGTCCTGTTCAAGCCGGGTCCGGACGTGCCCGAGGAGCGGTGGGGGTGGCTGACCCTGCTGGCGGGGGTCGCCGCCGCGTCCGGGCTGTCCCGGGCCGCGGGCGTGGACACCCTCCTCAAGTGGCCCAACGACCTGCTGGTCGTCGTGGACGGCGAGGAGCGCAAGACCGGCGGGATCCTCGCGGAGCGGGTCGCGGACGGGGTGGTCGTCGGGATCGGGCTGAACGTCACCCTCACCGAGGACGAGCTGCCCGTGCCGGGCGCCGGCTCGCTCCTGCTGGCCAAGGCGACCGTCACCGACCGCGAGCCGCTGCTCAAGGCCGTGCTGCGCTCCCTGGAGGAGTGGTACGGGCGGTGGCGCGAGGCCGGCGGCGACCCGGCGGCCTGCGGGCTCCAGGAGACGTACGCGGCCGGCTGCTCGACCCTGGGCAAGCACGTGCGGGCGGACCTGCCCGGCGGGCGGGCCCTCACCGGTACGGCCGAAGCGGTCGACGCGGACGGGCGGCTCGTCATCCGTACGGTCGAGGGCGAGCGGGAGGCCGTGGGCGCGGGCGACGTGGTGCACCTGAGGCCCGTGCGCTGACCCCGCCGGGAGCGGTGCGGGGCCCGGGATCGGGTCCGTACGGGCGGCGCGTTCCCCGGCCGCGGGGGATTCCGGGCGCCTACGGACCCCCGTGGGACCCCCGGGGCCCGCCGCGGGCGATCGGGCCCCGGGGAAGGGGAGTGAGCTACGGCACACCTGCCGTATGGTTTAGGCGATCCCGGTCCCGCGGTGATCACCCGGTTCGGCAGTGCGTACGGAATGGACAGGAGGCGGCCCTTGACCGTCGACGACTCGACGTCCAGCCCGTCCGGGTCCGGCTCCGGTGCCGGACCCGGTACCCCGATCGGGCGGGACCAGCACACGCCGCTGCACGAGGTCGACCACACGGCGCAGCCGACGGCCGACCCGCTCGCGATCCGCCTGGAGCAGCTGATCCTGGGCGCCGAGCGGCGCTACACCCCCTTCCAGGCCGCCCGGAGCGCCGGCGTGTCGATGGAGCTGGCCTCCCGCTTCTGGCGGGCCATGGGCTTCGCGGACATCGGCCAGGCCAGGGCGCTGACGGAGGCCGACGTGCTGGCGCTGCGCCGGTTGGCCGGTCTGGTGGAGGCGGGGCTGCTGAGCGAGCCGATGGCGGTGCAGGTGGCCCGGTCGACGGGGCAGACCACCGCCCGGCTGGCCGAATGGCAGATCGATTCCTTCCTGGAGGGGCTGACGGAGCCCCCGGAGCCGGGGATGACCCGTACGGAGGTCACGTACCCGCTCGTCGAGCTGCTGCTGCCGGAGCTGGAGGAGTTCCTCGTCTACGTGTGGCGGCGCCAGCTGGCGGCGGCCACGGGGCGCGTCGTGCAGGTGGCGGACGACGAGGAGATGGTCGACCGGCGCCTCGCGGTGGGCTTCGCGGACCTGGTGGGCTTCACGCGGCTCACCCGGCGCCTGGAGGAGGAGGAGCTCGGCGAGCTGGTCGAGGCCTTCGAGACCACGGCGGCGGACCTGGTGGCGGCCCACGGCGGTCGGCTGATCAAGACCCTCGGCGACGAGGTGCTCTACTGCGCCGACGACGCCGGCACGGCGGCCGAGATCGCGCTGCGCCTGATCGAGACGATGGAGTCGGACCCGCAGATGCCCGAGCTGCGGGTCGGCATCGCCTTCGGCACGGTGACGACCCGGATGGGCGACGTCTTCGGCACGACGGTGAACCTGGCGAGCCGGCTGACCTCGATAGCCCCCAAGGACGCCGTGTTGGTGGACGGGGCGATGGCCCAGGAGCTGGGGCGCACGGGAGCCGCGCCGGTCTCGGAGAAGGAGGCCGAGACCGAGGAGGGCGGGGGCGCGTACCGCTTCGCGCTCCAGCCGATGTGGCAGCGGCCGGTGCGCGGTCTGGGTGTGGTGGAGCCCTGGTCGCTGACGCGCCGGAAGCCTAAGATCCCCGGGTAACGTTCGTTAACCTGTTTCCGGGGAGAGTGCCGTGGCTGTGGACGAGGTCCGTTTCGGGGAGTTCGTGGCGGTGCGACGGCACGGCGACGAAGGGGTCGTCGCGGAGCTGGTGCTCGACCGCCCCAAGGCCATGAACGCGGTCTCCACGGAGATGGCCCGCTCGATCTCCGCCGCTTGCGCGGCGCTGGCCGCCGACGCGGGGGTGCGGGTCGTCGTCCTGTCGTCCACGCACGAGCGGGCGTTCTGCGTGGGGGCGGACCTCAAGGAGCGCAACTCCTTCTCGGACGCCGAACTGCGCCGGCAGCGGCCGACCACGCGCGGGGCGTACGGGGGGGTGCTGGAGCTGCCCATGCCGACGATCGCGGCGGTGCACGGCTTCGCGCTGGGCGGCGGCTTCGAGCTGGCGCTGTCGTGCGACGTGATCGTGGCCGACGAGAGCGCCGTGGTCGGGCTCCCGGAGGTTTCGGTCGGCGTGATCCCCGGCGGAGGCGGTACGCAGCTGCTGCCGCGCCGCGTCGGGGCGGCGCGGGCCGCCGAGCTGATCTTCACCGCCCGGCGGGTGGAGGCGGCCGAGGCGCTGGAGCTGGGGCTGGTGGACTCGGTGGCCCCGGCGGGCGAGGACCGGGCGCGGGCCCTGGAACTGGCGGCGGCGATGGCGGCGAACTCGCCGGTGGGGCTGCGGGCGGCCAAGCGGGCGCTGCGGCTGGGGCACGGCAAGGACCTGGCGGCGGGGCTGGAGATCGAGGACGCGGCCTGGCGGACGGTGGCCTTCTCCGGGGACCGGGCGGAGGGCGTCGCGGCGTTCAACGAGAAGCGCCGGCCGAACTGGCCGGGGGAGTAGCCGCCGGGCGGGATGTTCGCCGGGCGTTGCGTGCGTACGTCACCGTTCGTGATCTTGAGGTCACCGAAAGCCGCGCCAATTGTCACCAAATCGGATAAAACTCCCTAACCTGGGGTGATGGGAGTTGACGGGCGGCTTCGGGCCGTCGTGGGCCTCGCGCAGGCCATGGCGGCGGCGTGCGCGCCACGGGACAGTGTCCGGGCCGCCGCGCGCGGCGCGCGGGTGGCGATGGACGGGTCCTTCGCCGCCATCTCCGCCTGGGAACGGGAGCGGGGCCGCCTGCGGGTCCTCGTGAACGAGGGGGAGCGGCGGCCGGGCGAGGAGGAGTTCCCCGAGGACGAGTCCTACCCCGTGCACGACTTCCCCGAGATCACCGAGTTCCTGCACGAGCGGTGGGCCGGCGGCGGCGGACCGCACGCGTGGGTGGAGAGCGCCGCGGACGGGCGGCCGGGCCGCCGGGGCGAGGTCCTCAGGCGGCGCGGCCGCGGCTCGTGCGTGGTCGCGCCGATCGTCCTCAGCGGGCGTGCCTGGGGCGAGCTCTACATCGCCCGGGACGAGGGGCTGGCCGACTTCGACGGGGAGGACGCCGAGTTCGCGACGGTGCTGGCGGCCGTGGTCGCGGCCGGGCTCGCGCAGAACGAACGGCTGGAGGAGGCCCGCCGCCTCGCCTTCACCGACCCGCTGACCGGCCTCGCGAACCGGCGCGCCGTGGACATGCGGCTCGACGAGGCGCTGGAGGAGCACCGGCGCACCGGGGTGGTGGTGAGCCTGGTCGTGTGCGACCTGAACGGGCTCAAGAAGGTCAACGACACCCTGGGGCACGCCACCGGCGACCGGTTGTTGGAGCGGTTCGGGACGGTGCTCGGTCTGTGCGGGGCGATGCTCCCGGGGGCCCTGGTGGCGCGGTTGGGCGGCGACGAGTTCTGCCTGGTGAGCGTGGGGCCGGTGGCCGACCGGGTGGTCGAGGTCACCGAGGAGGTGTGCGTACGTGCCGGCGCCTTGGAGTGGGGCGAGGGCGTGGCCTGCGGGGTCGCCTCCACCGGGGACCCGATCGGCCCGGTCAAGTCCTCGCGCCGGCTCTTCCGGCTCGCGGACGCCGCGCAGTACAAGGCCAAGGCGGCGCGCGCGGCGAAGCCGGTGGTCGCGGGGCGCGACACGGCGGTGGTCCGACTGGCCGACGCCGCCGCCCGGGAGGGCGCCGGCGAACGCCGCCGTTTCCGCGGCCGCCAGTAGGACCGCCGCTGTCGAGCCGGGGCCGCGGGCCGGGCCGCGCCGGGTCGCACCGGTCGGGTCCGGCCGCGTCGGGCGTGTCGGGTCGCGTCGGCCGCGCCGGGTCGCGCCGGTCGGAGGTCCGGCAGCGCCGGGCGGGTCGGACCGGGCGCGCCCGCGGCGTGGGCGTCCCGCCGCGACGGTGCGCGATGCGTCGGGCACCGGGCGCCACGCGGGGTCGGAGCCGGGCGGCGTAAGGGGTGGCGGGGCGGCTCGATCGTGACAAAGCCGGCTAGTGACATGAAGGGATTCAATCCGTAGGGTGCTGAATATGGATATGCACACTGTCGTGGTGGGAACGTCCGGGACCACCGCCGAGGACGTCATCGCCGTCGCCCGCGGCAACGCGCGGATCGAGCTGTCCGCCGAAGCGCTGGAAGCGCTCGGCCGCGCTCGTGAGATCGTCGACGCGCTCGCCGCCAAGCCCGAGCCCGTCTACGGGGTCTCCACCGGTTTTGGCGCCCTCGCCTCCCGGCACATCAGCCCCGAGCTGCGCGCCCAGCTCCAGCGCAACATCGTCCGCTCGCACGCCGCCGGCATGGGCCCGCGCGTCGAGCGGGAGGTCGTGCGCGCCCTGATGTTCCTGCGCCTGAAGACGGTCGCCTCCGGCCACACCGGCGTCCGCCCCTCCGTCGCGCAGACCATGGCCGACGTGCTGAACGCCGGGATCACCCCCGTCGTCCACGAGTACGGCTCCCTCGGCTGCTCCGGCGACCTCGCGCCGCTCTCCCACTGCGCCCTCGCGCTCATGGGCGAGGGTGACGCGGAAGGCCCCGACGGCGTCGTGCGCCCCGCCGGCGAACTCCTCGCCGAGCACGGCATCGAGCCCGTCGAACTGCGCGAGAAGGAGGGCCTCGCCCTCCTCAACGGCACCGACGGCATGCTCGGCATGCTGGTCATGGCCCTCGCCGACCTCGACACCCTCTACAAGTCCGCCGACATCACCGCCGCCCTCACCCTGGAGGCGCTGCTCGGCACCGAGAAGGTCCTCCAGCCCGAGCTGCACGCCATCCGCCCGCACCCCGGCCAGGGCGCCTCCGCCGCCAACATGGCCGCCGTGTTGAAGGGTTCCGGGCTCACCGGGCACTTCCAGGAGGAGTCCGCGCCGCGCGTGCAGGACGCCTACTCCGTGCGCTGCGCCCCGCAGGTCGCCGGCGCGGGCCGCGACACCATGGCCCACGCCGCCCTGGTGGCCTCCCGCGAGCTGGCCGCCGCCGTCGACAACCCGGTGGTGCTGCCCGACGGACGCGTGGAGTCCAACGGCAACTTCCACGGCGCCCCGGTCGCCTACGTCCTGGACTTCCTGGCCATCGCCGCCGCCGACCTCGGCTCCATCGCCGAGCGCCGCACGGATCGCCTCCTGGACAAGAACCGCAGCCACGGCCTGCCGCCGTTCCTCGCGGACGACGCCGGCGTGGACTCCGGCCTGATGATCGCCCAGTACACGCAGGCCGCCCTGGTCAGCGAGCTGAAGCGGCTCGCCGTCCCGGCCTCCGCCGACTCGATCCCCTCCTCCGCCATGCAGGAGGACCACGTCTCGATGGGCTGGTCGGCCGCGCGCAAGCTCCGTACGGCCGTCGACAACCTGACGCGGATCATCGCCATCGAGCTCTACGCGGCCACCCGCGCCATCGAGCTGCGCCACGGCCTCACCCCCGCCCCGGCCAGCCAGGCCGCCATCGCCGCGACCCGTGCGGCGGGCGTCCAGGGCCCCGGGCCGGACCGTTTCCTCGCCCCCGACCTGGCCGCCGCCGACGCGTTCGTCCGCGCGGGCGCCCTGGTGGCGGCGGTGGAGCCGGTGACGGGTCCGCTCGCCTGACGCGTCCCACGACGACACAGGGCCGCACCCCGCGAGGGGTGCGGCCCTGTGCCGTTCCCGGCGGGGGTGCCCCGGCGCTACCCCTCGCGGGAGCGGCGGACGGAGAAGGCGACGAAGCCGGCCCCGAGGCCCAGGCAGAGCGTGCCGCCCAGCACGTACGGGGTGGTGTCGATGCCGCCGGTGTCGGCGAGCGAGAGCGTGACGGCGGTCGAACCGGCGGCCGGGCCGGCGGTCGAACCGTCGGTGGATCCGGCGTCCGGACCGACGGGCGATCCGGCGGCCGGGTCGGCGCCGGAACCGGAATCCGAACCGGAAGCCGAGGCGAAGGTGGCGTCGGTATCGGCGCCGGAGCCGGTGGCGCCGCCGTCGCCGGCATCGAAGTCAGCCGTCGCGCCGGACACGTCGGAGACGCCGGAGGCGTCGCTGACGGTGCCGGTGTTGGCGGAGGCGGGCGCTCCGGACCTGCCGGACGCGCCCGGCGGCGCCTGCGGCGCGGTCGCGTTGGCGGAGGGGACGAACCAGAGGGCGGCGAGGAGGGTCGTCGCCCCGAGCGAGGTGAGCAGTGGTCGACGTGCGGACACGGAGCGATCCCCCTTGTGGCAGCAGCGAATTGGCCGTGTGGGCAGATGCTAGTGAAAGGGGCGGGTCGCGGGAAAGTCGGGGCCGTCGCGGGCTTACGCTCCGTCGTATGAACCCTTCTGACACATCACGATACGTACGGCTTCGGGTGGATTTGGTGCTGGAGGTGACGGATGCCGAAGCGCTCATCGGCGCCGCGCTCGCCCACATCAAGGCCGACGAGTTCATGCCGGACGAGGAGCGCGGGCACGCCGAATCGGCCGTACGGGAAGACGAATCGGAGGCGCTGGCCTACCTGGTGGACCCCACCGACCTGGTCGTGGAGCTGCCCGGCGTCGAGCTCGCGCAGGCCTCGTGGAGCAGCGAACCGGTCGAATACGACCCCGAGTCCCTGGAGTGGGACATCGACGAGGAAGATGGTGTCTACGAGGAAGAGGCCGACAACGCCTGACCGTGGGGTTGCACACATTCGAACGGAGTGTGGAACCGTTCCGCGCCGTTAACGCGTTGTCAGGACGAGCAGGGGGGTGATCCCCCCTGCCCGGCCCGATCCCGGGAATGCAGCCTCGGGGTTTCCGGCAACGATGGAGTGACGTGTGAGGACGTACAGCATGCGGCGGAGAAGGTCCCTTGTGGCCGTGTCCGCCGTGCTCGGTGGCGTACTGATGCTTTCGGCCTGCAATGACGGGGGCGCCGAAAAGCCGCAGGGGAGCGCGGAGGCGGGCAAGTCGCAGGCGGACGTGGACGCCGCCGCGGCGAAGGACGCATCCAAGGCGAAGATCGTGATCGCGCCGAAGGACGGGTCGAGCAACGTGGCCCTGAACGACGGGGCGAACGTCACCGTCAGCGACGGGACGCTCACCAAGGTCGAGTTGAAGTCGGTGGAGGGCGCCGCGGTCGCGGGCAAGATATCCGCCGACGGCAAGAGCTGGAAGCCCGACGCGGCCCTGAAGCGCTCCACCAAGTACGCCCTGGCGGCGACCGCGAAGGACGAGTCCGGTCGCGAGGCCCACGAGAACGCCTCCTTCACCACCCTCTCGCCGGAGAACAGCTTCATCGGCTCCTTCGTCCCGGACGAGGGCCAGACCGTCGGCGTCGGCATGCCGGTCTCGATCACCTTCAACAAGCCGATCAAGGACCAGAAGGCGGTCCAGGCGGCCATCACCGTCAGCTCCAGCAGCGGCCAGGAGGTCGTCGGCCACTGGTTCGGCAACCAGCGCCTGGACTTCCGCCCGGAGCAGTACTGGCAGGCCAACTCCACGATCACCCTGAAGCTCGCGCTCCAGGGCGTGCAGGGCGCCCCCGGCATCCTCGGCGCGCAGAACAAGACCGTCACCTTCAAGGTCGGCCGGAGCCAGGTCTCCACCGTCGACGTGAAGGCCAAGACGATGACGGTCACCCGTGACGGTCAGGTCCTCAAGACCATCCCGATCTCGGCCGGTTCCCCCGAGAACCCCACGTACAACGGCCAGATGGTGATCTCCGAGAAGTTCAAGGAGACCCGGATGGACGGCGCCACCGTCGGCTTCAAGGGCAACGACGGCAAGGGCGAGTACGACATCAAGGACGTCCCGCACGCGATGCGCCTGTCGACGTCCGGCACCTTCATCCACGGCAACTACTGGGGCGCCGACTCGATCTTCGGCAAGGTCAACACCAGCCACGGCTGCGTCGGCCTGAACGACGCCAAGGGCGCGAACGACCCCGACCAGCCCGGTGCCTGGTTCTTCGACAACTCGCTCATCGGCGACGTCGTCACCGTGGTGAACTCCCCGGACAAGACCATCAAGCCGGACAACGGCCTCAACGGCTGGAACATGCCGTGGGCCGAGTGGAAGGCCGGCCCGTCGGCCTGACGCCTCCCCGGCGCGCTCCGCGCGCCCTGTGACACCCGCGGACGGCGGGGAGCCCAACGGGCTCCCCGCCGTCCGTCGTCACGCCTCCCGGCGGCCCGTGGTCACAGGCCGAGGGCCTCGGAGGCCAGGGCCGTGCCCCGCACCCGGGCCTCGATCTTGGCGAAGGCCACCTCGCGCGAGGTCGAGGTGTCGTCCGCGAACGGCGAGAAGCCGCAGTCGTCACAGGTGCCCAGCCGCTCCACCGGGATGTGCCGCGCGGCGGCCAGCACCCGGTCGCGCACCTCCTCGGCCGTCTCGACGCGCGGGTCGACCGGGTCGGTCACCCCGACGAACACGCGCGCGTCGGCCGGCAGGTGGTCGCCGATGACGCCCAGCACCCGCTCGGGGTCGGCCTCGCCGGCGAGCTGCACGTAGAAGTTCCCGACCCGCAGCTCGAACAGCTTCGGCAGCAACCGCGCGTAGTCGACGTCCGCGCTGTGCGTGGAGTCCTGGTCGCCGCCCGGGCAGGTGTGCACGCCCAGGCGGGCCCGCTCCCGCGCGTCGAACCGGTCGAGGACCTCGTTGTTGAGGGCGACGAAGTCGGAGAGCAGCCCGCCGCTGGGGTCGAGCTTGAGGGAGAGCCGGCCCTCGGTGAAGTCCAACTGCACCACGTGGGCGCCCGCCTCCAGGCAGCGCCGGATGTCGGCCTCGGCGCCGTCCTTGAGGTCGTTCAGGAACTCCTCGCGCGGGTAGCCCTCGATGCCGTCGGCCGGGTACAGCAGGCTCAGCGCGGACGGGGCGATGACCGCCTGCTTGATCGGGAGGTCGGTGTGCCGGCGGGCGTCGCGCAGGTAGGCGTCCGCGTGGACCTGGTAGCGGAACGGACCCGCCGTCAGCCGGGGCAGCTGCCGGGTGTGGCCGTCGGCGAAGGGGATCACGGCGCCGTCGGGGGCCAGGGTGGTCAGGCCGGTGAGGGGATAGGTGGCGAAGCTGGGCTTGGCCTGCTCGCCGTCGACCAGGACGGGGGAGCCGAGCCGCTCCAGCCGCTCCAGGGTCTCGGCCGTCGCCTGCTCCTGAAGCTTCGTCAACTCGTCGGCGGACAGGCGCCCTTCGGCGTGGTCGGCGAGGGCCGACAGGAGGGCGGGCGGGCGCGGGATGCTGCCGATGGCCTCGGTGGGGATGCTCATGGCCGGACCCTAGGAAGCGCCGCCCGCGCGGGCAACCGGTCTGCGGCCCGCGCCGGCCGGGACCCGTCGCCCCCGCCGGCGCGAACCTTCCCCACCCCCTGATGATCGCCGCAGGTCACCGCCCCGCCCGCACAGCTCTGGCCAGGGCTTTTGCGGATACCCGGGGCGTCCCGGGCCGGCAACGACTTTGGCGGGTTCACCGATCCGGGCGGCGCCGCCCCCCGCGGTTGACCGATTCCCGCCGCCGGCCCCCGCCCGCGCGTCGCCTACTCCCCGGGAGCCCCGGCGATGCCGATGGGGCAGGAGACGCCCGTGCCGCCGATGCCGCAGTAGCCCGCCGGATTCTTGTCGAGGTACTGCTGGTGGTAGGCCTCCGCGGGCCAGAAGGGGCGGTCCTCGGCCGGGAGGACCGCGGTGGTGATGTCGCCGTACCCCGAGCCCGTCAGGACCTTCCCGTAGGCCTCGCGGGAGGCCTCCGCCGCCGCCTGGTGGGCGGGGGAGTGGGTGTAGACCGCCGAGCGGTACTGGGTGCCGACGTCGTTGCCCTGGCGGAAGCCCTGGGTGGGGTCGTGGGACTCCCAGAACAGCTTCAGGAGGGTCTCGTAGGAGACCAGCGACGGGTCGAAGACCACGCGGACGACCTCCGTGTGGCCGGTCTGGCCCGAGCACACCTCGTCGTACGTCGGGTTCTGCGTGTAGCCGCCCTGGTAGCCGGCGAGGGTGGTCCACACCCCCGGGGTCTGCCAGAACTTGCGCTCCGCGCCCCAGAAGCAGCCCAGACCGAAGTCGGCCACCTCCAGGTGCGCGGGATAGGGGCCGGCGAGCGGGTTGCCGAGGACCGTGTGGCGCTCCGGCAGCGAGAACTGCGCCTGCGGGCGGCCCTTCAGGGCCTCCTCGCGGGTGGGGAGCTCGGGCGTGCGACGGTACGAGAACATGGGGATTCCCTCCTTGTGGGAGTGTCAACGGGTGGCGGCCGCGCAGGATTCCCGCGCGGCCGCCCGGCCTCCCCGGCGTCAGATGGCCGGCGTGGACACGTCCACGGCCCAGTCGCGGGCGTACGTGTACCGCTTGCGCGGGTCTTCCGCGTACGTCCACGGCATCGAGCCGATGTACCCGTCGATGTGCCGGAACTGCTCGACGGCCTGCGCGTCCCGGTCCTGCCAGAACAGGAAGAACGCCAGCATGTGCCGGACCCACACCACGCCAGGGCGCAGCGGGTCGGCGTCGGCCAGGTCCTGGAGGGCCGCGTCGGTGGCGGCGACGATCTCCGGCTGCTTGTACCAGGTCTCGATCTCGATGTCGGTCTCGTCGTACTCCTGCTCGAAGTACGCGATCAGCGGCAGCAGCGTCAGCAGCTCGCCGGGCCCCCCGAGGGCGGCCGACCCGCGGGCGAACTCGAGGGCCAGCTCGTGCGAGCCGCGCCACTTGCGGCACCAGTACTGGAGCGCGATGGTGTGCGCGAACAGCAGGCGCGGGGCGCGGTCGGTGATCTCCGCCCACAGGGCGCGGTAGCGCTCGTGCGAGTAGCCCAGGCCCATCGCGATGGCCTGCTCGACCATGTACGGCAGGGGGTCCGCCGGGTCGGCGAGCCGCTGGGCCTCCTGGGCGGCGCGCTGGGCGGTGCCGAGGAGCTGGTGGAAGAGGCGGAACTGTTCCTGGGTGGTGTGGGAGGCCCGCGCGCTGCCGCGCACGTTCCAGGCGACCTGGACGGCGGTCTCGGCGGCGACGACGGCGGCCGTCGGGTCGGTGGGGCGGGCGGCGCGCCAGGCCAGGAGCCAGGCGTCGTCCTCGTCGCAGGCGGACCGGGACAGCAGGAGGACGCGCTGCCAGCGCTCCTCCCAGTCGTCGCCGGTCAGCTCGACGTACTGCGCGGCGGTCTCCCAGTGACCGGCGCGCACGGCGTCGAGGACCTGGAGCTGCTCGGCGGACAGCGCCCGGGGGCGGTCCACGTTCAGGTCCTCGGGGGCGGCGAAGCCCAGGGCGCGGGCCGCCTCGCCCTTGGCGTCCCGCGCGGTCGCGGCGTCGGCCTCGGTCTGCTCGGTGAGCCGGGCGGTCTCGGCCTCGTGGGCCTCGGCGCGGGCGGTGAGCCGCTTCGCTTTGCCGATGAGGTAGAAGCCGCGGGCGACGTACAGGGCGCCCGTGAGCGCCAGGGTGGCGAGGACGAGAAGGAAGACCATCACGGGGCGAGTACCAGCTTCCGCAGGGGTTCGGTGTCGGGGGAGTCGGCGACGGCGGCGTCCAGGGCGGCCTCCAGGCGTTCCTCGAAGCCGTCGCCCGCGTAGCGCAGGCTCGTGTCCTCGGACCAGGACAGCTGCCAGCGGGCGGTGCCCTCGGCCATCAGGTCGGCCTTGACCAGTACCTCCAGGACCCGGCGCTGGGCGGCGCGGGCGTATTCGCGGGCCGCGCGGCCGGTGGCGGTACGGGCCCCCTCGGACCGCGGGAGGCGCTCGGTCAGGCGGGCGCGCAGCCCGGGGTCGCGGTCGAGGGCGTCGAGCAGGCCGGCCGGGGTGGGCTCGACGCCTTCGGCGGCGACGGCCTCACGGGCGCGGTGGGCCTCGGAGCCGGTGAAGTAGATCATGCTCGCGTGGACGAGGTCCTCCCAGTCCACCCGTGCCAGTTCGAGGGCCTGGGGGGTGAGCGTGACCGGCTCCAGGGCGACCGCCACCGCGTCGGCGTCGGCGAGCAGCGCCAGGGCGGGGCGGGCGGCCCGGCCGCCGAGGCCGTCGTCGGGCAGGGCCTCGACGCGGGCCACGCGTTCGGCGAGCGCGGGGTGGGAGTCGTAGGGGGAGGCGGGTTCCGTCGACAGCTCGGTGCGCCGCTCGTCCAGTGCGGCAGAGCGGGCGTCGAGGAAGGGGCGGAACCCGCCGATGAACTGCCCGGCGGGGGGCAGGACGCCGGCGCCGACGCCGAGGGTGGCGTAGGCGTTCAGGTAGAACCGGTACGCCGGTCCCAGGGCGTTCAGCTCGCGCAGCGCGGAGGCGGTGGCGTCGCGGCCCGCGACGCGTACGGCGGCCAGGTCGGCGGCGAGCTCCTGGCGGCGGGATCCGGCGAGGCCGGCCCGCAGGTAGAGATGGGCGTAGGCGGTGTAGACGGAGGCCATGATCCGGTACGAGAAGCCCTCGCCGTCGGTGTCGACCTCCTTGGCCTTCTTGCCCTTGGCGACGCGCTTCGCGGCCCGCTTCTCCTGCCGGGCGCGTTCCTTGGCCTCCTTGGCGTCCGCGCGGTCGTGGAAGTGCGCGATGGTGCGCGTCAGCTGGACGTGGCCGCGCCGTAGGAGCGGGGTGAGGCGGGTGTCGAAGTTGGCGTAGTGGCCCATCTCGTGGGCGAGGACGGAGCGCAGCTGGAACTCGTCGAGGCCCGTCATCAGGGGCAGGCCGAGGTGCAGGCGGCGGGTGCCGGGGAGCAGGCCCAGCAGGCGGGAGTCCTCGCCGACGGACGCGTTGACCTCGTCGGTCAGCACGATCTCGTCGGGGGCGCGGGTGCCGACCTGCGCGGCGGTCTCCCGTACGACCTGCCACAGGGCGGGTTCGTCTTCCTCGGTGGCGAGGACGCCGGGCTCGGGCTCCGCCTTGGGGGTGCGGAGCATGAAGACGCCGCGCACGATCGGGATGGCGAGGACGATCGAGCCGATGATGATCTTGCCGCCGATGAAGGCGGGCAGCCAGCTGTGGGCGGCCCAGTCCATCAGGCCCAGGAGGACCAGGAGGACGAAGCTCAGCAGGTAGAACCCGCAGAGCAGGACGAGAGTGCGCAGCGTGCGCAGTGAGGCGCCCATCAGGACGGTTCCCCCCGGGGAAGAAGAAAAGGGTGCGGGTGGTGCGGGTGGTGCGAGTGGTGCGGGGCGTACGGGTCGTGCGGGGGCGGGGTCGCCGGGCGGCCCTACCGCTCCTTGCGGGAGCCGTGGGCCGCGAGGCCCCGGGCGCGCTCGAAGGCGGCCGTCGGGCCGGCCGGGTCGGAGGCCCAGGGTTCGGCCCCGCAGTGGGGGCCGATCAGCCGGAACTGTTCCAGGGCGGCCCCGTGCAGACCGGCCTCGCCGAGGCGGTGCGCGAGCAGGTGGCGCAGCCGGGGCAGTTCCTCGTTTCCGGGCGCTACGGTACCCAGCCGCGCGGCGACGTCCGCGAGCACGGTCCGGTTGCGCGCGGAGCGGGCGCCGGCGGCCTTGGCGGACAGCTCGGCCAGCGCGTGGAGGTACACGCCGGGCAGGAGGCTGCCGGGCGGGGCCGTGGCCACGGCCCGTTCCGCGAACTCGATCATCAGCTCCGCGGAGCCGTGCCACTTGGCGCACCAGAACTGAAGGGCCTGCCAGTGCGCGCCGGCGTGGTGCGGGGCCCTGCGTACGAGGTTGCGCCACAGGTCGGCGAACTCGCTGTGCGAGTACGACATGGCCCGGGCGGCGGTGATCATGACCACCCAGGGGCCGGGGTCGGCGGGGGCCAGGTCGGCGGCGCGCTGGGCCGCGGCCATCGCGGCGGGCAGGCGCGCGAGGAACTGCTCCATGTCCGCGTCGGGGACGTCGCGCGCGTAGGCGGAGCCGCGCACCGCCCACGCCTGGCGCACGAGCAGGGAGGCGTGGACCGTCGCGGCGTCCGCGTCGGCGGGTTCCGCGGTGCGCCAGTCGGCGAGCCAGCGGTCGTCGCCCTCGGCGATGCGCACCAGGAGCTCCACCCGGGTCCAGCGGGCGTCCCAGTCGTCGCCGGCGGCCCGGACGTGGGCCGCCGGTGCGCGCCAGTCGCCCTCGAAGGCCGCGTCGGCCACCCGGCGGCGCTCCGCGCGGTGGGCCGGGTCGCTCGCGGGACCGGCGGCGTTCGGGTCGAGCGCCGCGGTGGGGACGAGGCCGAAGGCGGCCGGGTCGAAGCGGGTGCGGACCCAGCGGGTGGCGAGCGCGCGGGAGGTGCGGTTGACGATCACGGGCGGATCATGCGCCCTCGACCTCACTTACGGCAACTTTATTGGCCAACGGTTTCCGGCCAGGAGGCGCCCGGCGCCCCGGCCCGGCGCCCCGCGCGGTGGCCCAGCCCGGTGTCCCCGTGTCGCGCCCCGGCCGCTGTCCGCGCCCCCGTCAGTGCGGCAGCGTCGCCGGGGAGCCGCCGTTCGCCTCGTACCCGGCCACGGCCAGCGCCCGGTACACCGCGTACGTCGCCGCCGGTTCGGCCCCCGCCGACCACGGCAGGGCGCCGACGTAGCCGTCGACGAAGCGCACCTGCTCCATCGCCTCCGCCCAGCGCTCCATGTTCACCAGGTACGCCAGCAGCAGGTGTCGTACGTGCGGCAGCATCGGGTCGTCCGGACGGGCCTGGTGCACCGCGTAGAGGGCGCCGCCGACCGCGCGCGTGACGACCTCGCTCTGCCAGAAGCTGTTGACCAGGTTCACCTCGGGCAGGTGCTCGTGCACCGCGAACAGCGGCAGCGCCGCCAGCAGCGAACCCCGCGGCGCCCGGGCCGCCGCCGCGTGCGCGAACGCGTCGGCCTGCTCCCGCGAGCCGTGCCACTTCTCGCACCAGTACTGCAGGGCCGCCAGGTGCGCGCCCATGTGGTCGGGGGCCAGGTCCATCACCTTCGCCCAGAGCATGTCGAACTCCGCCTCCGGGTAGTGCAGCGCCCGGGCGACGGCCAGCTCGGTGATGAACGGCACCGGGTCGCCCGGTGCCAGCAGCGCCGCCTTGCGGCAGGCCTCCAGGGCCTCCTCGACGATGATCCGGTGGTCGGTCGTACCGACCCCGCCCGACGCCCGCCACGCCTGCTGGACCAGCAGCTCCGCGTGCACCTGCGCGCCGCCCGCGTCCTTCTCCGCCTCCAGCCGCCAGGCCTTCAGCCACCCGGCCCCGGCCCCGGGCTCACGGGCGAGCTCCAGCGCGGCCGCGCCGCCGAAGCACTGCACGCGCTGCCAGCGCAGCTCGCCCTCCTTCGGGGTCCCGGCCAGCAGGGCGGAGGCCGCCTTCCACTGACCGCTGCGCTGGACGCTGCCGAGCGCGTCCACGAAGTCCTGGTCCGGGCCGGGGAGCCGGACGTCCAGCTCCTCCTCCCGTATGAACCCGTAGTTCGCCGGGTCCGCGGCGTCGGGGCTGTCGGGCATGACCCGACGGACGCCGCCACCGCGTCTGGCGCGCACGTAGAGGGCGATCGCGACCGCGACCACGCCGAGCCCCGTCAGGACCGAAAGAATCTCCATACCGCCAAGCGAACCAGACACGGCGGGGGAAAGGCCAATGGTGCCCCCTGCCACCGCCGACCTGCCGGTATCGCCGCCGGCGTCCGGCCGGGGGAGGAACCCGGCGCTGACGGGGCATAGCATCTGCCCATGAGCGACGACAGCCACGAGCACCAGAGCTTCGAGACCCGCGCGATCCACGCGGGCAACACCGCGGACCCGCTGACCGGAGCGGTCGTCCCCCCGATCTACCAGGTGTCCACCTACAAGCAGGACGGCGTGGGAGGCCTGCGCGGCGGCTACGAGTACAGCCGCAGCGCCAACCCCACCCGCACCGCGCTGGAGGAGAACCTCGCGGCGCTGGAGGGCGGCCGCCGCGGCCTCGCCTTCGCGTCCGGGCTCGCCGCCGAGGACTGCCTGCTGCGCACGCTGCTCTCCCCGGGCGACCACGTGGTCATCCCGAACGACGCCTACGGCGGCACCTTCCGCCTCTTCGCGAAGGTCGTCTCCCGCTGGGGCGTCGAGTGGTCGGTGGCCGACACCTCCGACGCCGACTCCGTGCGGGCCGCCCTCACCCCCAAGACCAAGGTGATCTGGGTCGAGACCCCCTCGAACCCGCTGCTCGGCATCACCGACATCGCCGTGGTCGCCGACATCGCCCGCACCGCCGGCGCGAAGCTCGTCGTCGACAACACCTTCGCGTCCCCCTACCTCCAGCAGCCGCTGGCGCTCGGCGCGGACGTGGTCGTGCACTCGCTGACCAAGTACATGGGCGGCCACTCCGACGTCGTCGGCGGCGCCCTGGTCACCGCCGACGAGGCCCTCGGCGAGGAGCTCGCCTACCACCAGAACGCGATGGGCGCCGTCGCCGGCCCCTTCGATTCCTGGGTCGTGCTGCGCGGCATCAAGACCCTCGCCGTGCGCATGGACCGGCACGCCGAGAACGCCGCGAAGATCGTGGAGGTGCTCCAGCGCCACCCGAAGGTCACCAAGGTCCTCTACCCTGGCCTGCCCGAGCACCCGGGTCACGAGGTCGCCGCCAAGCAGATGCGCAACTTCGGCGGCATGGTCTCCTTCCAGGTCGCCGGCGGCGAGGAGGAGGCCGTCGCGGTCTGCGCCCGGACCAAGGTCTTCACCCTCGCCGAGTCCCTCGGCGGCGTCGAGTCCCTCATCGAGCACCCGGGCCGCATGACCCACGCCTCGGTGGCCGGTTCGGCCCTGGAGGTCCCCGCGGACCTGATCCGCGTCTCGGTGGGCATCGAGAACGTCGACGACCTGATCGCGGACCTCACCCAGGCCCTCGGCTAGTCACGGCCCTCGGCCGGTCACGGCCCTCGGCCGGTCACGGCGTACGGCGTACCGCGCCCCTCTCCCCGTCCCCGGATGGGCTACCAGCCCTCCAGGGGCGGGGAGACGTCGCTCGGCGGCACGGCCCAGG
Source organism: Streptomyces sp. NPDC103540 (assembly GCF_055584445.1). Lineage (NCBI taxonomy): Bacteria > Bacillati > Actinomycetota > Actinomycetes > Kitasatosporales > Streptomycetaceae > Streptomyces > Streptomyces sp. NPDC103540. The sequence goes on from NZ_JBVJMA010000015.1 coordinate 22,487, forward strand.
GTCGGGTCATCGCCGCCCACACGGTGAAGGCCACCGCAGCCGCCCACAGCAGGCTCCAGCCGAACCGGCGCAGGGCCCGGCGGCGGCGCAGCAGACGCCGCCCGTGCGTGGCCGCCGCCGCCGCGAGATCGGCCGGCACCGCCGGGTACGGACCCTCCAGCAGCTCCCTGACCTGCGCTTCCTTACGGTCGTACGGGCTCATGCGGCACCCCGCCGGACAGCCGGCCCCGAGCCACCCGACCCGCCCGAGGCCTTCGCGGCGCCCGCGGAAGCGGCGCGCAGCGCCCGCAGCGTCGCCACGGCCCGGTTGCACACCGCCTCGACCCGCTCCGGCGGCAACCCGAGCTGCGCGGCGGTGACCTCCTCCGCGACCCCCTCGTGGATCCGCATCACCAGCACCAGCCGCTCCAGCGGACTCAGCGGTGCCAGCACCCCCGTTCCGGCGGGCAGCCGCCACGCGCCCCGCGCGTACGCGGCGCACAGCTCCTGGCGGGTGCGGTCGTAGGGATCGTCCCCGCGCGAGCGCGTCCAGTGCGCGTAGGTCCGCGCCAGCGCGCCCGCGAGGATCCGGCGCGCGACGGGCGCCCGGTCCGCGGGCTCGGCCGTCAGCAGCACCGCGACGTACAGCAGCCGCCCCGCCGCACCCGCGACGAAGGCCTCGAACTCCGGGTCTCGCCCCGAACGCCGGTCCACGGCACCCATGGTGCGGCCGGGGCCACCACCCGGGTCAAGGGGTCGGACGGGCCGGGATCCGCCGGGCCGCGTTCCGCGCGCTCAGGAAGCGGGGCCGCCCTCGGCGGCGGCCGCCATCAGCTCCGACAGCGAGAGGTTGAACCGGGTCAGCAGGGTGGTGAACGCCGTGCGCTCCTGTTCGTCCCACCCCTCCGTCACCCGCGCCATCAGCTCGCGCCGGGAGGAGCGGACCTCCTCCAGACGGGCCAGCCCGCGCGGGGACAGCGCGAGGACCACGGCGCGCCCGTCCTCGGGGTGCGAGGTGCGCTTGACGAGACCGGAGTCCACGAGCGGGGCGACCTGACGGGTCACCGTGGAGGAGTCGATGCCCATGCCGCCCGCCAGCGCCTTCACGCCCATCGGGCCTTCCAGGTCGAGGCGGTTCAGCAGCAGGTACGCGGCGCGGTCCATCGAGTTGCGGGCCTGGCCGACACCGCCCAGGCGGGTCTGCTCGGCGCGCCGGGCGAACACCGCCACCTGGTGCTGGAGCGCGTCGAGGAGGCCGGGGCCGGCGGGCGCTTCGGCCGCCGTGGGCAGGTCGGAACTGGCCGGGATGGAGGGCATGGCCGTGGGCTCTCTTCACATGGGGTCGACAAGGTTGGGGGACAGAGTACGCGGACGCACGGCGGCTCGTACGCCGCGTTTGAGAACTGATACGACCCGTCCGCCGGGCCGTGCCGGACCCGTCCGGCATGGCGGGATTTCGCCCATGCGCCGCGGTCCCCGGAGGCTGCGAGACTGACCGCATGAACTACCGCGTGCCCCAGCCCGTCCCCTCGGTCATCCTCGACGACGTCCGCGGCGCCCAGAAGATGCTGTCGGGCGTCTCACGGGTGACCCCCATGGAGGGCAGCAGGCACCTCACGGCCCTCACCGGCTCCCCGGTGCACCTCAAGTGCGAGAACCTCCAGCGGACGGGCTCCTTCAAGCTGCGCGGCGCCTACGTGCGCATCGCGGGCCTGCGCCCCGAACAGCGCGCGGCCGGCGTCGTGGCGGCGAGCGCCGGCAACCACGCGCAGGGCGTGGCCCTGGCCTCCTCGCTGCTCGGGGTCCGCTCCACCGTGTTCATGCCGGTAGGGGCGCCGCTGCCCAAGGTGGCCGCCACCGAGGAGTACGGCGCCGAGGTGCGGATGTACGGGGACGTCGTCGACGAGACCCTGGCCGCCGCCCAGGAGTACGCCGACCGGACCGGCGCGGTGTTCATCCACCCCTTCGACCACCGCGACGTCATCGCCGGCCAGGGCACCGTGGGCCTGGAGATCCTGGAGCAGTGCCCCGAGGTGCGCACGATCCTCGTCGGCATCGGCGGCGGCGGTCTCGCGGCCGGGGTCGCCGTGGCCGTGAAGGCGCTGCGCCCGGACGTGAAGGTCATCGGCGTGCAGGCGGCGGGCGCGGCCGCCTACCCGCCCTCGCTGCGGGTCGGGCACCCGGTGTCCGTCGACAACCCGACCACGATGGCCGACGGCATCAAGGTCGGTCGTCCCGGGGACGTCCCGTTCGCGATCATCGGGGAGCTGCTGGACGACGTGCGGACGGTTTCCGAGGACGCCCTGTCCTCCGCGCTGCTGCTCTGCCTGGAGCGGGCCAAGCTGGTCGTCGAGCCCGCCGGGTGCAGCCCGGTGGCCGCCCTGCTGAGCGAGCCCGAGCTGTACGGGGGCGGCCCGGTGGTCGCCGTCCTGTCCGGCGGCAACGTCGACCCGCTGCTGCTCCAGCGGATCCTGCGGCACGGCATGGCGGCGGCGGGCCGCTACCTGTCCCTGCGGTTGCGCGTGGCCGACCGGCCGGGGGCGCTGGCCGGGCTGCTGGGGGTGTTGTCGGTGGTGGACGCGAACGTGCTGGACGTCAGCCACGTGCGCACCGATCCGCGGCTCGGGCTCACCGAGGTCGAGGTCGAGTTGCAGCTGGAGACCAAGGGCCCGGAGCACTGCGCCCAGGTGGCGCGCTCGCTGCACGGCGCGGGGTACCGGGTGACGAGCTCGTAGGGAGGCCACGCTCCCGCCGCGGAGGAACACGTTCGAGGCATGGCGTGACGCGATATGACGCGATACCGTCCTGGTCCGGTCCGATACCGCCGGGCGAGGCCCGCCCGGCGCCCCTAGGATTTGCGCAGGAACATCCCCCATTCAGCCGATTCGCTTCGCATCGCACACGGGAGAATCCAAATGCCAGGCGCCATCTACGCCGAAGGTCTGGTCAAGACCTTCGGCGACGTACGGGCACTGGACGGCGTGGACCTCGATGTCCCCGAAGGCACCGTGCTGGGCCTCCTCGGCCCCAACGGCGCGGGAAAGACCACGACCGTACGCGTCCTGACCACCCTCCTTCGACCCGACAGCGGCAAGGCCCTCGTCGCCGGCATCGACGTCCTCGCCCGCCCCAACGACGTCCGCCGCTCCATCGGCCTCTCCGGCCAGTTCGCCGCCGTCGACGAATACCTCACCGGCCGCGAGAACCTCCGGATGGTCGGCCGGCTCTACCAGATGTCCGGCAAGGAGGCCAAGGCCCGCGCGGACGAGCTGCTGGAGCGCTTCCACCTCGCCGACGCCGCCGACCGCACCGCCAAGACCTACTCCGGCGGCATGCGCAGACGCCTCGACCTCGCCGCCGCCCTCGTCGTCCGCCCTCCCGTGATGTTCATGGACGAGCCCACCACCGGCCTCGACCCCCGCAACCGACAGGCCCTGTGGGACGTGATCGAGGAACTCGTCGCGGGCGGCACCACCCTGTTGCTCACCACCCAGTACCTGGAGGAGGCCGACCGCCTCGCCCACGACATCTGCGTGGTCGACCAGGGCCGGGTCATCGCCCGGGGCACCTCGGACCGGCTCAAGGCCCGCACCGGCGGCGAGCGCGTCGAGGTCGTCGTCCACGAACGCGAGCACATCGCCGAGGCCCGCACGGTGCTCGCCGGCTTCGGCAAGGGCGAGACCACCGTCGAGGAGCACACCCGCAAGCTCACCGTCCCGGTGGCCGGCGGGGCCAGGCTGCTCGCCGAGGTCATCCGGGAACTGGACGGCCGGGGCATCGAGATCGACGACATCGGCCTGCGCCGCCCCACCCTCGACGACGTGTTCATCTCGCTCACCGGCCACGCCGCCGAACGCGCGACCGACGAGGACGCGGAAGGCGGCGCGGACCCCAAGGGCCGCGGGTCCGCGCGCGGGTCCGGATCCAGGACGAAGGAGGCGGCGAAGTGACCGTCACCGACCCGGCGGCGCCGGGACCGGCCGCCCCCCGACCGGCCGCCCCCCGGCCGCGCGGCGGAGTCGTCCAGGGCGTCACGGACTCCCTCGTCATCGCCCAGCGCAACCTCATCAGGATGTCCCGCATCCCCGAGATGATCATCTTCGGCGTGATCCAGCCGGTGATGTTCGTCGTCCTGTTCAGCTACGTCTTCGGCGGCTCCATCAGCGTCGGCGGCAACACCTCGCCGGCGGCCTACCGCGAGTTCCTGATGGCCGGCATCTTCGCCCAGACCGTCACCTTCGCCACCGCCGGCGCGGGCGCGGGCATCGCCGACGACATGCACAAGGGCCTGATCGACCGCTTCCGCTCCCTGCCCATGGCGCGCGGCGCGGTCCTCACCGGGCGCACCCTGGCGGACCTCGTCCAGACCACCCTGACCCTGATCGTCCTCGCGATCGTCGCCCTCCTCGTCGGCTGGCGCACCCACACCAGCCTCGGCGAGGTGCTCGGAGGCTTCGCCCTGCTCCTCCTGCTCGGCTACGCCTTCTCCTGGATCGGCGCCCTGATCGGCCTGTCGGTGCGCACCCCGGAGGCGGCCACCTCGGGCGGGCTGATCTGGCTGTTCCCGCTCACCTTCATCTCGAATGCCTTCGTCCCGTCCGAGAACATGCCGACCTTCCTGCGGCACATCGCGGAGTGGAACCCCTTCAGCGCCACCGTCCAGGCGGCCCGCGAGCTCTTCGGCAACCTGCCGCCCGGCTACCCCGTCCCGGAGGCCTGGCCGATGCAGCACCCGGTGCTCGCGTCCGTCCTGTGGTCCCTGCTGATCATCGTGGTGTTCCGCAGCCTGGCGGTCCGCAAGTACCGCTCGGCCACCGCCTGACCCGCCGCCCGACCCGCGCCGCACACGCGAAGACCCCCGCCGGAACCCGGTTCCGGCGGGGGTCTTCGCGTGTGCGGGAGTGATCAGCCGGTGAACGGCTTGACGGCCAGGATCCTGACCGTGGCCTTCTTGCCGTTCGGCAGCTCGTACTGGGCGTCCTCGCCGACCTTCTTGCCGCTCACGCCGCTGCCCAGCGGGGACTGCGGGGAGTAGGTCTCGAAGTCCGAGGAGGCGTACTCGCGGGAGGCCAGCAGGAACTCCAGCGTGTCGTCCTCGTCGCCGTCGAAGGCGATCGTCACGAGGGTGCCGGGAGCGACCACACCATCGGACGCGGGCGCGGTGCCTACCTTCGCGTTCTCCAGGAGCTGGGTGAGCTGGCGCACCCGGAGCTCCTGCTTGCCCTGCTCCTCCTTGGCCGCGTGGTAACCGCCGTTCTCACGCAGGTCGCCCTCCTCGCGGGCGGCTGCGATCTTCATGGCGATCTCCGTGCGTGCGGGACCAGAGAGGTAGTCCAGCTCGGCCTTCAGCTGGTCGTACGCCGCCTGGGTAAGCCAGGTGACGCTCTCGCTCGTCTGGGTCACGGGTGCTCCTCGTCGGTACAGGGGACTTCAAAGCCGCCAGCGGCGGGCGAAACCACGAGCCTAACAATTCGGGAAGAAAAGGGGGAGGACACCATGTGTATGAAGTGTGTCATCGTGCCTCCGCCGGGCTCGTGGGGCCCGAATGAACCGCGTGACGACGTCAGCGTTCGAAATGCGTGAGGACGCGGCCCTCGGCGAGCGACTCCTCCGGGCGGTAACCGGCCGGGGCGTCGAATCTCCCCGTTCCGCGTCCCGTCCCGGTGTCGACCGCGTCGTCCGTCGCGGGGCGGAGGGCGGAGGGCGGAGGGGGAGGACCCGTAGGTCAGCGCGCGGTGCCCGCCGCCTGGCAGCCGACCAGCTCGATCATGGTCGCGCGGCCGGTGGTCTTCAGGGTGACCAGCTCGTCCACCCGCTTCGCCCGCTCGTCGATGACGAAGTCCGCCCGACCCACCTCGCCGTGCCCCTCGTCCTGGGAGCTGAGCGTGCACACGCCCTTCACCGAGGCCTCCTTGCGGACCTCCAGGTGCACCTGGACCTCGCGGTCGGAGACGATCTGGAACTTGATCACCTCGGCGCTGACGGTCTGACCGCCCACGTAGTCCCAGCCGATCCACCCGACCACGGCCAGCAGCCCGACGCCCAGCACCGAGCCGACGACCTTCAGCTTGCGGTCCGCACGCTCGTCCGCGGAGCGGCCGTAGCGGCCCTCGGGGAGCCCTTCGCGTACCGCGCTCATGATCGTTCCTCTCCGCGGGGCCGGGGGCTTCCCCCACCGGTCCGGTATCCAGGTAACTGGAGCATGCCACGGCGCCCCGGGCGGGGAGGAATCGGGCCGGCCTCCGGGCCTCCCGCGTCCCGCTCGGGAGGGGCACGAGGGGCGCACGAAGGGCGCTGGAGGGCGGGGACAGCGGGCGGGGAATCCCCTTCGTCGTTTGCCCCGGGGAGGCGTCACTATAGAAGCCGACCGTCGCGCCCGATTCGCAGAGGATCCTGTCTTGACCGAGCAGCTTCGACTGATGGCCGTCCACGCCCACCCCGACGATGAGTCGAGCAAGGGCGCGGCCACCATGGCCAAGTACGTGTCCGAGGGGGTGCCCGTGCTCGTCGTCACCTGCACCGGCGGTGAGCGCGGCTCCGTCCTGAACCCCAAGCTCCAGGGCGACAAGTACATCGAGGAGAACATCCACGAGGTCCGCGCCAAGGAGATGGACGAGGCCCGCGAGATCCTCGGCGTCCAGCAGGAATGGCTCGGCTACGTCGACTCCGGCCTGCCCGAGGGCGACCCGCTGCCCCCGCTGCCCGAGGGCTGCTTCGCCCTCGCGGACGTGGACGAGGCCGCCGGCGAGCTGGTGAAGAAGATCCGCGCCTTCAAGCCGCAGGTCGTCACCACGTACGACGAGAACGGCGGCTACCCGCACCCCGACCACATCATGACCCACAAGATCACGATGGTGGCCTTCGACGGCGCGGCCGACACCGACAAGTTCCCGGAGGCCGAGTTCGGCCCGGCGCACCGGCCGCAGAAGCTCTACTACAACCAGGGCTTCAACAAGCCGCGCACCATCGCCCTGCACGAGGCGCTCCTCGCCCGCGGCCTGGAGTCCCCCTACGGCGAGTGGCTGGAGCGGTGGAAGGAGTTCGAGCGCAAGGAGCGGACCCTGACCACCCACGTGCCGTGCGCCGACTTCTTCGAGATCCGTGACAAGGCCCTCATCGCGCACGCCACGCAGATCGACCCCGACGGCGGCTGGTTCCGCGTCCCGATGGAGATCCAGAAGGAGGTCTGGCCCACGGAGGAGTACGAGCTCGCGAAGTCGCTCGTCGACACTTCCCTCCCCGAGTCCGACCTCTTCGCGGGCATCCGGGAGAATGCTTAGCCATGAGCGCTACGCAGGCAGCAATCACCCAGTTCCTTCCGCTGGCCGCCGACACCTTCGACAAGAACAAGGTGACCCCCGGAATCCTGGGGTTCCTCGTGTTCGCGGCCCTCGCCCTCGGCGTCTGGGGCCTGATGAAGTCGATGAACCGGCACATGGGCCGGGTGGACTTCCAGGAAGCCCCCGAACCGGCCGCCGGTGCGGCGGGCAAGAGCACCCCGAAGTCGTAGGCCGGCGGGCCCCGGCGCGCGGCCCCGAAGGCCGTACGCCGCCCCGGGCCCGCCCGTCGCGGCCCCCGGCCGCGCCCGCCCCGGGCGCACGCGGCCGCGAGCGGCCGTACGCCCGCCGTGCCCGGCCCCGGCACGCGGGCCCGCTCGGCGTACCCCGGCGGCGCCCACCGGCCCCGGCCGACCGCAACGGACCCGCCCGGGTCCGGCGTACCCGGCCGGTCCTGCGGATCCGCCCGGGTCGGCACGCCGTGTCGGCCCCGACCGGCGTCGCCCCGGCCGCACGGCACCGCCGGCCCCGGCGTCCGGTCAGGGCGCGGGCGGCGGGACCGGGACCCCCATCAGCTCCTGCGAGTGCAGGTTCGGGACCAGCCCCAACCGCCACGCCTGCCAGCCCTCCGCCGGATCCACACCCCGGGCCAGGACCACCCCGTACGTCTCCAGGCAGTCCTCCAGCCGGCCGTCGCGCAGCGGATGCCCGGCCGCCGCCAGCGCCGCCAGCTCGGCACGCGCCCCCTCCACGCCCACCGGCACGGTCACGGCCGGGGCGTCGACGTACGGCAGCAGCGTGCACCGCAGGAACCGCGCCCAGTCCTCCCCGCGCCGGTCCCGGTACGAACCGAACAGCCGGACCGCCTCCTCGCACAGGCCCGCCGCCTGCGCCGACCGCCCGTTGCCCGCCTCCACCACCGCCAGCTCCAGACAGGTCCAGGCCTCCCCGTGGGCCAACCCGATCCGCCGGAAGTCCGCCCGCGCGTCCGTCAGCAACTGCCGGGCGAAGCCGGAATTGCGCAGGTTCCCCGTCCGCGCCGCGTTGAGGTCGCGCGTGACCCGACCCGAATGGTGGCGGGCGTGCGCCAGCCCGTACACGTCCCGCATCCGCGAGAACATCGTCCGGGCCCGCTCCAGCTCCCGTACCGCCTTGTCCGGCTCGCCGTTCTCCTCCAGCGCCTGCCCCAGGTGGTACAGCGTCCACGCCTCACCGCGCGCGTCCTCCGCCAACCGGTGCCGCCCGAGCGCCTCCCGCAGCCGCTCCAGGGCCCCCGCCGGATCACCGTCCACCACCCGCGCCCGGCCCGACTGGGTCAACGCCCACGCCTCGCCGCGGTCGTCACGGGTCCGCCCGTACAGCTCCAGCGCCCGCCCCAGCTCCGCCTCCGCCCGCGCCACCTCGCCCGTCCGCAGGTACACCTGCCCCAGCTGGAAGTGCGCCCACGCCTCACCGTGCACGCTCTCGCTCTCCCGGTGCAGCGCCAACGACTCCTCCAGCAGCGCCATCGCCTCCGCCAGGTGCGCCCGGTCCCGCTCCACCGCCGCCAACGCGTGCAACCCCCACGCCCGGTCGCCCGCCAGCTCCGGCGGCTCCTGCAACACCAGCGCCTCACGGATCCGCGCCGCCGCCTCCGGCAGGTTCCCCTGGTGGTGCAGCGTGATCCCCAGCGAGATCAGCGCCATGCCCGCCCCCGCGTCCTGCTCGGCCTCCCGGTACTGGTCGACCACCGACGCCAGCGTGGTGCGGGCCTTGTCGAGATCGCCCAGCTGGCGGGCGGCGATACCCGTACGCCACTGCACCGAACGGTTCAGCCGCCCCTGGTCCACCGCCCGCGTCAGCTCGTTGATCTCACCCAGCCGGTACAGGTCCCCGCGCAACAGGCAGAAGTCGCACAGCGCGCCCAACAGGTCCAGCACCGCCTGCTGGTCCACCCCCTCCGAATGCCGCAGCGCCGCCGTGATGAAGCTCGACTCGTCGTCCAACCACCGCAGCGCCGCGTCGAGCGAGGCGAACCCGTGCCCCCCGAAGTGGTTCGCCCGCGTCGACATCTTCCCGTCGACCATCCGGATCACCGAGTCCGCGAGCTGCGCGTAGTCACGGATCAGCCGCTCGTGGGCCGCCGCCGACTCCGCCCGGTCCTCGTCCGCCGCCAGCCGCGCCGCCGCGTACGCCCGCACCGCGTCGTGCATCCGGTACCGCTCCCCGCGTACGAGGTCCAGCAGCCCCGCCTGCGCCAACTCGCGCAGCAGCCGCCCGGCCTCCACCCGGCCCGCACCCGTCAGCGCGGCGGCCGCCGCCGCGCCCAACGAGGCCCGCCCCGCCAACGTCAGCCGGCGCAGCAACCGGCGCCGCTCCTCCGGCAACCGCGCGTACGCCAGGTCCAGGGCGTGCTCCAGCGAAGCCCGCCCGACGTCCCCGTCCGAGGCCCGCGCCGCCCCCAACGGCGCCAGCACCCGCAGCGCCAACGGCAACCCCGCCCCCAACGCCGACAACCCGGCCCGCGCCCCCGCACCGGCCCCGCCGCCCGCACCCGCGGCGCCCTCGCCCGCGGCCCGCGCCCCCGCCCCCAACACCTCGGCCGCGTCCCGCTCCGACAACCGCCCCACCGGCAGCCGGTACACCCAGGCCCCCAGATCCTCCGGCAGCTCCAGCGGCTCCCGCGCCGTCACCAGCACCAGGCTCTCCGAACGCTCCGGCACCAGCGCCCGCACCTGCTCCACGTCCACCGCGTCGTCCAGCACCACCGTCACCGGCAACCCCGCCAGGTGCTGGTGGTACAGCTCTCCGAGCCGCCTCACCTGCTGCTCCGCCGAGGCCCCCTCCCGGAACAACAACTGCTCCCGCGGCGCCCCCAACCGGTTCAGCAGGTGCAACAACGCCTCCCGGGTGGACAGCGGGGACTCACCGGGAGCCGTACCGCCCCGCAGGTCCACCAGACACGCGCCCCGGAACTGGTCCCGCAGCGCGTGCGCCGCCCGCAGCGCCAGGGCCGTGCGCCCCACCCCGGGCTCGCCGTGCAGCACCACGACCACCGGCCGCGTCTCCGTACTGGCACGGGCACCGTGCACCCACTGGGCGATCCGCGCCAGCTCCGCCTGCCGCCCCACGAACAGCGGCCCCGCGTCCGGGAGCTGCCCGAACGACTGCTCCAGCATGCTGCGCCGGCGGGCCTCCGCGCTGCGGTCGTTGCCGCGCAGCGGGGCGAGCGGGCCCGGGGACTGCTTGCCGAGGACGGCTCCGCCACCCCCGGCCGCACCGGATCCGCCGCCCGGTCCGCCCGCCCCGCCGGCCACCCCGCCGTTCACGCCCGCGCGGCCGCGCACGGGTCCCCGTACCGCCGTCGCCACCAGCCGCTGCTGCTCCAGGAACGGCCGGACCCCGCGCACCTCCAGCGCCGTCAGCCACTGCAAGCGCAACTGCTCCGCCCCGCCGGGACGGCCCGCAACCCCCGCCCGCCGGTTCGCCGCCGGGACGTGGGAGGCCGTCACCTTCACCACCGTCGCGGCCGCCCCCGCGACGCCCACGACCACCCCCGCGCTGATCGCCGTGCCCGCGTCGACGCCGAAGGCCAGGTCCGCGCCGACCGCGGCCGCCGCCGCGACCGCCGTCGCCCACAGGGCCGCCCCGTTGCCGCCACGCCGGAACGCCTCCCCGAGCGACTGCTTCCCGGCGGCGGCCTCGTCCAGGGCCGACACGTACGCCGCGTACTCCTCGGCCGCCGCGGCGGCCATCCCGTCCAGGGCCTCACGGCCGCGCGCCAGCAACGCCCCCCGGTCCACGGACCCGCCGCCGGATGCCCCGCGGGCCTCCTCCTCGACGGCCCGGACCAGAAGTCGCTCGGCCTCGACACGATGACTGTCCCGCATCGGCGTCCTCCTCGGAGAGTTCCGTGCACCGCGCACCGTGCGCCAAGTGTCCTGCGGGACGGACCCGAGCGCGAGGGAATCTGAGCTGGTTCAGAGGTAGTTGACGCCCCGACGGTCACCCGCGCCGCCCCCGCGCAGCACGGTCCGTGGCCGCGCGAACCCTGCGCACCCACCCCACCACCACCCGCCACGACCCCCGGCGTTCGAGTCCCCCCGGCCCCGGTGCGCGAGGATGGGGGCATGCCCAACCGACTCGCGCACGCCACGTCCCCGTACCTGCTCCAGCACGCGGACAACCCCGTCGACTGGTGGCAGTGGGAGCCCGCCGCCTTCGAGGAGGCGCGCCGGCGCGGCGTGCCCGTCTTCCTGAGCGTCGGGTACAGCAGCTGCCACTGGTGCCACGTCCTCGCGCACGAGTCCTTCGAGGACGAGCTGACCGCCGCCTACATGAACGAACACTTCGTCAACATCAAGGTCGACCGCGAGGAACGCCCCGACGTCGACGCCGTCTACATGGAGGCCGTGCAGGCGGCCACCGGGCAGGGCGGCTGGCCCATGTCCGTGTTCATGACGGCCGACGCCGAGCCCTTCTACTTCGGCACCTACTTCCCGCCGGAGCCCCGCCAGGGCATGCCCTCCTTCATGCAGGTCCTCGAAGGGGTGCGCACCGCCTGGGTCGGCCGGCCGGAGGAGGTCGCCGAGGTCGCGCAGCGGATCGTACGGGACCTCGCCGGGCGGCAGCTCGACTACGGCAAGGCGGGCACCCCCGGCCCCGAGGAGCTGGCCGGGGCCCTGCTCGGCCTCACCCGCGAGTACGACTCCGCGCGCGGCGGCTTCGGCGGCGCCCCCAAGTTCCCGCCGTCCATGGTGCTGGAGTTCCTCCTGCGCCACCACGCCCGCACCGGCTCGGAGGGCGCCCTCCAGATGGCCGGCGACACCTGCGAGGCGATGGCCCGGGGCGGGATCTACGACCAGCTCGGCGGTGGCTTCGCCCGGTACGCGGTCGACCGCGAGTGGGTGGTGCCGCACTTCGAGAAGATGTTGTACGACAACGCCCTCCTGTGCCGCGTCTACGCGCACCTGTGGCGTTCCACCGGCTCCGAACTCGCGCGGCGCGTGGCGCTGGAGACGGCCGACTTCATGGTGCGGGAACTGCGCACCGAACAGGGCGGGTTCGCCTCCGCGCTCGACGCCGACAGCGAGGAGCCGGGCAGCGGCCGACACGTGGAGGGGGCCTACTACGCCTGGACGCCGGGCCAGTTGGTCGACGTGCTCGGCGAGGAGGACGCCGCGGTGGCCCGGGCCTGCTTCGCGGTCACCGACGAGGGCACCTTCGAGCACGGCAAGTCCGTCCTCCAACTCCCGCAGGACGGGCCCGTCGTGGACGCCGACCGGCTCGCCGACATCAAGGCGCGCCTCCTCGCCGCGCGCGCCGAACGCCCCGCGCCCGGCCGGGACGACAAGGTCGTCGCCGCCTGGAACGGGCTCGCCATCGCGGCGCTCGCCGAGTGCGGGGCCTACTTCGAGCGGCCGGACCTGGTCGAGCGGGCCATCGAGGCCGCCGACCTCCTGGTGCGGGTGCACATGGACGGGCGGGCCCGGCTGGCGCGGACCAGCAAGGACGGCCAGGTCGGGGCGAACGCCGGGGTGCTGGAGGACTACGGCGACGTGGCCGAGGGCTTCCTGACGCTGGCCGCCGTGACCGGCGAGGGGGTGTGGCTGGAGTTCGCCGGGTTCCTCGTCGACCTCATCCTGGCCCGCTTCACCGCCGAGGACGGCTCCCTCTACGACACCGCGCACGACGCCGAGCGGCTCATCCGGCGCCCCCAGGACCCCACCGACACCGCCGCGCCCTCCGGCTGGACGGCCGCGGCGGGCGCGCTGCTGTCGTACGCCGCGCACACCGGCTCCGAGGCGCACCGCACCGCGGCGGAGCGGGCGCTGGGCGTGGTGCACTCCCTCGGGCCGCGCGTGCCGCGGTTCATCGGGCACGGGCTGGCGGTGGCGGAGGCGCTGGTGGACGGGCCGCGCGAGGTGGCCGTCGTGGGGCATCCGGACGATCCGGCGCGCGCCGCGCTGCACCGGACGGCGTTGCTGGGGACGGCTCCCGGGGCGGTGGTGGCGGTCGGGATGCCGCGTACGGCGGACGGCGCGGGCGCGGAGTTCCCCCTTCTTGACGAGCGCACACTCGTTCGCGACCTTCCGACGGCGTATGTGTGTCGACATTTCGTCTGCGCGCGGCCTACGACGGAACCGGTCGAGCTGGCGCAGCAGTTGGGGGCGGTTCGTCCCTGATTCGTGAGGAGTACCGTCAATTCCGGTTGTCGTACATCAACTCGGAAACGTGGTTTTTATCCAGGGAGCGCCTGAGCTTCACGTTCCCTGCCTAGTCTCAGGTCGTTCGGGTCCACCGAGACGGCGCACTGGGGGGTGCGCTCAAGGGGGGAACGGAGGCGGCGGGCCGGGGGGCCCGCGTCACGCCTCCGGGGGGTTCGTCGATCGCCGCCTGGGGTTGCGGCACGTCTGTGGGGGACAGATTGTTCACCTCTGTACTGATATCCGCCATTTCGCTTGCGCTCTTCTGGATGGCCGCCTTCACCCTGTGGTGGCAGATGCACGCGTGGCGCACGCCCGAGACGCTCGCCTCGACCCGCTTCGACCGCCCCGACGGCGGCGGCAGGCTGGCGTTCTCGTTGTTGCTCCCCGCCCGCCACGAGCAGGCCGTCCTGCGGCACACCATCGACCGGTTGCTCGAATCGACGCACACCGACTACGAGATCATCGTCATCGTCGGCCACGACGACCCCGAGACGGCGGCCGTCGCCGAGGGCGCCGCAGCCGGGGCGCCCGACCGGGTCCGGGTGGTCGTCGACCACCACGAGACCAAGAACAAGCCCAAGGCCCTCAACACCGCCCTGCCGCACTGCCGGGGCGACATCGTCGGCGTCTTCGACGCCGAGGACCAGGTCCACCCGGAACTGCTGGCCCACGTCGACCACGCCTTCCGCGCGACCGAGGCGGACGTGGTCCAGGGCGGGGTCCAGCTCATCAACTTCCACTCCAGCTGGTACAGCCTGCGCAACTGCCTGGAGTACTTCTTCTGGTTCCGCTCCCGCCTGCACCTGCACGCCGAGAAGGGGTTCATCCCGCTCGGCGGCAACACCGTCTTCGTCCGCACGGACGTGCTGCGCGAGGCCGGAGGATGGGACCAGAACTGCCTCGCGGAGGACTGCGACCTCGGCGTGCGGCTGTCCTCCGTCGGCAAGAAGGTCGTCGTCGCCTACGACTCGGACATGGTCACCCGCGAGGAGACGCCGGGTTCGCTGATGAGCCTGCTCAAGCAGCGCACCCGCTGGAACCAGGGCTTCCTCCAGGTCTACCGGAAGAAGGACTGGCAGCAGCTGCCCGGGCGCGGCCAGCGCTGGCTGGCCCGCTACACGCTGATGACCCCCTTCATGCAGGCCGCGTCCGGGGTGATCATCCCGCTGAACTTCGCCGTCGCCGTCTTCCTCGACGTCCCCGTCGGCATCGCGATCATCACCTTCCTCCCCCTGATCACGGCGATGGTGACGTTCGTCTTCGAGATCGTCGGCCTGCACGACTTCGGCCGCCAGTACGGACTGCGCGTGCGTTTCACGCACTACCTCAAGCTCGTCGTCGGCGGCCCGTTCTACCAGGTCATGCTGGCCGGCGCCGCGATCCGCGCGGTCTGGCGCGAGCAGCGCGGCCAGGGCGAGTGGGAGTTGACCAGCCACACCGGAGCCCACCTCACCGGGGCGACGGCCACCACCGCGATCCGAGAGGACAGCCACCAGTGACCGCCACCCTGCCCACGGCCACTGATCCCCAGCCGGGCGCGACGAACGACACGGGCGCCGGCACGCAGCTCCTTCCCGTCCGGCCCCTGCCCGGCGGCGAGACCGGGCCCGCCCCCCGGGCCGCCGCCGCCACCGACACCGCCGCCGGCTTTGGCGTCCGCGGCGGACTCGGCGTGCGCCCGCCCGCGCCGGCCCGCCCCTTCGTCCGCTTCCGCTCCTCGCGCCCCGACCTGCTGCTCTGCGGGGTCCTGCTGCTGGTGATCGTCCTCGTGCAGGGCTGGAACATCACCAACTTCCCCACCCTGAGCGACGACGAGGGCACCTACCTCGCCCAGGCCTGGGCCGTCCAGCAGGGCGAGGGCCTCGCGCACTACACGTACTGGTACGACCACCCGCCGCTCGGCTGGATCCAGGTCGCCGCCCTGACGTACCTGCCGTCGCTGATCGTGCCCGAGTCGATGACCGTCGCCCCGATGCGGTTCGCGATGCTCGCCGTCTCCGCCGTCAGCGCCGTGCTCATCTACGTCCTCGCCCGCCGCCTGTGGCTGCCGCGGTGGGCCGCCGGCCTCGCGATGGGCCTGTTCGGGCTGTCCCCGCTGTCCGTGGTCCTCCAGCGGGAGATCTTCCTCGACAACCTCGCCGTGATGTGGATGCTGCTGGCGTTCTGCCTCGCCGCGTCCCCCAGCCGCCACCTGTGGCACCACTTCGGCTCGGGCCTGGCGGCCGCCACCGCCGTCCTGACCAAGGAGACGATGCTGGTGGTGCTGCCGGCGCTGCTGGTGACCATGTGGCGCCACAGCCACCGCGACACCCGCAAGTTCGCCGTCACCGGAGCCATCACCGCCTGCGCCCTGATCGGCCTCTCGTACCCCCTGTTCGCCCTCCTCAACGGAGAGCTGCTGCCCGGCGCCGGGCACGTGTCCCTCATCGACGGCATCACCTACCAGATGGGCCGCCCCGGCTCCGGTTTCATCCTCGATCCCGGCTCCGGCTCCCACGGCGTCTTCCGGTCCTGGCTGTACTACGACACCGTCCTGCCGCTCGGCGGCCTCGCCGGCGCCGTCCTGCTGCTGGTCACCTTCCGCTGGTCGGTGACGGCGAGGGCGCTCGCCGGACCCGCCCTGGCCGCCGTGATCCTCGCCGTCGTCGCGATGCGGCCCTCCGGCTACCTCCCCGCCATGTACGTGATCCAGGCCCTGCCCTTCCTGGCCCTGGTCCTGGCGGCGGCGGCCGCCAGCGTCACCCACGCCGTCCTGCGCCGCCGGCGGGCGCCGGGGGAGCGCCGGGGGCTCGTGTACGGCCGCCGCGCGCTGGTCGGCGTACTCGCCGTCTGCGCCGCCGCGTACGTCCTGCCGCGCTGGTACGAGGGCAACCGCACCGCGCTGACCGTCGACGCCAACGGCCCCTACCGGCAGGCCGCGTCCTGGCTCGGCTCGGAGGTCGCCGACCCGGCGAACACCCGCGTCCTCGTCGACGACGCGCTCTGGTTGGACGCCGTTCACCGCGGTTTCGCACCCGGCCTGGGCGCCATCTGGTTCTACAAGGCGGACCTCGACCCGGCCGTCACGAAGACGTTGCCGCGCGGTTGGCGGGACATCGACTACGTCGTCTCCTCGCCCACCGTGCGTCGTGACGCGGCGAACCTGCCCAACGTGAAGGCTGCACTCGAACATTCGACGGTGGTGGCCGTCTTCGGCGCGGGCGAGGACCGCATCGAGATCCGCCGCACCGACCGCGAGAGTGGAGCTGAACCACGATGAGCGAGGACCTGTGGCCCCCGCGTTCCCTGGACGACCCGCGGGGCCCGGAGGTCGACGCCCCGCCGGTCTCCGCCCCCGCCGGCATCACCCTGATCATCCCGACCTTCAACGAGTCCGACAACGTGGGGGAGTTGCTGCGCCGGCTCGCCGCCGTCCTCCCCGCCGACCCGCCCTGTGAGGTGCTGCTCGTCGACGACTCCACCGACGACACCCCCGCGGCGATCGAGAAGGCCGGAGCCGACTGCCCCTTCCCGGTGGCCGTCCTGCACCGGGAGCGGCCCGTCGGCGGGCTCGGCGGGGCCGTCGTCGAGGGGATGGCGCGGGCCGGGTACGAGTGGATCGTCGTCATGGACGCCGACCTCCGACACCCGCCCCACCTGGTTCCCGAACTCGTCGGCGAGGGCATCCGCGCCGGCGCCGACCTGGTCGTCGCCTCCCGCCACCTGCCCGGCGGCAGCCGGGCGGGGCTCGCCGGAGGCCACCGGGTCGCGGTCTCCCGCGCCGCGACCTTGCTGGCCAAGGGGCTCTTCCCGCGCGCCCTGCGCGGGGTCGGCGACCCGATGAGCGGCTTCTTCGCCATCCGCCGCGGCGCCGTCACCGGGGAGGCCCTCGCCCCCCTCGGCCACGAGATCCTGCTGGAGCTGGCCGTCCGCTGCCGGCCGCGCACCATCACCGAGGTCCCGTACGTCTTCGAGGACCGTCACGCCGGCGCCTCGAAGTCCACGCCCCGCGAGGGGCTGCGCTTCCTCGCCCACCTGGCCGCCCTGCGCTGTGCGAACCCGCTCGCCCGGATGATCGGCTTCGGCCTCGTCGGGCTCTCCGGGTTCGTCCCGAACCTGGCCGCGCTCTGGCTGCTGACCCACGTCGGCGTCCAGTACCTGGTGGCCGAGGTCGTCGCGAACCAGGCCGGGGTCCTGTGGAACTTCTGGCTCATCGAGACGCTGGTCTTCCGCGACCGGCGCCACCACCGCCGGCGCCTCGACCGCCTCGGCCGCTTCGCGCTCCTGGCCAACGCCGACCTGCTCCTGCGGATCCCGCTCATCGCGCTGTTCGTGGGCCACCTCGACATGGACGTCCTGCCGGCCACCGCCCTCGCGCTCGTCACCACCTTCGTCCTGCGCTTCGTCGCCACCGAAGCCCTCGTCTACCTGCCGCGCGGGCCACGTGCGGCAACCACCACCAGGAGTTGAGCCGCACCGAAAGGACAGCCCGTATGCGAAGGAAGATCCGACGGAGGGCCGGGCGCCGGGCCGCCCTGACCGCCGTCGGGGCGATGACCGCCGCCCTGCTGCTCAGCGCGCCGCAGCCGGCCTCGGCCGGACCGCCCAACCTGCTGACCAACCCCGGTTTCGAGACCGCCGGAGCCCCCGGCTCGGACATGCCCCACTGCTGGTCGAAATCCGGCTGGGGAGACAACGACTTCACCTTCGCCACCGTCTCCGACGCCCACAGCGGCTCCCAGGCCATGCGCGTCTCGCTGACCCGCCGCGTCGACGGCGACCGCAAGGCCCTGGTGACCGAGAACACCACCTGCGCCCCGACCGTCACGCCGGGCAAGCAGTACGACCTGTCCGCCTGGTACAAGTCGAACACCCCGGACGTGTCCGTCACCGTCTTCCGCCACGACACCACCGCCGGCTGGCAGTACTGGACCGACCTCCAGAACCCGCCGGTCAGCGCCGCGTGGGCGCGTACGGAGGTCCGTACGCCCGCCGTCCCGCCGAACACCGACAAGATCGCCTGGGGGCTGTCCGTCTACGGCGTCGGGACCCTCACCACCGACGACTACGCCCTGGAGGAGGTCGGCGCCCCGCCGCCGCAACCCACCTGCACCGGCACCGCCGAACAGTGCGCCAAGGGCAAGTGGGAGGTGATCCCGGCGCAGAACCCGGTGCGCTCCATGCACGCCGTGGTCCTGAAGAACGGCAAGGTGCTGCTCATCGCGGGATCCGGCAACGACATCGCGCAGTTCAACGCGGGCACCTTCACCTCCGCCGTCTACGACCCGGCGAACGGCACCTTCAGGACGATCCCCACGCCCGTGGACATGTTCTGCTCCGGGCACGTGCAGCTGTCCGACGGCCGGGTGCTCGTGATGAGCGGCAACAAGGGCTACCCGTCGGCCGACGGCAAGATCGGCTACCAGGGCCTGAAGGACAGCTACGTCTTCGACCCGACCACCGAGACGTACACGAAGACCAACGACATGAACGGCGGCCACTGGTACCCGTCCGCCACCATCCTCGGCAACGGCGACGTGATCTCCTTCGGCGGGCTGAAGGAGGACTCCACGGGCAACGTCACCGCGGAGAGGTTCTCGGCGGCGCAGAACAAGTGGCTGCCGATGAACGAGGTCAACCAGACCTGGTCCTACTGGGGTCTGTACCCGTCGATGATCCTCATGCAGGACGGCCGCCTCTTCTACTCCGGCAGCCACACCTTCGGCAACGGCACGCCCGGCACCGGCGCCTCGGTCTACGACTACGACGCCAACACCATCACCGACGTGCCCGGGCTGCGCAACAAGGACCAGCGCGACGAGTCGGCGAGCGTCCTGCTGCCCCCGGCCCAGGACCAGCGGGTCCTGACGATCGGCGGCGGCAACAACGAGACCAACCCGGCGGCCAACCGGCTCACCGACATCATCGACCTGAAACAGCCGAGCCCCGCCTACACCGCCGGCCCCGACCTGCCGCAGGGCCTCGTCGACACCGGGACGGGCAAGCGCCCGCAGACCGGAGCCGAGGGCAAGATGTACGTCTCCGCCGTGCTGCTGCCCGACGGCAAGGTGCTGGAGACCGGCGGCGGGCTGCACGACCGGGCCGACCCGGTCTTCGAGGCCTCCTTCTTCGACCCGACGAGCAACACCTACCAGCCGGGTCTGGCCACCGACCCGATCCCGCGCACGTACCACTCGGCTTCGTTCCTGCTGCCCGACGGCCGCGTCATGTCCGTCGGCGACAACCCGGGCAACGGCACGTACAACCACGCCGTGTCGATCTACACCCCGCCCTACCTCTTCAAGGGCCCGCGCCCGCAGCTCACCTCGGTGATCGACACCGACTGGATCTACGGGGACACCCAGCGGATCACCGTGAACCGGCCCATCGCCAAGGCCGAGCTGATCCGCCCGGCCGCCGTCACCCACTCCTCGGACCCCAACCAGCGGTTCGTGGACCTGCCGATGACGGTCGTCAACAACACCACCATCGACCTCAACGTCACCACCAACCCCAACCTGGCGCCGCCCGGCTGGTACATGCTCTTCGGCGTCGACGCGGCGGGCGTCCCCTCCCTCGCCACCTGGGTCCACCTGGGCGGAGCCCCCGCCCTCAAGGCGACCGAGGAGCGACCCTCGGCCCACGAGCACACCTTCGCGAGCGACCTGGCCGCGCCCAAGCCGAACCCGGCCCGCCGGGACTCGGCGCCCGTCGCGCCCACCGTCGCCGGTTGCGACCGGCACTACGGGACGGCGACGGTGTGCGTCCCGACGAACTTCCCCGCGGAGGTGAAGAAGACCACCCAGGCCCGCTGCGAGTGGCTGGCCGCGCACAGGTTCCCGAAGCGGATGAAGGTCAACGGCAGCGATCCGCTGCGCCTGGACGCCGACAAGGACGGCTACACGTGCTGACGTACTGAGGTACTGAGGTACTGAGGTACGGACGCCGCGGGTGCCCGGCCGACCCCGGCCGGGCACCCGCGCGCCGTCGCCGGTCCGCCTCAGTGGCGGTAGGCGGCCAGGGAGATGCCGACGTAGTGGGCGACGAAGGCCGCCAGCGTCAGCGAGTGGAAGACCTCGTGGAAGCCGAAGAAGCGGGGGGAGGGGTTGGGGCGCTTGATGCCGTAGATCACCCCGCCGACGCTGTAGAGCAGTCCGCCGACGACCACCAGCACGAGAACGGCGATCCCGCCGGCGCGCAGGAAGTCGGGCAGGAAGAACACCGCGGCCCAGCCCATGGCGATGTAGCAGGGGGTGTACAGCCAGCGGGGCGCGCCGACCCAGAACACCCGGAAGGCGATGCCGGCCGCGGCGGCGATCCACACCGCCCACAGCAGGGTCCGCCCGGTGGAGGCGGGCAGCAGCAGGACGGTCAGCGGGGTGTAGGTGCCCGCGATGATCAGGAAGATGTTGGCGTGGTCGAGGCGCCGCAGGATGGCCTCGCCGCGCGGTCCCCACGTGCCGCGGTGGTAGACGGCGCTGATGCCGAACAGCAGGCAGGCCGTGAGGATGTAGACCCCGCAGGCCACGCGGGCCTTCGTCGAGTCGGTGAAGGCCATCAGCGCCAGACCCGCGACGACGACCGCCGGGAACATCCCGGTGTGCAGCCATCCGCGCATGAGCGGCTTGACCTCGGACTCCGCCTGTGGGGCTGCCGGCGTGGCCGCGACGACGGCGGCGGCGTCTGAACTCATGGCGACATGCTACCTACGGGTCCGTAGGTTTCCGTTAGTGCTCTTTACGGAAGATTGACGGACGTGGCGATGCTCACGTGAGAGGCCCCCTGGACATATGCGCATACGCACCGGATGATCAGATGAGTGCGGTCGGCACCGGATGAGCGGAGCGCGAAGCGTCCGGGTCGCAGCCCCCACGGGGCATACACCAAACAAACCCCTCAACAAGGAGCAATCGTGGCGCGCGACAACGCGGCTCCCACTTCCATCCCGACGACCCACCAGGAGCTGATCTCCTGGGTGGACGAGATCGCGGCCCTGACCCAGCCGGACCGCGTCGTCTGGTGCGACGGTTCCGAGTCCGAGTACGAGCGCCTGTGCGCGGAGCTCGTCGCCAAGGGCACGTTCAAGAAGCTGGACGAGGCCAAGCGCCCGAACTCCTACTACGCCGCCTCCGACCCGTCCGACGTCGCGCGCGTCGAGGACCGGACCTTCATCTGCTCCGAGAAGGAAGAGGACGCGGGCCCGACGAACCACTGGAAGGCCCCCTCCGAGATGAGGGAGATCTTCGCCGGGCAGGAAGGTATCTTCCGCGGCTCCATGAAGGGCCGCACGATGTACGTCGTGCCCTTCTGCATGGGCCCCCTCGGCTCCGAGCTGTCCGCGATCGGCGTCGAGATCACCGACTCCGCCTACGTCGCGGTCGCCATGCGCACCATGACCCGCATGGGCAAGGCCGTCCTCGACGAGCTCGGCACCGACGGCTTCTTCGTCAAGGCCGTCCACACCCTCGGCGCCCCGCTCGCCGAAGGCCAGGCGGACGTCCCGTGGCCCTGCAACACCACCAAGTACATCTCCCACTTCCCCGAGAGCCGCGAGATCTGGTCCTACGGATCCGGCTACGGCGGCAACGCCCTCCTCGGCAAGAAGTGCTACGCGCTGCGCATCGCCTCCGTCATGGCGCGTGACGAGGGCTGGCTCGCCGAGCACATGCTCATCCTGAAGCTCACCCCGCCGGCCGGCGAGGGCGAGACGAAGTACGTCGCGGCCGCGTTCCCGTCCGCCTGCGGCAAGACCAACCTGGCCATGCTGGAGCCCACGATCCCCGGCTGGACCGTCGAGACCATCGGCGACGACATCGCCTGGATGCGCTTCGGCGAGGACGGTCGCCTCTACGCGATCAACCCCGAGGCCGGCTTCTTCGGCGTCGCCCCCGGCACCGGCGAGCACACCAACGCCAACGCCATGAAGACCATGTACGCCAACACCGTCTTCACCAACGTCGCGCTCACCCCGGACGGCTCCGACGTCTGGTGGGAGGGCATGACGGAGGAGGCCCCGGCCGAGCTCATCGACTGGAAGGGCAACCCCTGGACCCCGGAGTCCGAGACCCCGGCGGCCCACCCCAACGCCCGCTTCGCCGTCCCCGCCTCCCAGTGCCCCACGATCGCCCCCGAGTGGGAGGACCCCAAGGGCGTCCCGATCTCCGCGATCCTCTTCGGCGGCCGGCGCGCCTCCGCCGTCCCGCTGGTCACCGAGTCCTTCGACTGGAACCACGGCGTCTTCATCGGCTCGAACATCGCCTCCGAGAAGACCGCCGCCGCCGAGGGCAAGGTCGGCGAGCTGCGCCGCGACCCCTTCGCCATGCTGCCGTTCTGCGGCTACAACATGGGCGACTACATGGCCCACTGGGTCAAGGTCGGCGCCGGCGCCGACGCCGCCAAGCTCCCGAAGATCTACTACGTGAACTGGTTCCGCAAGAACGACGCGGGCAAGTTCGTGTGGCCCGGCTTCGGCGAGAACAGCCGCGTCCTGAAGTGGATCGTCGGCCGCCTCGACGGCACCGCCGAAGGCGTCGAGACCCCCATCGGCTTCCTGCCGACCCGCGACTCCCTCGACCTGGACGGCCTGGAGCTGCCCGCCGAGGACCTCGACTTCCTCCTCACCGTCGACAAGGAGGTCTGGCGCGAGGAGGCCGCCCTGGTCCCCGAGCACCTGAACACCTACGGCGACCACACTCCCAAGGAGCTGTGGGACCAGTACCACGCACTGGTCGAGCGCCTGGGCTGAGCCCGGCGCACCCCCGAAGACCGCGGCCGGCTGTCCCCGACCGCAGGGCTGACGCGGGAGTCCCCGACCTAGGACTCTCTGCGACCTTCCAAATAGGTCGTGTGCGTCTGCTGACGGCGGGCCTCCGTTTCACGGAGGTCCGCCGTCACGCGTTCCGCCTCCTCGGACAGCACCGACAGCTGCCGCTCCAGGTGCCGTTCGGGGGACTCGCCCCCCGGGTTCAGCCGCGTCCACCACCGCGCCCGGTTGTACGCGTCCACCCCCTCCGGCACGTCCAGCCGGATCGCCCGCGACAGCGCGTGCACCGCCTCCGGCTCCCCGGCCAGCACCTCCGCCGGCCACCCCGGCTCCAGCAGCGCCGCGTACACGTCCAGCAGCTCGCTCAGCTTGCCCTCGGCGGCCGGCGGCAGCTCCACCTCCCCGACGTACTCCCGCAACCGGTCCAGGTCCTCGCGCACGCCCCCCAACCGCCGCGCCGGGTCCGGGAAGCACGGCGTGACGATCCGCGCCGGCGGGGCGATCAGCGCCCCCGCCCCGTACAGCCCCGCGACCACCACCGGCCAGTAGGCGCCCGCCACGCCCGCCCACGTCAGGCCCAGCCCGACGAGCCCGCACGCGCCGCCCGCCAGGTTCTTGGTCGACTCCAGGTACGCGAGCGCCCGCCCGACCGGCGTCCTCCTACTGGTAACCACGGATCTCCTCGAAGGCCCCGTCCAGGGAACCGTTGCCCTCGGTCGCGTCGAACAGTCGCCCACCCGTCAGCTCGGTGATGTGCGTCAGCTCCTTGCGGTCCGAGTCCCCGAACAGCACCGCGAACACCGGCGTGTGCCGGCGCGCCTCGGGCAGCGCCGCGTAGAAGGCGTCGAAGTCCTTCGCCTTGTCGCCGCTCTGCCCGTCGGTCATCAGCACGATCGAGGTGAACGCGTCGCTCTCGCCCCGCCCCAGGTGCTCGTACGCCGCCTTCAGGCTCCCGTACACGGCCGTGCCGCCCTCCGGACGCAGCCCCTTCACGTCCCCGCGGATCGCGTCCAGCGCCGGCCCCGGGTTCCCCGGCTCGACGACGTGCGTGAGCACCTTCTTCACCCGGTCCCCGAACGGCAGCAACGTCACCTCCTCCCGGTCCCGGAACCGCTCGCCCGGCCCCGAACTCCCCGTCCCCGTCAGGTCCGTCAGCGCGGCGCGCAACCGCCCGATCCGGTCCTCGTCCGCCATGGAACCCGAGGTGTCCAGCACGTACACCGTCCGCGAGGGGCGCCGCAGCTCGTTCTCGTACGAGGCCAGCAGCCCGTCCGCCACCGACCGCGAGCCCGGGAACGGCAGCTCGCGCCGCTTCTCCCCGTCGAGACCGGCCGCCGGGGCCACCCCGGCCGCCACCGGCCGCCGCATCGTCCGCTCCGTGATCGACTTCTGGGCCGCGTCACCGCGCAGCCAGTCCGTCAGCAGCCGGCCCGAATCGCGCGCCCCGGCCGGAGCCGACGCCAACAGCGTCAGCGGATAGTGCGCGGTGACCACCCCGTCCCTGGGGCGGATCACCGTCAGCGGGGACTTGGCCCGGTCGTTCATCGACAGCAGCACCGACTCGTAGTTCACGAGCGCGTCGACGTCGTCCCGCTTCCCGTACGCCGTCGCCAGCCAACCCGAGGAACCCGACGTCAGCCTCTGCCCGTTGAAGAACCCCTTCAGGCGGGGCCGCGCCTTGTCCACGTCCGCGTCCGTCAGCGCCGCCTGCGCCCCCGACAGCCCCGAGGCCACCGAGACCAGCGCGGAGAAGCCGGAGTTGGACCGCACCGGGTCCGTCATCCCGTACGTCAGCCTCCCGGCCGCCACGGCCTCCTCGACCGCCGCCCAGGTCACCTCCGCGGGCTTCCAGCCCAACCGCGCCAAGGCCTCCGGCTTCACCCCGACCGCCACCGGCGAGGACATCACCGGCGTCTCCGTGCCGAGCTTCGCCGCGGCCTCGGGACGCAGCCTCAGGTAGTCGTTGGAGGACAGCCAGATCGCGTCGTAGCGCCCGTCCGCCTTCCCGGAGGCCACCTGGTCCGCCGCGTCCAGCGTCCCCGACCAGGTGAAGTCGACGGAGACCCCCGTCGCCGCCTTCGCCGCCTTCAGCACCGGCTCCATGTCCGCCAGCTCGCTGGACGCCAGCACCCGCAGCCGGCCCTCCTTGTACTCCTGCGGCTTCGAGGAACCACCGGAAGAGCCCGAGGAGCCCGAGCCGCCCGCCGTGGTCCCGGGAGCCTGCGAGGTGCAGGCCGCCGCCCCCAGCAGGGCGACCGCCAGGGCCACCGACGCCGCCCCCCGCGCCCGCCGCACCGCCCGCGCGGTGTGTCCCGTACGCCCGTTCATCGCTCCCCGCCTTCCGGCGCGTCCGCGGTCCGCGTCCGGGCCAGCCGCTCCGAGGCGGCCCGCAGCTCGTCCGTCAGGGACTCCACCGTCACCGCCATGTTCTCCGTGGCCCGTGCCTTGAACGTGTCGATCGCGTCCAGCGTCCGGAAGATCTCCCCGAACGCCTCCCGCAGCGTCTGCGCCCCCACCGCCGGGTCCGCCGCGATCCGCTGGACCTCCCCGCTCTGCGAGGCCAGCATCCGCGCGTTGCCCCGGATCAGCTCCTCCGTCGTGCCCCGCAAGGCGTTCACCTGCTCGACCACCTTGCGCTGGTCGTCCAGGGCCGAGGCCAACATGACGGCGATCCGCAACGCCGACACCGTCGTCGTCGCCGCCCGGTCCACCCCCTTGATCAGCTCCTCGTTGTTGCGGCGCACCACGTCCATCGCCAGATAGCCCTGCGCGCACACCGCCAACTGCGTCAACAGGTCCTGGTGCTTCTGCCGCACCGGGAACAGCACGTCCGCCCGCAGCGCGTCCGCCCGCCCCGGATCGGTGCGCTCCGCCTCGGCGATCCGCGAGGCGACCGCCGCGTCCAGGGCCTCCGTCAGCACGGCGCACTCCTGGAGCCGGCCCATCGTCTCCCACAGCGCCGCGCGCTCCGTGTGCAGCGCCGCGTTGTCGCGCCGCAGCTCGTCCTGCCCGCCGCGCAACGCGCCCACGATCCGGTCCAGCGTCGTCTGCGAGGAGGCGTACCTCGCCACGTGGTCCCGCATCCGGTTCCCGCCCGGCAGCCGCGCCAGCAGGCGGCGCGCCCCCCTCGCCGGAGCGTCCCGCGGGTCGAGGTCCTCCACGGCGCGCCGCAGCTCGACCAGCGAACCGGCCACCCGGGCCTGCGCGTCCGCGCCCCCGTCCGCGCCCAGGGAGCGCACCGCCCGCTCCAGCATCCGGTTCGACTGCCGGTCGGCGCCGCGCATCTCGGCGGCGCCCAGGGCGGCGATCTCCCCGATCCGGCCGGCGAACTCCGGGGACCGGGCGTCGATCCCGGCGAGCCCGCCCACGAACTCGTCGGCCCGGCGAGCCATCTCGTCGTGGACCCCGTCCCCGAGCGGGACCAGGCCGCCGGCCCGGTCCGGCCCGATCGGGGCCACGGGCCCCGGCGCGGTGAGCACGAGCGGGCCCTCCTCTGCGGGTGTCGTCGTCATGGCGTGTCCCCCTGTCCCTTGGCCCGGGCGGCCAGCGCCATCAGGACCTTGACGGTCGGCGCGCCCACCTGCCGGATTCCGGTCAGCCCCGGGTTGAGGTGGCCGGCGAACGGCGCGGTGGCGGCGGTGAACTCTGCGAGACCGTCCTGCGGACGGAATCCGTGCCGCAGGGCCAGCTCGCGCAGCTTCGGGTCCTCGGCGAGCAGCCGGCCCAGCTCCCTGGCCTCCTCGGTGAGGGGCACGAAGGTGTGCGGGGAGTTGACCGTGGTGTCCGGGTAGAGCACCACCATGTCCCCGAGCTGCGCCGGAGTCTGCTTCTTCATCAGGAGCGAGGCCACCTGGGACTCGTAGGCCAGGATCAGCGGCTCCCCGCTGCCGCTGATGAACGCGCGGAACGGGTCGTCCGTACTCGGCGCCAGCGCGCCCTGCACCGAGGTCAGCTTGCGCATCAGGGGCGCCGTCCGGGCGATCCCGGCGTCGTCGGAGACCACGGTGTTGTTGTTGGCGACGTTGGAGGTGGCGGCGACGAACAGCGCGCCCGAGTTGGAGGTCGCCGGGTCGGTGGTCTTGATGAACAGGGTCCCGGTCAGCTCGCCGTGGGGGGCGGAGCCGGGCAGCTGCTGCCAGGTCCGGTCCTCGCCGGCCGCCTTCAGGTACGGGCCCATCAGGAGGGTGCCGGAATTCGTGCCGGTCATCCTCACCAGCCCGTTGTCGGCCAGTACCTTCGTGGCGTTGGCGCGGGCGACGACGACGAGCGGGGAGAAGAACGGCCTGGTGGTCTGCGCGCCCTTCACCCCCGCCGCGGCCTCGATCTCCTGCGCGGGCTCGCTGCTGCTGGGGAAGGCGAAGTCATACTCCTTGAGGGGGAGTTGGTCCATCGCCCAGGAGCCGGAGGTCTCCGGCTTCACGGTG
The DNA here is from genome assembly GCF_055584445.1 of Streptomyces sp. NPDC103540. Lineage (NCBI taxonomy): Bacteria > Bacillati > Actinomycetota > Actinomycetes > Kitasatosporales > Streptomycetaceae > Streptomyces > Streptomyces sp. NPDC103540. The sequence continues at coordinate 50,097 of NZ_JBVJMA010000015.1, forward strand.
TAGCCCTTGTCCTTGAGGGCCTTGACGACATCGGGGTCGCGGAAGAAGTCGGACTTCTCCGATCCGATGACGCCGCGCACGGTCTTCGTTGCCGTGCCTTCCGGCTTCTCGCTCCCGATGACGATGGCGCCGATCACGCCGCCGATCAGGAGGATCGCCAGAGCGATTCCGAGGATGCGTCTCACGGGTGCAGCGTGCTCGCGGAAACCCACATTCCGCGTGGAGTCGAATGAACGCGAGGTGTCCAGGCGGTCCCACTTCGAAATGCTGTCCGGTCCCGTGGGTGCTGGTGGGCGGGGCGGGCTCCCGGGAGGATCGGGGCATGGCCGTGAGCGCGTTGAAGTGGCAGGGCCGGACGGTCGCCCTGACGGGACTGGCCGGCCTGCTGGTGTTCGCCCCGCTGGGGCTCTACGTGTGGGCCGGCGGCGCCGCCGAGCAATCCGCGGCCCCGCCCCTGCCGGCGCCCGAGGTGCGGGTCACCGCCTGCCGGATCGACCCGGCGAGCCGGCGCGTCCTGGCCGCCGTCGAGGCGCGGGGGAGCGGGTCGTACGTGGTGACCGTGGAGTTCCGTGACGCGGAACGCCCCGGCCCCCGGGCCCGCGCGGCCCAGGCCCTGGTCCGCGTCCCGGGCCTCACCCCGGGCACCCCGGAGCGGGCGGAGGCCGTCGGTCCGGTCTGGCCGCCGGACACCGCCCCGTGGTGCGGCGTCGCGGGGGTCGCCCCGCAGCCCACGACGGGCGCGACGGGCTGAGCGGGGGAGGGGGCATGGCACCCGGTCCGGAGCCTCCGCGGCCCCGGACCGGGGCCGTCAGTGGGCGCCGGCCAGGTCGACGGAGTCGAGGGCGGCGGCGTGGGCGTCCATCCGCTCGGCGGCGAGGATCGCCGCGGCGGTGTCGGCGCGGGAGGCGGCGACGAGCAGGGCGCGGGCGGCGAGGTCGTGGGCGCGACGGTGCAGGGCGAGGCCGTCACCGGCGGCCCGGTGGTGCGCGACCCGTGCGGGGCGGGCCCCGCGCAGCCGCGCGACCTGGTCGGCGATGCGCGCGGCGCCCTCGTCGAGTCCGAGCTCGTCGGTGACCGCGAGGAGCGCGGCCAGGTGTCCGGCGAGTTGGGTGTCGAGGGCCTCGGTGCGGCTGCTGTGGGGGTAGTCGGCCTTGCCGTCCACGCGGTGGACGACCGACTTGGAGCGGATCGGCTCGTACATGAGGAGGCCTCCTGCGTGGTCAGGAGACCATCCTACATTGGATCCGTTCTAAAGTTGAGTTGAATCCGGAAGGAGGGCTGTCGGAGGCCGCCGAGGGCCGCCGGAGGGCGGCCCGACCCGGCGGCCCGACCCGGTGGACCGACCCGGTCCTAGTGCTGGCCGTAGCCGTCGAGGAACCTGCCGATCCGGGTCACCGCGTCCGCGAGGTCCTTCGCGTTGGGGAGCGTCACGATGCGGAAGTGGTCCGGCTCGGGCCAGTTGAAGCCCGTTCCGTGCACCACCATGATCTTCTCGGCGCGCAGCAGGTCGAGCACCATCTGCCGGTCGTCCTTGACCTTGTAGACGGCCGGGTCCAGCTTCGGGAAGAGGTACAGGGCGCCCTTGGGCTTCACGCAGGTGATGCCCGGGATCCGCGTCAGCAGCTCGTACGCCGTGTCGCGCTGCTCCAGCAGCCGCCCGCCGGGCAGGACCAGGTCCTCGATGGACTGGCGACCGCCGAGGGCGGTGGCCACGGCGTGCTGCGAGGGCATGTTCGCGCACAGGCGCATGTTCGCGAGGATCGTGAGGCCCTCGATGTACGACGAGGCGTTCTTCTTGGGGCCGCAGACCGCCATCCAGCCGGCGCGGTAGCCGGCGACGCGGTAGTTCTTGGACAGGCCGTTGAAGGTGAGCGTCAGCAGGTCCGGCGCGATGGCGGCGGTGTTGGTGTGCGTGGCTCCGTCGTAGAGGATCCGGTCGTAGATCTCGTCCGAACAGACCACCAGGTTGTGGCGGCGCGCGATGTCCGTCAGTCCCCGCAGCATCTCGTCGTCGTAGACGGCGCCGGTCGGGTTGTTCGGGTTGATGATCACGATCGCGCGGGTGCGGTCGGTGACCTTGCGCTCGATGTCGGCGAGGTCCGGCATCCAGTCGGCCTGCTCGTCGCAGCGGTAGTGCACGGCGGTGCCGCCCGCGAGGCTGACCGAGGCGGTCCACAGGGGGTAGTCCGGAGCCGGGACGAGGACCTCGTCGCCGTCGTCGAGCAGCGCCTGCATCGACATCTGGATCAGCTCGGAGACCCCGTTGCCGAGGTAGATGTCCTCGACGTCCAGCTCGATGCCCTTGGTCTGGTAGTGCTGCATGACCGCGCGGCGCGCGGAGAGCAGCCCCTTCGCGTCCCCGTAGCCGTGGGCCGTGCCCAGGTTGCGGAGCATGTCCTCGAGGATCTCCGGCGGGCACTCGAAGCCGAAGGCCGCGGGGTTGCCGGTGTTGAGCTTGAGGATGCGATGACCTGCCGCTTCGAGCCGCATCGCCTCTTCGAGGACGGGTCCGCGGATCTCGTAGCAGACATTGGCGAGTTTCGTTGACTGGATCACCTGCATGACGGGAGCTTACGGGCCCGGATGCCCGCCCGCTCGGCCTTTGGGGGCGGGAACCGGAGGTGGGAATTGTCCCGTTTCGGGGGACGAGGGGGTGGCGGCCCCGTCCATCCTTTGAAACGGAGCCCACCGCACCGCTCCGACCTGCGGAATGCGTGGACCGACCCCGAGGTCCGGGCCGGCGGTGTTGCGCTCGTCACGGTGGCGCGGCATGGGCCGGCGGTGGCCCGCACCCCCGCCCGCCCTGTCGGTGGCCGCGCATAGCCTCGGCGCGTGAAGGAACTCAGGATCATCGCCGGGGACGCCACGGTTCCGCAGGCCAAGGGACCCAAGATCGTCGCGCACGTCTGCAACGACATCGGAGGGTGGGGCAAGGGCTTCGTGCTCGCCCTGTCGCGCAGGTGGCCCGAGCCGGAGGCCGCGTACCGGGCCTGGCACCGGCGGCGCGCCGACAACGACTTCGGGCTCGGGGCCGTCCAGGTGGTGCGGGTGAAGCCCGACGTGTGGGTGGCCAACATGATCGGGCAGCGCGGGATCCGCACCGGCAGCGGGGGCCCGCCGATACGGTACGACGCCGTCGCGCGGTGTCTGGACGCGCTGGCCCCGCACGCCGTGGAGCTGGGCGCGAGCGTGCACATGCCGCGCATCGGGTGCGGGCTCGCCGGCGGGACGTGGGCCCGCATCGAGCCGCTGATCACCACCGCGCTGTGCGCGCGGGACGTCGACGTCACCGTCTACGACCGGTCCTGAGCCGGTGTCCGCCAGGTGCCGGTAGCGGCCGGGACCGAACGAGTGGAGCTCGGGGGGCGCGCGTGACCCGGAGGCCCGGCGGATCGATTCGCCCCGCTTCGCCCTCCTAGGGTCGGGCCCGCACCACCCTTTGATCATCTTCGGAAGGGACCCCTCCCGTCATGAAGCTCCGCACCACCCTCGGCGCGACCGTCGGCGCCCTCGCGCTCGTCCTGTCCATGGCCGGCTCGGCCCAGGCCGCGCAGGGCAACTTCCACTACAAGTACGTGGACGGCTACGGCCAGGAGCGGCACGTCACCCTCCACGACCCGCACAGCGGCAAGTGCATCAACCTGCACGCCGTCGGCGAGGACGACGAGCTGCCGGGCTACGGCCCGCACAACGACACCGACACGGCGGTGACCGTCTTCCTCGGCGCGAACTGCGAGGGCCCCGACTGGCGCCTGAAGGCCCACGGAAAGCCGGCCAAGGACACGCTGGAGGTCCGCTCGGTGCGCTTCGACGAGCCGGGCGACGCGTACGACAAGCGCGAGGACAAGCGTCAGGACAAGCGCGAGGACAAGCGCGAGGACAAGCACGAGGACAAGCGCGAGCAGGACCGGTACGAGGAGGAGCTGCGGCGCAAGTAGGCCGCACCGCTACTCCTCGATGATCACCAACGGGATCTCGCGGGGCCAGGCCAGCGCCTGGTGGTCGTCGAACAGCGGCCACAGCGCGGTCATCGCCTCCCAGTACGTCTCGCGTTCCGCCGGGGTCGCCGTGCGCGCCCGGCCTCGCAGGACGGCGGAGCCCACCTGGAGCCGCACTTCCGGGTGGGCGGTGAGGTTCTCGTACCAGGCGGGGTGGCGCGGGCCGCCCGATCCGGCGGCGACCACGAGGTGGCGGTCCGCGTCCCGCCCGTAGATCAGCGGCGTGCGGACGGTGCGCCCGCCGGCCCGGTCGACGGTGGTGAGCAGCAGCGTCGGCACGCCGTGCCACAGGTGGCCGTCGGTGCCGCCGCTGGCCACGTACGTGCGGACGTGGTCGAGCCGGGGGCCGGGGCGTGGGTCGGTGGGGTGTTCCCAGTCGACGGTGACGGCGACGCTGTTCATCTGACCTCCGTTGCGCGGCCCCCTCCCGGCTAACGAGCCTTCGTCGATTCTGGATGCGGCCGACCCGTAGCGCACGCCCGGAGGTCTGGACCAAGCTCGGAGCATGGATCTGGAGCTGAGGCACCTCAAGATCGTTCGGGCCGTCGCGGACGCCGGCAGCCTGACCCGCGCCGCCACCGCGCTCGGGCTCGCGCAGCCCGCGCTGAGCACCCAGCTCAAACGCATCGAGCGGGCCCTGGGCGGCACCCTCTTCGAGCGCGGCCGGGACGGCGTACGGGCCACCGCGCTCGGGGAGCTCGTCCTGGAGCGGGCCCGCGTGGTGCTCCCGGCGGTCTGCGAGCTCCAGGACGAGGCGATGCGCTTCGCCCGCCAGGGCACCGAGGGCTACCGTCTCGGCGCCACGCACGGCCCGCTGCTCGGCGGGCTCGTGGACCGGCTCGCCCGGCAGGAGCCCGGGGTGTCGGTGACCACGTACACCTCCTGGTCGGAGCGGGAGATAGCGGGCGGGGTGGCCGCCGGGCGGCTGGACTTCGCGTTGGTCGGGGTGTGCGGGGAGAGCGCCCCGCCCGAGCCGGGTCGGCTCGCGTGGATGGAGGTGGCCCGCGATCCGGTGCACGTGATGCTGGCCGAGGACCACCCCCTGGCCCCGCGCCCCCGCATCGAGCTCGCGGAGCTGGCCGCCGAGGCGTGGACCGACGTACCGGGCGACGGGTGTTTCGGCGACTGTTTCGCCGCCTCCTGCGTGCGCGCCGGCTTCACCCCGGCCTGCGTGTACGAGACCGACACCGCCTCCTGCGTGCACCTGGTGCAGGTGGGCCGGGCCGTGGGCCTGTGCCGGGCCACCTTCCCCGTCACCCCGGGGATCGTGACGCGGCCGCTGGCCGGGAGCCCGCTGGTGTGGCGGCACCTGCTGGGGTGGCACCCCGCCGCGCGGGCGGCGGCGCGGGCGGCGGGGGTCCTGGAGCACGCCCGGGCCGCCCACGCGGACGCGCTGTCCCGCTCGGCCGCCGTGCACGCGGCGGCCACGACGGGCGCGGGTGTCGGCGTCGGCGGCGGTGTCGGCGGCGTGGCCGGGCGCGACGCCGGTCAGACCACCGGCGTGGCGCTCTCGATCACCACCGGCACCAGCGGGACGTCGCCGTGCCCGCCCGCGCGGCCGGTGCGGACGGCGGCGATGGAGTCCACCACGTCCTGACCGGACGTGACCGTGCCGAACACCGCGTACCCGTACCCGGAGGGCGTCGGGGCGGTGTGGTCCAGGGCCGGGTTGTCGGCGGTGTTGATGAAGAACTGCGAGGTCGCCGAGTGCGGCACGCTGGTGCGGGCCATGGCCACCGTGTAGCGGGTGTTCCTCAGGCCGTTGTCCGCCTCGTTGCGGACCGGCTCGCGGACGGGCCTCTGGCGCATGTCCGCGGTGAAGCCGCCGCCCTGGTTCATGAACCCGGGGATCACGCGGTGGAAGACCGTGCCGTCGTAGTGGCCGCTCTCCACGTAGCCGAGGAAATTGGCGACCGAGGCCGGGGCCCGGTCCTCGTGGAGGTCGATGACGATGGCGCCGAGGCTGGTGGTCAGCTTCACCTGAGGCATGTCGGGTCCGGTCCCCTTTCCGGTACTGAAACGTGCCACCAAGCTTCGCAGAGCGTCACCGGCACGCCACGGCCCGGGGTGCGACCCCGGGCCGGGACGCCGGCGGCGTCATCGTCGGTCCGCTACGGCAGGTAGCGCTCGATGACCTGCGGACCCTCCTTCTCGATCAGCCGGCGGGCCTTCTCGACCCGCTCCGGAGTCGGGTCGTGTCCGGTCGCCATCACCAGGTCCTCGGGGTCGTACGGTCGCTCCGGCTCCCCACCCGTGAAGAGCCGGTCCGACCGGGTGGGCCGCTCGTCCGATTCACTGTCCATCGCATACCTCCTCCGGTGCCCCCCAGGCCCCCATCCTCCGGCCGCGGCCCCATGAACGCACCTCGGGGCGGACCCCGTGCCGCGCCCGCGCCGAGACCGTGCCGCACCCGTCCGCGGACCGCGCGCCCCTCCCGCGGCCATAACACCGGAGGAAGGGTCAACCGGCAGCTCCCGCAGGCCCGTTCGCGTTCCTACGGTTTCGGTGACCCCCACGAGGAACCGAGGAGCCCCCATGCTCAAGCGACACGCCCGCGCGGCGTGTACCGCCCTGGCCGCCGCCGGACTGCTGCTGGCCGCCGGCAGCGCCACCGCCGCGACCGCCGCCACCGACACCGCCCCGCGCAAGTCCGCCGCCGCCACCCTGCGCACCGCCGACGCCCCGCCCGAGTTGCTCGCCGCGATGGGGCGCGACCTCGGCCTGACCCCCACCCAGGCCGAGACCCGCCTCGCCCACGAGGCCGAGGCCGGTGCCACCGCCGCCCGCCTGCGCCTGACGCTCGGCGCCGCCTTCGCCGGGGCCTGGGTCGACGGGGCCGACGCGGGCACCCTCACCGTGGCCACCACCCGCCCCGCCGACACCGCCGTCATCCGCGCCGCCGGCGCCACCCCGAAGCTCGTCACCCGCTCCCTGGCCGACCTGGACACCGCCAAGGCCGCCCTGGACCGGGCCGCGTCCACCGAGACGCCCGTGCGCTACGTCGACCCGCGCACCAACACCCTCGTCATCGAGGAGACCCGGCCCGGCGCCGCCGCCCGCCTCCTCGCGGCCACCGGCACCGACGGGACCCTGGCCACGGTGGTCCGCACCGCCGAGGCCCCGCGCCCGCTCCACGACCTGCGGGGCGGCGACGCGTACTACATGAACGGCAGCGGGCGCTGCTCCGTCGGCTTCCCGATCACCAAGGGCACCACGCAGGGCTTCGCCACGGCCGGGCACTGCGGGCGGGCCGGGACCACCACCACCGGCTTCAACCAGGTCGCCCAGGGCTCCTTCCAGGCGTCGGTCTTCCCCGGCAACGACATGGCCTGGGTCGCCGCCAACAGCAGCTGGACCTCCACCCCCTACGTCAAGGGGAGCGGCGGGGCGAACGTGCAGGTCACCGGTTCGGTGCTGCAACCCGTCGGCTCGTCCGTCTGCCGCTCCGGCTCGACCACCGGATGGCACTGCGGCACCGTCCAGCAGCACAACACCAGCGTCACCTACCCCGAGGGCACCATCTCGGGCGTGACCCGGACGACGGTCTGCGCCGAGCCCGGTGACTCCGGCGGCTCCTACATCTCCGGCAGCCAGGCCCAGGGCGTCACCTCGGGCGGCTCCGGCGACTGCTCGCGCGGCGGCACCACCTTCTTCCAGCCGCTGAACCCGATCCTGTCCGCGTACGGGCTGACCCTCAAGGTCACCGGCTCCGACCCGGGCCCCGGCCCCGGCCCCGGCGAGCCGGAGCCGGGCGGCACCTGGAAGGCGGGCACCGTCTACGCGACCGGCGCCACGGTCACCCACGGCGGCGCGACCTACCGCTGCCTCCAGGGCCACCAGGCGCAGACCGGCTGGGAGCCCCCGGTCGTCCCGGCTCTTTGGCAGCGGGTCTGACCAGAGGGGAGAAAGACGAAGGTGCCGTGACTGCCAAGGGGGGAGTCACGGCACCTTCGCGCGCGGGTCACAGGACGGCGAGCGTGCCCACCGCGCCGACGGCGACCAGGACGCCGCAGATGCCCAGGTTGACCGTGCGGTGTTCCCAGAAGACGGCCACGAACTCGCGCAGGATCGCGCTGGGCAGGAAGTACCGCGCGGTGGGCGAGCCGAGGACCTGCCCGTCGACCCCGGACTTGCGGGCCAGCATCGCCGCCCGGAAGGCGTGGAAGTTGTTCGTGACGATCACGCACCGGTAGTCGGGCCCGGCGGCCGTCATGATCTCCTTCGAGAAGAGCATGTTCTCCTCGGTGGTGCGGGAACGGTCCTCCAGGGTGATGTGCTCGGCCGGCACGCCCTGTTCGATCAGCCAGTCCGCCATCGCCCGCGCCTCGGGGACGCGTTCGTCGGAGCCCTTCCCGCCCGAGGTCAGCAGCACCGGCGGGCGGGAGCCGCGGGCCAGCTGGGCGGCGTAGATCTCCTGGCCCTTGCGCAGGCGCGAGGCCAGCAGCGGCGGGACGCGGTCCCCGCCGATCAGGCCGGAGCCGAGCATGACGACGTGGTCGACGTCGCCGCGCACCTTGATCCGCCCGTACAGCCAGGCGTAGCCGAGGAAGCACACGAAGATGAAGGAGACGTAGGCGACGACGGCGGTGAGGGTGGCGACCGCGCCGCCCAGCAGGGTCGAGCCGAACCACGGGACGACGATCAGCAGGGCCGTCATCGCGAAGATGCCCAACCCGGCCAGCATCGACAGCAGGTTGGCCGGCTTCCGGCCCTCCTTGCGGATCATGGTCATGCCGTTGGAGATCAGGAACCCGCCGAGGACGAGGACGCCGAGGGTCGGCAGGGCGAAGACGAGGAAGAGGACGGCGACGGCCGCCCAGGTCGGCAGGGCCCTCAACTGGAAGAGCAGGGCGAAGGAGAGCGCGAGGAAGGTCAGGCCGAGCAGCACCGCGTTGCGGAACCGGCGGCGGTCCTTGTAGGCGCTGATGCAGAAGACCACGAACAACACGGCGGCGGGGGCGAAGGCGACCATGCGTTCATCGTATGGGTCGCCCGCACGGAGCAGACCGGTCGTGAACGGGCGTACGACGAACGGCCCGACCTGCCAGGACCTCGGTCCGGCGGCCGTCCCGGACGACGAAGCGGCCGTCGATCAGCACGTGCGGGACGCCGACCGGCGCCGACCGGCGCCGGGTGGCACCGGTCGGCGCGGGTCGGGCGGGATCCGGAAGGGGCGGCCTAGAAGAAGGTGCGCACGTAGTCGGTGACGGTGCCGTCGGCGGCCACGACCGGGATCAGCGGCCACTTCTCGAAGATGGTGCACGGGTGCGACATCCCGAGGGCCACCCAGTCCCCGACCCGTACGTCGTCCTGCCCGTCGGTCTCCAGCCAGGCGTGCTGGTCGGAGAGCTTGACCACGCGGACGCCGTCGGCCGGGCGCTCCTCGCCGGTGAGGGGGTCGCGGACCAGCTCGGCCTCGGGCAGCCCCAGGTCGTAGGCGATGTCGCGCTTGCCCGCGTTGACGAAGGCCTGGGTGGGGGAGGGGCGGGAGACGACCTGCGTCCACAGCCGGAACGCGGGGCGCAGTCCACCCTCGGCGGGGATCCGGTTGAAGGGGGTCAGCCGGCCGTACCAGCCGTGGTCGTGGGAGACGTACGCGCCGGAGCGCAGCAGCCTGAGCACCGGGCGGGACAGCTCGGGGATCTCGGCGAAGACGTCGGCGACGGCGTCGAACCAGGCGGAGCCGCCCGCGCTGACGACGATCTCCGCCAGGTCGGGGGAGAAGCGCCCGGCCTTGTCGAACTCGACGGTGAGGGAGGTCAGGCGGCGCAGCCAGGCGTGGACGCGGTCCGGGTCGGCATCGGGCACCTCGGCCTCGTAGCCGGCGACGCCGACGAGGCGCAGGGCGGAGCTCGCGGCGACGGCGTCGGCCACGGCGCGGCAGTCGTCGTCGGTGCGGGCTCCGGTGCGGGCGCCCTCGCCGGCGCCGAGTTCGACCACGACGTCCACGGTGGCGCCCCGGCCGGCCAGGGCGGCGTCCATGAGCTCGACGCCGCGCACGGAGTCGACGTAGCAGACGAACCGGAAGTCGGGGTCGGCGGCGAGTTCGGCGGCGACCCAGCGCAGGGCGGCGGGGTCGACCAGCTCGTTGGCGAGGAAGATCCGGCCGATGCCGAAGGCGCGGTAGACGCGGACCTGGTGGGGCACGGCGGCGGTGATGCCCCAGGCGCCGTGGTCCAGCTGCCGGCGGAAGAGCTGCGGGGCCATGCAGGTCTTGCCGTGGGGCGCGAAGGCCAGGGCGTGCCGGCTCGCGTAGGTGCCGAGGACGGTGAGGTTGTGTTCCAGCGCCTCCGCGTCGAGGGTCAGCACGGGGGTGGTGAACCCGCCGGTGTACAGGTCGCGGGCCTGGGCCGCGAGCGCGCCGACGGTGAGGCCGGCGGCCTCGGCGTCCGGCGGCAGCCCCTTGAACCGGTGGTCGACCGGTTCGTCGGCGAGGGCCTGGACGGGGTCGCTGGGCATGGACGTGCCTCCCGGGTTCGGCGGCGTTGCGAGGAGTGCAACGGTCGTTGCGTACGGCGCTGCGAGTTGTCTAACATCCCGGATGACGGTGGGTCAACGTCCCGCCTCGGGCGGCCGGCGGGAGGGACACGGCATGAGTCAGTCGGTGGAACGGGCGCTGCTGATCCTGCCCGCGCTGGCGCGGGGCCCGGCGGGCCTCGGCGAGGTCGCGGCCGCGCTCGACGTGCACAAGAGCACCGCGCTGCGCCTGCTGCGCACCCTGCACGCGCACGGGTACGTCTACCGACAGCCCGACGGCCGCTACCGGCTCGGGGCGCGGCTGTTCGCGCTGGCCGCCGAGGCGGTGGAGGGCCTGGACATACGGGAGATCGCGCATCCGCACCTGGTCGCCCTGAACGCGGCCACCGGACACACCGTCCACCTCGCGGTCCACCAGGACGACGAGGTCCTCTACATCGACAAGGTCGAGAGCCGCTACCCGGTGCGGATGTACTCGCGCATCGGCAAGCCGGTGCCGCTGACGGTGGCCGCCGTCGCGAAACTGCTGCTCGCGGACCTGCCGGAGCCCGAACGCCGCGCGCTGGCCGCCCGCATCGACTACCCCCGCCACACCGCCCGTTCGACGCCCGACGCCGAGGCGTTCCTGCGCGAGCTGGCCCTCGTACGGGAACAGGGCTGGGCCAGTGACCTCGGCGGCCACGAGGAGTTCATCAACTGCGTGGGCGCCCCGGTACGCGGGCCCGACGGACGCGTGGTCGCCGCGCTGTCCGTCTCGGCTCCGAACGTGGTGGTCACCGCCGCCGAACTGCTCGACCTGCTGCCGCTGGTACGCCGTACCGCGGACGCCGTCGGACAGGACTACTCGGGGACCCCTTCGGGTGTCCCCGCCCCCACAGGAACCCAGGAGAACGCGTGAGCGAGAAGATCGCCGTCACCCCCGACACCCACACCGTCCCGCCCGCGCGGTTCTCGCACGGCGTGCGCAAGGGGAACATCCTCCAGGTCGCCGGCCAGGTCGGCTTCCTGCCGCACGTGGACGGGCAGCCGCCGACGCCCGCCGGGCCGACGCTGCGCGCGCAGACCCTCCAGACGCTGGAGAACGTCCGCTCGGTCCTGGAGGCCGGGGGCGCGGGCTGGGACGACGTCATGATGATCCGCGTCTACCTGACGGACACGGACCACTTCGCCGAGATGAACGAGATCTACAACGCCTACTTCGACGACCAGGGCCTCAAGGAGGCTCCCGCCGCCCGCACCACGGTCTACGTGGGCCTCCCGGCCGGTCTGCTCGTCGAGATCGACGCGCTCGCCGTCCTGGGCTGAGTCCCGCCGGCCGCGCCGACCGGATCGGGACCGGCGGCCGCGTAGGACCGGCGGCCGCGTACGACCGGCGGCCGCGCCGGGACCGGCGAGGGGGCGCCCCCCTGGCGGTGGGGCGCCCCGGGTCGTCCTAGGAGCAGTACTGCGCTTCCTTGCCGATCGAGCGGTACATGCAGTCCGCGTTCTCCAGGAGCTGGAGCACGGCCTCCTTGTTGCGGGCCGTCTCGCGGTCGATCACCTCGTCGGGCGGGTAGAAGCCGCCGCCGCCCGAACCGGCCGGGTACATCTCGAAGGTGTAGCCGAAGATCTTCTGGCTGCCCCACAGCCAGTCGTCGATCGTTCCGTCGGTGATGTACAGGTCACTGGACTGCTCGGGGGTGTAGCCGTTGCTCGCCGCCATGCTGGTGCCGACCTTCTTGAAGGCGGCGAGGTCGTCGGCGGTGAGCCCGGGCGCGGTGTCGTTGTAGGTCCAGCCGAAGGGCCACAGGACCAGCTCGCTGTACGTGTGGAAGTCGATCGCGGCCTTGATCTGCTGCTTGCCGCCCACGACGCGGCTGCGCACGAAGTCGGAGACCACCTTCACCTCGGGGGCCGACTCGGCGGCCGGACCGCGGTAGGTCTCGGAGCTCTTGCTGCTGCTGGAGCCGCCGCAGCAGCCCCACTTGTAGTTCCAGTTCCGGTTCTCGTCGGTGCCGACGGCGCTGGAGCCGGAGTTGGGCTGGCGGTTCTTGCGCCAGGAGCGGTAGGAGCCGGTGGCGATGTCGTACTCGCCGCCGTCGGGGTTGAGGTCCGGGATGATCCAGATCTCGCGGTTGTTCACCATGTTCGTGACCCGGGACTCGCTGCCGTACTTCGAGCCCAGCTCCTTGAGCAGGTACAGGGCCATCTCGACGGTGAGGTGCTCACGGGCGTGCTGGTGGGCCGTGAACAGCACCTCGGGCTCGGCCTCGTCCGTCGCCACGTTGTCGCTGATCTTGATCGCGACGAGGTCCCGGCCCTGGTAGGACTTGCCGATCACCCGCTTGCTCATGATCCCGGGGTACTGGGCGATGCGCTGGTCGATCTCCGCGCTCGCCTCGGCGTAGTTGTGGTACCGGGAGTCCGCCGACGGGAAGTCGAACGGGCTCGCCGCGATCCCGCGCTCGGAGCGGTCCGGCGGGCCGGGCAGGGCGGTGAGCCGGTAGCCCATCGCGCGCAGGCTCTTGGCCTGGGCCGGGTCCGCGGTGACCACGACCGAGCGGGCGTCCACCTCGTCGATGGACACGCCCGTGCGCAGCAGGGCGCTGCGCTCCGCCGGCGTGGAGGGGCCCTCGACCTCGTACTGGACGACGGCCTCGTCCTGGGTGGCGGTGGACGGGGTGGGCGGTGGCGCTGCCGTCGCGCTCATGCCGTAGGCGGGTGCGCCGAGCGCGAGCGCCAGCAGGGCCGCCGTGACGGCGGCCCTCCGGCGGGTGTGGAGCCGCATGCGTTCTCCTGGGTGGGGAGTGTGGGGGTAGCCGTGCGGACGCGCACAGCGTGCTCTCATGGCATGTCCGGGTCAAGAACCCCCGGGGTTCGTCGAACCGATTCAGGCCACCCCCACAGCTACCGCCTACGGGAGCGCGTGGACCTTCGGACCCACCGTGTCGGACCAGGTGCTACCCGCCTTGGCGTCCCAGTTGGTCGACCAGGTCATCGCACCGCGCAGTCCGGGGTACGTCTTCGACGGCTTGAAGGACCCGCAGTTCGTGCCCCGGGCCAGGCAGTCCAGGGCGTTGTTGACGATGGTCGGGGAGACGTAGCCGCTGCCCGCGCCGCTGGGCGAGGCCGGCACCCCGATGCCCACCTGGGACGGGTCGAGGCCGCCCTCCAGCTGGATGCAGGCCAGGGCCGTCAGGAAGTCCACGGAGCCCTGGGAGTAGACCTTGCCGTCGCAGCCGTTCATCGCGCCGCTGTTGTAGTACTGCATGTTGACGACGGTCAGGATGTCCTTGATGTTGAGCGCCGTCTTGAAGTAGCCGCCCTGCGGGGACTGCATGTCGATGGTCTGCGGGGCCATGGTGATGACGAGCGAGGGGCCCGCCTTCGCCGACAGGGCGCGCAGGGCCTGCGTCATGTAGGTCGGGTTGAGGCCGTTCTCCAGGTCGATGTCGATCCCGGTGAACCCGTACTCCTGCATCAGCGCCCAGGCGGAGTTCGCCAGGTTGTTCGCCGAGGCGGAGTCGTTGACGGTGATGGTGCCCTTCTCGCCGCCGATGGAGAGGATGACCGACTTGCCGGCCGCCTTCTTCGCGGCGACGTCGGCCTTGAACTGCGCGACCGTGTAGCCGCCGAGGCCCGCCGAGTCGAGGTTGAAAGCGATGGCGCCGGGCGTGGCCGTGGCGTCGGCGAAGGAGACGGCGATGATGTCGTACTGCGCCGACACGTCGGAGATCTTCTGGACGGTCGCGCCGTTGTTGAAGTTCTGCCAGTAGCCGGTCAGGGCGTGCTTGGGCACCGAGGGGTTCGGGTTCGGGTCGCCCCCGCCGGTCGTGGTGCCGGTCACCGGCGCGGACCGGGGTCCCTCGCCCGCCGCGTTGTACGCGCTCACCTGGAAGGAGTAGGAGGTGGAGGGCGCGAGCCCGGTGATCGCGGCGGTGCTCGCGGACACCGTCCGCACGCGGGTCCCGTCCTGGTAGACGTGGTAGCCGCTCGCGCCGGAGACGGCGTTCCACGAAAGGGTGAGCCCGTTCGCGCTCTGGCCGGAAACGGCGGCTCCCGCGGGGGCGCCGGGCACGCTCGGGCCGGGGTCGGTGCCGCCGCCCCCGTCCGGGCCGAAGACGCTGAACTCGTCCACCGTGTAGGCCGGCTGGCCGTACCAGCCGTGCGTGTAGACGGTGACCTGGGTGGTGTTCGGGCCTGTGCTGAAGGTGGTCGACAGCTTCTGCCAACCCGAACCGGAGCCGGGGGTCCAGGTGGAGACGTCCTGCGTGCCGGTGCCGGTCGCGCCGAGGTACACGTAGCTGCCCTGGACCTGGGTGCTCAGCGTGTACGTCGAATTCGGCTTGACCGTGACGGTCTGACTGCAGCGCGCGTTGTCCGAACCCGCCGGGGTGGCCTTGAGGGCGCCCGCGCCGGCGAAGACCGGGGAGGCGACGACGGCGCCCGAGCCGCCGGCGCAGGACCAGTGGGAGAGGCCGGACTCGAAGCCTCCGTTGCGGGCGACGTTGATGTCGGCGGCCTGCGCGGTGCCCGTGCCGAGGGCGGACAGGCCGCCGGCGGCGAGGGCCGTGGCGCCCAACAGGGCGAGGGAGCGTATGCGGTTCACGTGGTCTCCGTGGGGGGAGGAAGGGAAGGAGTGAACGGGGGTGGTGCGGGTGTACGAACGGGGGGAGTGGGGGTCCCCGGGGTCGGCGGCCGGGCGGAAGTCCCGGCGCAGCCAAGTTGGTCCAGACCAATCCCCGTGTCAAGGGTCTTTGCGATGTGGCTGGAAATGAACGGACGCCCGATCCCTGTTGTCCGGGTTTCCGGGCACCTGTGACATGTGCTTCCGGCACGGGAATCACCAAGGCCCTGCCCCGCCAGGGGCGTCGCGGATATGGTGCTCGGGCAAGGGGGAAGCGCGTCGATCGTTTGCGGTCGCGCAGTACGTGCGCGTACGTGACGACCGTGCGAACGGGCGCGGGCGTAACGGGTGAACGGGGGGATTCACGTGCCGACCGCCATCGCTGTCACCAGCGCCGACCTGGTGCTGCCGGCCCCTGACCGGCACACGCCCGCAGCCGCGGTCCTGCGTCCGCCCGACGAGGTCGACCTGGAGTCCTCCCTCGCCGAGACCACCGCCCTCCTGGAGCGCCACGGCCACCTCCTGGTCGTCACGCCGCCCTGGCTGCCGCCGGCCGTCGCGCGCCGCCTGTACACCGTGCGGGCCATCCTGGAGACCGATCGGATCGCGTTCCTCGACGTCGATCTCCCCCCGCTGGGCGTCGCCGTGCTGGTGCGTCAGCTGCGCCAGCTGACCGTCTGCGACTTCAGCCCCGGCGTGATCGCCTCCGCCGCCCGCCTGCTGTCCCACTACGTCTACGCGGGCGCCCTGCTGGGTACGGTCGCAAAGCTGGACCGGGTGCCGGTCGGGCTGAAGGCGCACGCCCGGTCCTGGTCGCCGTCCGCGCAGTTCGCCGTGCTCGCCCACCCCGAACCCCACCTGGCCCGTCTCGGGACCGCCCCCGCCCCGGGGGCCGCCGTCCTGCCGCCCGGTCCCGGCTTCGCCACGCACCTCACCTTCGCCCGCGGACAGCTCTCCTCCGACTGGGTGACGGCCGAACTCGCCCCCGCCTGGCAGGTGCAGGGGGTCATGGAGAACCCGCTGCCCCTCGACTCGGCCCGCTGGTGGGCGACCGCGAAGCTCGTCGAGTTCGCCGCCGCCATCCCCGACGTCGCCGTGCTCCACCAGCTCGTCGCCTCGGTCCGCCGCGAGGAGTGCCGCTGGTGCGGCCTCGAACTCATCGGCGACCGCTGCGGATTCTGCTCCGCCCCGCTCGCGCCACCGTCCGCCGCCCCCTCGTACGCCGGCGCGCCGCCGGGGACCTCCTCGCCCTCGGGCGCCCCCACCGCGAGCCGACCGCACGCGCGTCCCCGCACCCGATCCAGATCCCGATCATGACCGGCCCGAACGAACGAAGAACGGCGAGGTAGTACGGCCCATGAACTCACGCCAGCGCCGCGGCGTCATCCTGCTCCTGCTGTCGGTCCTGTGCGCCCTCGCGGCCTTCGGCGGGGTCCTCGTGGTCATCGGCGACGTCAACTCCAAGGTCGGGGCCGAGACGGTCGCCTACCGGGTCAAGGGCGACATCGCACCGTACAGCCCGCTCACGGCGGGCCAGTTCGAGCAGGTCACCGTCCCCAAACGGTGGCTGTCCGAGACCGCCGTCACCGACCTCGGGGCCCTCCAGGGGAAGATCGCGCTCACCACCCTGAAGAAGGGCTCCTACCTCCAGAGCGACATGGTCGTCGACAAGCCGCAGCTCCAGGCGGGCGAACAGGAGATCGCCATCATGATCGACGCGGCGACCGGCGTGGCCGGCAAGATCACCTCCGGAGCCAAGGTCAACATCATCGCCACCTTCAAGGGCGCCAAGGAGACCGACCCCGCCCGCTCCGTGATCATCGTCCCGAACGCCCGCGTCCTCGGCGTCGGCAAGCTGACCTCCCTCGACAAGGACGGCACCAAGCAGGGCCCCACCGAGGTCGTCCCGATCACCTTCGCCCTGAACACCAAGGACACCCAGCGCGTCGCCTACGCCGAGTCCTTCGCCGTGCACGTCCGCCTGGCCCTCGTGGCCCCCGGCACCGATTCCGCGCCCGGCCCGAGCGAGCGCACGTACACCCTCGACGGGGACAAGTGAGGCCCGGATGACCACGCGAATCCTCCCCGCGGCCGCCGACCCGGACGCCGCCCGCGCCATCGTGGCCCTGATCGGCCAGCTCCCCGGCGCCGAACCGGCCGCCCCCGTCCCCGACTCGACCTCCCTCCTCGACACCCTGGCGCGGCTCGCCGCCGAGTCCGTCGACGAGCTGCCCGAGGTGGTCCTCGTCCACGAGCGGATCGGCCCGGCCCCCGCCCTCGAACTCGTCCGCGAGGTCGCCCTGCGCTTCCCCGCGGTCGGCGTGGTCCTGCTGTCCTCGGAGACCGGCCCCGCCCTGTTCTCCGCCGCCATGGACTCCGGCGCCCGGGGCCTGGTCGGGCTCCCCCTCGGCTACGAGGAACTCGCCGCCCGCGTCCAGGCCGCCGCCCAGTGGGCCGTCGGCGTACGCCGCCACCTGGGCGGGGGCGAACGCGTCCCCACCGGACCGGGCGGCCGGGTCGTCACCGTCAGCGGCGCCAAGGGCGGCGTCGGCACCACCTTCACGGCGGTGCAGTTCGCGCTGGCGGCGGCCGCCGCCGGACGGCGCACCGCCCTGGTGGACCTCGACCTCCAGGCCGGCGACGTCGGCTCCTACCTCGACGTGCAGTTCCGCCGCTCCATCGCCGATCTCGCCGGCATCCAGGACATCTCCCCCCGCGTCCTCCAGGACGCCGTCTACGACGACCGCACCGGACTCGCCCTGCTGCTGGCCCCGGCCGAG
Organism: Streptomyces sp. NPDC103540; assembly: GCF_055584445.1. Classification (NCBI taxonomy): domain Bacteria; kingdom Bacillati; phylum Actinomycetota; class Actinomycetes; order Kitasatosporales; family Streptomycetaceae; genus Streptomyces; species Streptomyces sp. NPDC103540. The sequence continues at coordinate 67,958 of NZ_JBVJMA010000015.1, forward strand.
GGCGAGCGCGGCGAGGAGGTCGACGAACGGGCCGCCCGCCAGGTCATCGGCGCCCTGCGGACCCGCTACGAACTCGTCGTCGTGGACTGCGGCACCGTCGTCACCGGCGCCGGCGCCACCGCCGTGGAACTCGCCGACGTCGCCGTCATGGTCACCACCCCCGACGTGGTCGCCGTACGGGCCGCCAAACGCCTGGTCCGGATGTGGGAGCGGCTCCAGGTCCGCAAGGCGGAGGACACCACGATGGTCGTGAACCGCTGGAGCAAGCACACCGAGATCCAACCCGCCCTCATCCAGAAGATCACCCGAACCCGACCCACCCGCACCCCCGTCCCCGCCGCCTTCAAGGAACTCCAGGCCGTCGTCGACGCCGGCCGGGTGCAGGACCTCGACAACCGCTCCACCGTCAAGCAGGCCCTGTGGACCCTCGCGGGCGAACTCGGCCTGCTCGCCGCCCCCGGCGAGCCGGGAGCCCTCCCCGACCAGGCGGCCCTCGCCCCCGCGGGCCGCTCCGGCGGCACCGCCCTCGCGGTCCGCGCCGCCGGTCCGGTGGCCCGCCTGCGGCGCGGCCGGGAGGGCTGAGGCATGGACGCGGGCGGATCCGTACGCCGGGACCGGAAGCACGACGGCGACCGCGGCCAGGTGGCCGTCGAGTTCGTCGGCATGGTCCCGCTCATCCTGCTGCTCGTCGCGGCGGTGTGGGAGTGCGTACTGATCGGCTACGCCTTCTCCCTCGTCGGCAACGCCGCCGACGAAGCGGCCCGCGCGGGCGCCGTCAAGAACGACGGGGCGTGCGTCGCCGCCGCCGGGGAGCACATCTCCGGGGCCTGGGGCAGGGAAACGGACTGCGGCCGGGCCGGGGACGTCTACAAGGCCACCGTCTCGGTGCAGATCCCCGTGCTCTTCCCCGGACTGAACTTCGGCCGGATCCACGGCACCGCCGGCGCCGCCATGGAACGGGAGGAGTGAGGCGCAGTGAGGAGCACCGAGGACGTGAGGACACCGACACCGCGCACCCGCTCCGACCGGGGCCAGGTCGCCCTGGAGTACATCGGCTTCGTCCCGATCCTGCTGTTCGTCGCGCTCTGCGGGATCCAGCTCGGCTGGATCGCGTACGTCCACGAACAGGCCGACACCGCCGCCCGGACGGCGGCCCGCGTGGAGGCCCGCACGGGCGGTGGCGGGGCGGCGGCCGGCAGGGCCGCGGTACGCGGCGGCCTCACGGCGACCGTCGTCGTGACCAAGAACGCCGACGCCGTCACCGCGAACGTCTCCATCACCATCAACTCGATCATCCCCGGACTGAACCCCGACCCGGCCACCGCCACCGCCGTCATGCCCAACGACGACCCCGGCACCCTCACCGACCCCGACACCGACCCCGACACCCTCGTGAACAGCGCCGGCGCCGACGGCCCGAAGGGATCCCGACCATGAGCCTGCGTTCCCGGGTCACCACCCCCGAAGACCGGGGCGGCCCCCGCGAGGACGGCCACCTGGTCTCCTCCTACCGGGCCAAGCTGCTGGAGGAGATCGACCTCGCCGAGATGTCCGCGCTCGCGCCCGCCGAGCGCCGCGCCCGCCTCGAACGCGTCCTCGGGCACATCATCAGCCGCGAGGGCCCCGTCCTGTCCACCGTCGAACGCGACCGGCTCATCCGCCGGGTCGTCGACGAGGCTCTCGGACTCGGCGTCCTGGAACCGCTCCTCGAAGACGCCTCCATCTCCGAGATCATGGTCAACGGCCCCGACCAGATCTTCGTCGAACGCGCCGGCCGGGTCGAACAGCTCCCGCTGCGCTTCGCCTCGCACGAGCAGCTCATGCAGACCATCGAGCGCATCGTCTCCACCGTCAACCGACGCGTGGACGAGGCCAATCCCATGGTCGACGCCCGCCTGCCCAGCGGCGAACGCGTCAACGTCATCATCCCGCCGCTCTCCCTCACCGGCGCCACCCTCACCATCCGCCGCTTCCCGCGCGCCTTCACCCTGCCCGAGATGATCACGCTGGGCTCCCTCGACGAGCAGATGCTCCTGCTGCTGTCCGCGCTGGTCCAGGCGAAGCTGAACGTGATCGTCTCCGGGGCCACCGGCACCGGCAAGACCACCCTCCTCAACGCCCTCTCCGGACTGATCCCGGAAGGCGAACGCATCATCACCATCGAGGACTCCGCCGAACTCCAGCTCCAGCAGGCGCACGTCATCCGGCTCGAATCCCGCCCCGCCAACGTCGAGGGCAACGGCCAGATCACCATCCGCGACCTCGTACGCAACAGCCTGCGCATGCGCCCCGACCGCATCATCGTCGGCGAGGTCCGCGGCGGCGAGACCCTCGACATGCTCCAGGCCATGTCCACCGGCCACGACGGCTCCCTGGCCACCGTCCACGCCAACAGCTCCGCCGAGGCCCTCACCCGCCTCCAGACCCTCGCCTCCATGTCGGAGATCGAGATCCCCTTCGAGGCCCTCCAGGACCAGATCAACAGCGCGGTCGACGTCATCGTCCAACTGACCCGCTTCGGCGACGGCTCGCGCCGCATCACCGAGATCTCCCTCCTCGAATCCCACGGCCGCGAACCCTTCCGGATCACCACCGCCTGCCGCTTCCTCGCCCAACCCATGGGCCACGACGGCCGGGTGCACGGCCACTTCGTCCACCACCCGCTGCCGCGCCGCACCGCCGAACGCCTCTACCTGCACAACCAGCCCGTCCCCCAGGCCTTCGGCGTGGCCCCGCCCGACGGCTTCCACGACCCGCTCACCTCACGGACCGTCCTGTGACCAACCTCGTCCTCCTCACCCTCGGCGCCACCCTGCTGGCGGGCCTGTTCGTCACCCTCGGCGTACACGCGTACGCCGCCGGCCTCGAACGCCGCGCCGCCCTCATCGAACGCCTCTCCGCGGAGGGAACCCCCGAGCCCACCGGCCGCCGCCGCCGCTTCCAGGGCGTCGACCGGCGACTGCGCGGCACCCGGCCCGGCCGCCGCCTCGAACGGAAGCTGGCCACCACCGGCCTGGACCTCACCCCGGGCGAGTTCCTCGTCTACATGCTGGCCGCCATCGCGGGCGTCTGGCTCGTCTGCGCCTCCCTGCTGGCCCCCTTCTTCGGGCCCGTCGCCGGACTGATCGGCGTCTGGGCCGCGAACGCCTTCCTCAACTGGCAGCGGGCCCGGCGCACGGAGCGCTTCATCAACCAGCTCCCCGAACTGGCCCGCATCCTCGCCAACGCCACCCAGGCCGGGCTGGCCCTGCGCACCGCCATCGCGATGGCCGCCGAGGAACTGGAGGCACCGGCCGGCGAGGAACTGTCCCGGGTCGCCGACCGGATCGCCGTCGGCCACTCCATCGAGGAGGCCCTCGGGGAGATCGTCGAACGGCTCCCCTCGCGCGAGCTCGTCGTCCTCGTCTCCACCCTCGTCCTGTCCGCCCGCGCCGGCGGCGCCATCGTCGGCAGCCTGCGGAACCTGACCGTCACCCTGGAACAGCGCAAGGAGACCCGCAGGGAGATCCGTACGCAGCTCTCCCAGGTCACGGTGACCGCGTACCTCGTGCCCGCCATCGGCCTCGGCTCGCTGCTGCTGGTCAACACGATGATGCCCGGAGCCCTCGACCGGATGACCGGCGCCTTCGTCGGACAGCTCGCGGTGATCGTCTCGCTCGGCCTCTTCGCGCTGGGCTTCGTCCTCATCCGCCGGCTCTCGAAGATCGACGTGTGAGGGGGCACCGGTGACCGCGTACGTACCCCTGCTCCTGGCCCTGACCTGCGCCCTGTCCGTCTTCGGCATCCTGCACGGCATCCGCCTCTACCGGGCCGACGTCAAACTCCCCACCGACCTCGCCCTCGCCCTGGAGGTCGGCGCCACCCGCACCACGGCCGTCGGCTCCGTCATCGACCGCCTCGGCATCCGCTGGGCACCGCTCGTCCTGCGCCTGATGGGCCCCAGGCAGGTCGCGCGCAAGCGCCGCCAGATCGACATGGCGGGCAACCCCGCCGGCCTGACCATCGACCGGTACGCGGCACGCCGCGCCGTGTACGGCTTCCTCGGCGGCTTCGGCGCGCTCGCCATGCTGATGAACGGCCGCCTGGTACCCGCCCTCCTCATGATCGCCTTCGGGCTGTTCTGGATCGAGTTCGGCCTGTGGTCCGCGATCCGGGTCCGCCGCGACCACATCGAGCGGATACTGCCCGACTTCCTCGACGTGCTCGCCGTCGTCGTCAGCGCCGGACTCGGCTTCCGCCAGGCGCTGGAGAGGGTCGCCGACAAGTACGACGGCCCCTGGTCGGACGAGATCCGGATCACCCTCCAGCAGATGGACATGGGCGTCAGCCGCCGCCAGGCCTTCGACGACCTGCGCCGGCGCAACGACTCCGAGCAGGTCGCCCAGTTCGTCACCGCCCTCCAACAGGGCGAGGAACTCGGCTCCCCGATCGTCGACACCCTCATCGCCATCGCCGAGGACATGCGGCGCACCGACGCCCAGAACGCCCGCCGCCGGGCCGCCCGGGCCGTCCCGAAGGCCACCTTCGCGGTGACGATGTTCATGCTGCCGGGCACCCTGATCCTCCTCGTGTGCGGCTTCGTCTACGGGGCGGACGTCGACTTCGGCGCCCTGCTCGGGGGCGGGTGATGGCCATCCGCGTCCTGATCGCGGACGACGACCCCGTCGTCCGGGCGGGCCTGGCCGCCCTCCTGTGCGAAGCCGGCGGCTTCGACGTCGCCGCCCGGGCGGCCGACGGCCACGAGGCCCTGACCCTGACGCGCCGCCACGCCCCGGACGTGATCCTGCTGGACGTCCGCATGCCCGGCGTCGACGGCATCTCCGCCCTCCCGCACCTGGCCGCCCTGGCCCCCGTCCTGATGCTGACCCACAGCCGCGACGCCGGCACCGTACGGGAGGCCCTGCTCCTGGGCGCGGGCGGCTACCTGGTCCACGGCGAGTTCACCGCCGAGGACCTGATCCGGGCCGTCCGCGACGTCCGCGAGGGCCGCGCCCACTTCACGACGACGGCGGCGACGGCCCTCCTCGCGGACCTCCGCGCCTCTTCGCAGCCGCAACGAGCTGTGGCATCCTCGACGGAGCGGATGCACAACTCGGTGACGTACGGGCTGAGTTCGCGAGAGGCAGAGATCATGGACCTGATCGCGTCCGGCATGAGCAACCAGCAGATCGCCGGAGCCTGCTTCATCAGCGAGAAGACGGTCAAGAACCACATCAACCGCATCTTCGCGAAGCTCCGCAGCACCACCCGCAGCGAGGCGATAGCCCGCTGGCTGGGAACCGCCCGTCCGGGAGTGACCGGCCATGGCTGACCGCCGCGCACAGTGGGTCCGCATTTGGGCCCCGGGACCCTTGGTGACGACCCGTAACCCAACGTACCGTCCGCAAATCGACAGCGGCCCCGGCCCGGGAGGAACCCCCGATGTTGCAGAACACCCTGGCAAGGATCCGAAACCGCTACACGGTCAAGCCCGCGAAAGACCGCGGCCAGACGGCGTTCGAATACCTGGGGATCATCCTGGTGGTCGTGGTGATCATCGGCGCCATTGTCGGAACGGGCATCGGTACCGCCATCACGGACCGGATCAGCGCCGCCGTCGCGGCCATCACCGCTGGAGGCGGCGGAAAGTGACGTTGGGTCGCCACGGCGACCGAGGGCAGGCCTTTCCCATCTACATGGTGGCGATCGTGGGTCTGCTCTTTGCTGCGCTCGTCTTCTTCGTTGTCGGGCAGGCCGGAGTCACGAGAAGTAACGCGCAGGGTGCGGCCGACGCGGCAGCCCTGGCTGCTGCCGGTGAAGCAAGGGACAACGTTCTCGTCGGGCTTGACTTGATCAGTCTCAGGCCCGCCGACTGGTCGAAGATCGCCGATGGTGATCTGCTCACCGGCCGAGGCGTCTGCGCCGAGGCCGACGCGTTCGCTGCCCTGAACGACGCCACGGCCGTCTGCGAGGTGGCCATGCCCGAAGTCACCGTCACCGTGACCACGAACGGCACGGTGGGCAAGTCGGTCGTCCCCGGTACTGAGGAACTGCAAGGCAGAGCCACGGCCAAGGCGAGGATCAGCCCGCGCTGCTCCTTGCGGTCCGCCCCGGCTCCGGTCCCGGCTTCGCCCGCCCCGACACCGAGTGCGACGCCCAGCGCGAGCCCCACACCGGTGTTGGGGGACGTCACGTTCGTCTGCGAAGGAAAGTCGCTCAGTTTGGACCCGGCGGACCCGGGCCCGCTGAACCGGCTGGCAAGGGCCCTGTTCACGGTTCGACTGGTCGACTGACAAGCACGCGAGAGAAGGAAGCCGCATACATGAGCACTCGGCACACGGTGAAGGTCCGCGGGGGAGTGGCCGCTGTCGTCGCGGCCGTCTTGGCCCTCGCGCTGGCCGGATGCGGCGGGGGCGACGACAAGAAGCCGAGCGCCGAAGGGCAGCCGAGCGGTTCGCAGTCACAGAGCAGCGGATCGAACAAGCCCGCCACCAACGCCGTTCCCGTCCCTCAGACGACCGAGGTGATCGGAACGTCCAACGGTGACCCCGGCATCGTGCTGACCGTGAACTCGGCCGTGCGGGACTCCGGAGGCTTCATCACGGTCAGCGGGCAGATCAAGAACGGCGGAACCGCCGTCTTCACGAAGGTCACGGCCTGGCGCGGCGATGAGCGAGACGCGAGCGGCACGTCCATCGCGGGCGCGACCTTGGTCGACAAGGCGGGCAAGAAGCGCTACTACGTCCTTCGGGACACCGAGAGTCGTTGCCTGTGCTCAACGGGCATCACTCGCATCGATCCTGGGGCCTCGATTCCGTTCTTCGCACAGTTCCCGGCACCTCCGGCAAGCACTACCGAGGTGGACTTCGCCATCCCGACGTTCGCCACGGCCACCATCAAGATCTCTGGGTGACGCCATGACAAAACGCCACCGCACAGCCGCCACGACCGCCGTCGCCGGGCTCGTCATCGCCGGCGCCCACATGATCGGTGCGACCGGAGCGCACGCCGACGAGGTGAAGCCCTCCGTGCCCCCCGGGACCGAGCCGTCCGCCGCGGCGCCCGTGGCCATCGACTCCAACGCGCCCGGCCTCAAGATCCCCCAGGGCGGGACCCTCGCGCCGATCAAGGTGCTCGACATCGCCGAGGTCGTCGAGGACCTCGGCGGTGAGCAGCGGCGGCAGGAGACGAACCAGACCGTCATGATGGCGTTGCAGTCCGAGGTGCTGTTCCCCGAGAACAGCGCGGTGTTCAACGCCCAGGCGTCCGCCCGGATACAGGCCATCGCCAACGAGATCAACACCCAGAAGGCCACCCGCGTCCGCGTCTTCGGCTTCACCGACGACCAGGGCAGCTACGAGCACGGCAAGGAGCTGTCCAAGCAGCGCGCCGACGCCGTGCAGGCGGAGTTGGCCAAGACGGTGACCAATCCCGGCGTCACCTACGACGTCCGCGGCTACAGCGAGGACTACCCGATCGCCGACAACGGCACCGAGGAAGGCCGCAAGAAGAACCGCCGGGTCGAGATCACCTTCCCCCGGGGAGCCTCCTAGCCGTCGAGGGTCACGTCCGTCAGGAGGCGGTGCGCGGCCCGGGCGGCGTGGCGGGCCGGTTCGGGGCCGGGGTCGAGGGCGGCGACCGCCGTGGCGCCCTCGACGAGGATCAGCAACTGGTCGGCGAGCACCGGGTCGCCCGGGGCCAGGTCGCCGAGCAGGGAGCGCAGTTCCGCCTTGTGGCGGCGTACGACGTCCAGCACCCCGGCGGGGCCCGCGCCGAGTTCCCCGTGGGCGTTGAGGAAGGCGCAGCCGCGGAAGCCCGGTTCCCCGAACCAGTCCTCCAGCCAGGCGAAGAGCGCCGCCACCGGGTCCGGGGTGCCCGTCACGGCCTGCCGCAGGCTCCGGATCCAGCGCCGGTCGCGCCGCTCCAGGTAGGCGGTGACCAGCGCTTCCTTCGACGGGTAGAGCCGGTAGAGCCGCTTGAGCGCGACCCCGGACTCCGCTCGGACGCGGTCCATGCCGACGGCCTGCACGCCCTCGGCGTAGAACAGGGCCTCGGCCGCGTCCAGCAGGCGGGTCCGGGTCTGTTCGTCGTCGGTGGGGGGAGCCGTGCGCGGGGTCATGGGGGAAGGGTAGTCCAGATCCCTTGCGGGGAGAACGGTCGTTCTCTAGGGTGTGGTGAGAACGATCGTTCTCCATCGTGCCCCCGAGTCGAGCCGTAGCGAAAGGCCGCCCTCATGAGTGCCGCGTCCGCCGTACGTCCGCCCCTGCCCCCCTTCACCGAGGAGTCCGCCCGCGCCAAGGTCCAGGCCGCCGAGGACGCCTGGAACAGCCGCGACCCCGAGCGCGTCGCCCTCGCCTACACGGAGGACTCCGTCTGGCGCAATCGCGACCGCTTCCTCACCGGCCGCGACGACATCCGCGCCTTCCTCGCCGACAAGTGGGAGCGCGAGCTCGACTACCGCCTGCGCAAGGAGCTCTGGGCCTACACCGGCAACCGCATCTCCGTCCGCTTCGAGTACGAGTGGCACGACGCGGCCGGCCGGTGGTTCCGCAGCCACGGCAACGAGCAGTGGGAGTTCGACGCCGACGGCCTCATGCGCCGTCGTGAGGCGAGCGTCAACGACGTCCCCATCGCCCCCGAGGACCGCCGCATCGTCTAGCGGCCGCTCGGCAGCCCGGCAGCCCGGCAGCCCGGCCGCTCGGCAGCCCGGCAGCCCGGCCGCTCGGCAGCCCGGCCGCTCGGCGGCTCAGGCCGCTCCGCCGCTCAGGCTGCCTCGCCCGCTCCGTGCGCCCGCGTGATGAGGTCCGTCGCGACCTCCAGGGCCGCGAGCCGGGTCTCCTCCGGGTCGCCCTCCATGTGCTGGAGGAACATCATCCCCGCGTGCAGGGTGAACAGGGCGCTCACGCAGCGCACCTGGTCGGTCAGCGGGCCCTCCTCCGTGCGCAGGAGTTCCACCAGCGTGAAGAGCCGCTTCTTGACCGTCTCGCCGATGCTCAGCTCCCGCATCGTCGCCTGGTTCTCCTGCATGAAGCGGTACAGCGGGGCGCCCGCGGCCATCGCCTCGCTGTAGCGGCGCAGCACCTCGCGCTTGGTCTCCAGGGTCCGGGGCTGTTCCCCGGCCCATTCGATCAGCTCGTCGATCGGCCGGGTGAGGTCCTCGAAGACGCTGATGATGATGTCTTCCTTGGTCTTGAAGTGGTAGTAGAGCGCCGCCTTCGTGACCTCCAGCCGCTCCGCGATCTCCCGGAGCGAGGTCTTCTCGTACCCCTGCTCCGCGAAGAGCTCCAGCGCGACGTCCTGAATGCGCTGGCGCGTGTTTCCGCGCCTGCCCTGCGGAACCGCGCCGCCGGAGCTGCTGGACATGACTCTCCCCATGCTTGCTTACTTGACGCCCGGCTAGTGCCGGGTCTACCTTCCCCAGTGTAGTGAACTAGCCGGGCGACAAGTAAGTTCCCGGCCGGGCGAGGAAGCGCTGGTGCCAGGGGAGTGGAAATGACCGAGACAGTCAAGCCGACGGCGAAGTCCGGGGAGGTGAAGCCGCGCAGCGTCCGCGTCGTCCTCATGGCCCTGATGATCGCGATGCTGCTGGCCATGCTCGACAACATGATCATCGGTACCGCCATGCCGACGATCGTCGGCGAGCTCGGTGGTCTCGAACACCTCTCGTGGGTGGTGACCGCCTACACCCTCGCCACCGCCGCCTCCACGCCGATCTGGGGCAAGATCGGCGACCTGTACGGGCGCAAGGGCTCCTTCCTCACCTCGATCGTCATCTTCCTGATCGGCTCCGCCCTCAGCGGCATGGCCCAGGACATGGGCCAGCTCATCGGCTTCCGCGCCATCCAGGGCCTCGGCGCCGGCGGCCTGATGGTCGGCGTCATGGCGATCATCGGCGACCTGATCCCGCCCCGCGAACGCGGCAAGTACCAGGGCATGATGGCCGGCGTGATGGCCCTCGCCATGATCGGCGGCCCGCTGGTCGGCGGCACCATCACCGACCACATGGGCTGGCGCTGGTCCTTCTACATCAACCTCCCGCTCGGCGCCGTCGCGCTCGCCATGGTCACCGCGGTCCTGCACCTGCCCAAGAAGGCGGACGGAGTCCGACCGAAGATCGACTACATCGGCGCGGCGCTGCTGACGATCGCGATCACCTCCACCGTCCTCCTCACCACCTGGGGCGGCACCGAGTACGCCTGGGGCTCCGCCGAGATCATCGGCCTGATCGTCGTCGGCGTGCTCTCCACCGCGGCCTTCCTCTACGCCGAGACCAGGGCGGCCGAGCCGGTCATGCCGCTGCACATCTTCCGCAGCCGCAACTTCACCCTGATGTCCGTGATCGGCTTCCTCGTCGGCTTCGCGATGTTCGGCGGCGTGCTCTACCTCCCGCTGTTCCAGCAGTCGGTGCAGGGCGCCTCGGCCACCAACTCGGGCCTGCTGCTCCTGCCGATGCTGCTCTCGATGATGCTCGTCTCGCTCGTCGCGGGCCGGATCACCACCAACAGCGGCAAGTACAAGATGTTCCCGATCATCGGCGGCGCGCTCATGGTCGTCGGCATGTTCCTGCTCGCGACCATGGACACCGGCACCTCGCGCCTGGTCTCGGGCGTCTACATGGCCGTCCTCGGCGCCGGTCTGGGCTTCCTGATGCAGATCACCATGCTGGTCGCGCAGAACAGCGTCGAGATGAAGGACATGGGGGTCGCCTCCTCCTCCGCCACCCTCTTCCGCACCCTCGGCGGATCCTTCGGCGTGGCCCTCATGGGCTCGCTGTTCACCGGCCGGGTCACGGACACGATGTCCGAGCGGCTCGGCCCGCAGGCCGCGAACGCCGCAGGCGCCGCCCAGCTCGACGCGGCGAGCCTGGCCAAGCTGCCCGAGCAGGTCCGTGACGCCTACCAGCACGCGGTGGCCGCAGGCACCCACTCCGCCTTCCTGCTCGGCGCGGCCATCGCCGTACTGGGCTTCCTGGCGGCCTGGTTCGTCAAGGAGGTCCCGTTGCGGGGCGCCGGCCCGGCCGCACAGCCCGCGGGCGAACAGGCCAAGGGGGCCGCGGCCCCGCAGGACACCTTCGCGCACTGAGCCGCACTGAGCCGCACCGAGCCGCACCGAGCCGGGCGGCGGCGAGACCGCCGCCCCGCACGGCCGCATGACGAAGGCGGGTGCCGCCCCGGGTCCTCCCGGGGCGGCACCCGCCTTCGTCATGCGGCCGTGTGACGGAAGCGGTCGGAAGTGTCATTCGGGGCCATGAAGGACCAAAGTCCTTATTACCTGTAATTTATGGGGCAATTGAGCGGAACCCCTCACCAATCCAAGGCGTCATGACCCACAAGGCCCTTTCAAGGGCGGATGGGGAGTGGACACATGACGCGTACGCAGAAGCACGGAGGCCTCCGGTCCCGGATCGCCGTGGGAGCCTCGGCCGTCGCCGTCGCCGCGACCATATGGGGAGTCACCGCCCTGGTCACGATCGACGGCGACGCCGGGCGGTCCGCCGGCGGCCGGTCCCGTACGGACGACGGCGGCCCGGCGGGCTCCGGCCCCTCGGCGGGCTCCTCGGCGGGCTCCTCCTCCGGCATACCCGAGACCATCGCCCACCTCTCCGAGGCGGGCGGCGACGCCGTCAACATCACCATCGACGACGGCCCCGACCCCCGCTGGACCCCGCAGGTGCTGGACGCCCTGGCCCGGCACGGGGCCAAGGCCACCTTCTGCATGATCGGCCCCCAGGCCAAGGCCCACCCCGACCTGGTCAAGCGGGTCGTCGCCGCCGGCCACCGGCTCTGCGACCACTCCATGACCCACGACACGGGCATGGACAAGAAGCCCGTCGCCTACCAGCGGGCACAGATCCTCGACGCGAAGAGGCTCATCGAGGAAGCGGCCGGCGATGGCGCGAAGGTCGAGTACTACCGCGCCCCCGGCGGGGCCTTCACCCCCGACAGCCGCCGCATCGCCGCCGCGGCCGGGATGCGCCCGCTCGGCTGGAACGTCGACACCAAGGACTTCGCCAAGCCCGGAGCCGCCGCCATCGTCGACACCGTCAAGCGCGAGATCGGCAACGGCCCCACCCTGCTCTTCCACGACGGGGGCGGCGACCGCCGGCAGACCGTCACCGCCCTCGACCAGGTCCTGACCTGGCTGAAGGAACAGGGCCGCCCGACCGGCTTCCCGATCCGCACGGCGCCCGAGTCCCCCTGAGACCACCGGACCCTGACACGCCGTCCGGCTGCGAACGGGTGACGGTCGACCCCCCGGACCCGCCCGGGGTGTTCCCTGGTCGCGCACGCAGCACCGTACGCGCCACCCCACCCGTCCCACGCGCGACCAGGAGACCCCGTGATCCAGCCGGACCAGCTCACCGACCCGACCGTCCGCGCCTTCGTCAAGGCCGTCAACGCCGGCGACCGCGCGGCCTTCGAGGCGCTCCTGACCCCCGGCGCGACCATGTCCGACGACGGCTCCGACCAGGACGTCGCCGACTGGACCGAGCGGGAGATCTTCTCCTGCGGCGGCCACATGGCCGTCGCCTCCGAGTCCGACGGCGGGCGCGCCCTGGTCGTCGACTACCGCAACGACACCTGGGGCGAGATGCGCACCGCCTGGCGGTTCCACGTCACCGGCGACGGCCACGTCAGCCGCTTCGAGACCGGCCAGGCCTGAGCCCCGCCGGCCCCGGCCCCCTCCTCACAGCCCGCGCGCGACCTTCAGCACCGCCGCCGTCAGCCGCTCGTTCTCCGGGGCCATCCCGCCCGGGAAGGCGAAGCGGCGGCGCGTGTACCCGTACGCGATCCCCGTGACGGGGTCGGCGAAGCCCTGCCCGCCCGAAGCGCCCTGGTGCCCGAAGGCCTCCGGACCGACGGCGGGCTGCCGCTCGAAGCCCAGCCCGAAGTGGTCCGGGGTCGCCGTGACCACGTCCACGTCCGGAGTGTGCGGACGGGCCACCTCGGCCAACGCGTCCGGCTTCAGCAGCGCACCCCGCTCGTCCAGGCCGGCGGCCGCCGCGAACAGGGCGGCCACCCCGCGCGCGGAGCCGACGCCGCCCGCCGAGGCCGGACCGAGGGCCAGCGTCTTCGGGTGGTTGGCGTAGGCCACCATGTCCATCGGCGGCTCCCGGTGCGCGTTGAAGGCCACCTTCATCAGCTCGGGCATCGGCCCGCCGGCGACGAGCTCCGCGATCTGCTCCGGCGTCGGCAGCATCTCCAGGACCGGCTTCCAACGGCCCTCCTGCTCCGCCGGCAGCCCCAGGTACAGGTCCAACCCGTACGGGGCCCGCACGCGCTCCTCGTACAGCTCCTGGACGGAGCGGCCCGTCACCCGGCGCACCACCTCGCCCGTCAGGGCGCCGATCACGAAGGCGTGGTAGCCGTACGCCGTCCCGGGCTCCCAGTAGGGCTCCGCGCCGGCCAGCCGCTCCGCGATCAGGGCGTCGTCGGCGATCTCCTCGTACGAGAGGCCCTCCGGGGTGTTGATCAGCCCCGAGCCGTGCGCGACGAGCTGCCGCACCGTCAGCCGCTCCTTGCCGTGGCCGGTGAACTCCGGCCAGTACGAGGACACCGTTCGGTCCAGGTCCAGTACGCCGTCCTGCGCGAGGAGGGCGACCACCAGGTGCGCGGCGGCCTTCGTGATCGAGAAGACCCCGGTCAGGGTGTCCGCCCCGGTGTCCTCGCCGGCCCACAGGTCCACCACGGTTCGCCCGTGGTGACTCACCGCCAGCTGGGCCTCCGGCGCGTGCGGTTCGGCGGCGACGAAGGCCTCGAACTCCTCCCGGACGCTCTCCCAGCCCGCTGCCACCGTGCCGTTCACGGTCACGCTCATGTTCGTCCCCCGCTGCTTCGTATCGGTCGTTCGTGTCGTGCGAGGCGAGACAACCAGAGGTCCGGAGCCGGTGTTCCCGCCCTGGTGGGGAATGTGTCACCTCCGCCCGCGGCGCCCTCCCGTACGGGTGAACGCGCGCACGGCCTCGTTCCGGCCCGCCGAAGCGGGGCGTTGGTACGGGCATGAACCGCACCCGCACCGCCGCCCTCGCCCTCGCCGCCGCCGTCGCGGCCCTCGTCCCCGCCCTCGGCCAGGCCCCGGCCGGCGCCGCCGAGGCGGCGAAGTACCTCCAGGACCCGGCCGGGGACGGCAAGAAGATGAAGTCGATGTGGACGAAGGACGACATGCACAAGGTGGAGGGCCAGTTCCGGTTCTACCCCGGCGTGCAGTACAAGACCGTCACCCGTCCGGGGCCCGACGGCGCGCCGGAATGGGAACGCCAGGTCGGCGACCCGAAGACGCTGGCCTGGCTGCCCTCGTACGAGTTCGCCTGGGCGGTGTCCGACTCCGCGCTGGTCAAGAGGGCCGTCACCACCAAGGAGGGCAAGCACCCGATCGTCGTCCACGCCGTGCTGCGCGACGCGAAGCGCGCCAAGGCGGGCGAGGTCACCCGGGAGCTGAAGGACCGTCCGGCGACGGGGAAGGAGAAGGTGGCCGGGGACCGGCGGATCGCCTGCGACACCGGCGTGTACACGGTGGAGTGGTCGGTCACGCGCACGGGCTACGGGACGCTCACGGGCACCCTGAACTGGGATTCCAGCTGCGAGCAGTACCGGACGGCGTTCGCCGCGAACCACGGCGGGATCTAGCAGCCGGGGAAGGGAGGCGGGAGAGGGGCGAGGAAGGGAGGAAGGCCTGTCGCCCCGTGCACCTTGTGGGTGCCCGGCGGGCGACTGGGCCACGGCCTTGGATCAAGTGCCGTCCCCGTCATTGTGCCGCACGGGATGGGGTGCGACAGGGGTCGAAGGTCCTGTGTCGTACGGGACTTCGGGGGTGTGCTGCGTTCAGTTCCTCGGAGCCGCCGCGGAGGCCTTGGCCTTCGCGGCGATGTCCTCCAGGACCGCCTTGGGGTTGCCGTTCGGTTCGACGGCGCGGCCGATGTTGCGCTTGAGGTTGTCGCTCACCTTCACCCACGACGGGTCGTTCACCGGGTACAGCTGCGCGCCGCGCAGGGCGGTCAGGAAGTCCGTGTCGATGGCGTCGAGGCCGCCGCCCGCCGGGGTGCGGGACGCGGTGACCGTCGAGGGCAGCAGGTGGTAGCGGCCCGCGAAGTCCGACAGGTTCTTGTCCTGGTAGACGAAGTCCAGGAACTTGCCGATCTCCTCCTTCTTGCCGTTCTGCTTGAACGCCATCATCCAGTCGGCCACGCCGACGGTCGGCGGGGTCTCGCCCACGCCGAGGGCGTCCGAGACCGGCATCGACACGGCCTTCAGGCTGATGCCCTTGGCCCGGGCCTCGTGGGAGAGGGAGGGGTAGCCGTTGACCATGCCGACCTCGCCGCGCAGGAAGGCCGCGAAGGCGTCGGCGCGGTTGAGCTGGGACGGCGGGGTCGGTCCGGTCAGGCCGGGGCCGACCAGCTTCTCCTTGAGCCAGTTGAAGGTGTAGACGTTCTGTTCCGAGGCCAGGGCGTAGTTGCCGCTGCTGTCGGCGTAGCCGCCGCCGTTGCTCAGCTCCCAGATCAGCGCCTCCGCGTGCGCCTCCTCCGGCCCCAGCGGCAGCGCGTACGGGTACTTCACTCCCTTGCCCTTGAGGGCCTTGGCGGCGGCCTCCAGGGCGGACCAGGTCTTCGGGGCCTCGGTGATGCCGGCCTGCCGGAAGAGGGCCTCGTTGTAGAACAGCAGGCGGCTGCTCGCCACGAAGGGCAGGCCGTAGAGGGTGTTGCCGACCGAACCGGCCTCGGCGAGCGGCGGCAGGAAGTTCGCCTCGGCGGAGATCGAGAGGAGTTCTTCCGCGGAATAGAGCTTTCCCTGCGCGGCGAAGTCGGAGTAGGAGCCCATCAGGGCCATGTCCGGCGCCTTGCCGTCCTGGACCATGCGGCTGACCTCGCGGTCGATGTCGGCCCACGGCAGGAGTTTGACCTCCACCTTGATACCGGGATGGGCGGAGGTGAAATCGTCCGTCACCTTGTCCCAGAAAGCCTTCGAGCTGTTCCCCGCGTTGTCGCCGTATTCGGCGGCGATCAGGCGCAGGGTGTCGCCGCTTGCGCCCGCCTCCGAACTTCCGCAGGCAGACAGCGGTATCAGCAGGCCGAAAGCGGCCACGGCGGCCGTACTGCCGAATATTTTTCGTCGCACGGGTGGGTACCCCTGATTTTCTTTTGAGCCCGTTATTACTTATGAGTTACTCCGGGCTGGGGTGTCCCTCCGTGGCCCGTTGGCCGGAATTCTCTCCTGGCCCCCGGGTGGTTGGTTCCATTGGGTCGGCACTTGTGTTCAATGCTCCAAGTGCGGGATTTCTCCATGGTGTTTTCCGATATGCGTCGGCTGTTTTGGACGCGCGTAGAGGCGGCAGAAGTCCACAGAAACGCCGAAAAGCCCGATTCCGGGTCGGAAGCGGGTTGTGGTCAGGCGGTGGGCGTCGGACGGAGGGTGGCGGGCGTCGGGCGTCGGGCGTCGGGTGGCGGGCGTCGGAGTCAGTCGGCGAAGTCGCCGGCGTACGGGTCCGGCTCGCCCGTCTCGGGATTGCGGCCCTCCTGCCAGCGCCGCTGGGCCTTGCGCCAGTGGACGAAGCCGATGTGCCCGGCGTCCCAGAAGGTGATCCCGACGGGGCTCACGTCGAACTCGTCCGAGCACAGCCGCAGCAGGAACTCGGCCATGCCGTACGGGTACACGGCGAAGGCGTCGGCCGTGTGCCGCCCCACGACCAGGACCGGCCACCGGTCCGGGTCCGGACCGTCGGTCAGCCAGCACAGGATGTCCGAGCCGCCCGTGACCCCCCAGGCGACGATCGACTCCGGGTTCACGTCGAAGGCGGCCCGGCCGCCCTGGTCCGCCCAGATCTGGCGGGCGTTCGCGGTCTCCTCGGCCATCTCGGCCGGGTCCCACTGGAGTCCGGGCTTGGGCAGCGGCAGCAGGATGGAGGCCTCGCCGTTGATGGAGCCCGCGCCGAAGCGGCCCATGAAGGCGACGTAGTCGGCCGGGAAACGGGTCCCCCAGGCGGCCTCGGCGGCCTGCCAGTCGATGTCCTCGTCGGCCCCGTGGGTCGCCGGCATGATCTGCTCCAGCGCACCGATCCGCGCGTTCTCCGTCATGCCGCTCCCCTGAGACCCCAGCTCAACCGCCCCAACCTACCGCCCGTCGGCCTCGCCGGCCGGCCCCGGTCGAGCCGTCCTCGGGTCCTCGTCCGGCCCCGTCGCCACGCGCACCCGACAGCCCGGGCGCAGTCCCCAGCCGGCCATCGCCCCCGCGCCGGCCTCCAGTACGTGCCGGGAGCGCGGCCGGGGCAGCCCGAGCCGGCCCGGCCGCATGGTGACCACGGCCAACACCCGCAGCCGCCGGTCCAGATAGGCCACGTCGACGGCGAAGCGCATCCCGAAGGTGTGCACGCTCGCCGCCGGGGTCAACAGCAGTGCCCCCTCGACCCCGTCGCGCCCGAGCAGGCCGCGCGTCCGGGCCCGGTACGAGGCCGCCACCTCCAGCGGCACCTCGACCCACGGACCCCCCTCGGCGACCTCGACCCCGAGCGTGCCCCCACCGTCCCGCCAGCGCCCCATGGCGGCCAGCGTAGGCCCTGGCGGGGCTGTCCCGCGGATCACGACGGGGCTACCTTCGGCGGGTGCGGGTATTCGTGATCGTCATCGCCGTCGCGTACGGGGCGACCGCCGGGCTGCTGCTGCCGCGCGCCGTCTACCGACTGTCCGCCCCGGCGGGGGAGCCCTGGCGCGCGCTGTGTCCCGACGGGCACCGGGTCCCCGGCTGGCTCGGGCCCGCCCGCTGCCGCGCGCCGGGGCACGGCTACGGGGCGGGCCGGGTCGGCCTCCTCGCCGGAGCGGCCGGCGCGGCGGTGTGCGCCGCCCTCGCGGCCGCGTCGGGCCCGCGCCCCGAGACGGCGGTGTTCGTCGCGCTCGCCCCGGCGCTGGTGCTGCTGGCCCTGGTCGACCTCGCCGTGCACCGCCTGCCCGACGTGCTCACCCTCCCGCTCGCCGCCGCCACGGCCGCCCTGCTCGGCCTCGCCGCCCTGCTGCCCGGCGCCGCCGGGTCGTGGCGGCTCGCTCTGCTGGGCGGGGGAGCGCTCGGGGCGGCGTACCTCCTGCTGTACCTGATCAACCCGGCCGGGATGGGCCTCGGCGACGTCAAGCTGGCGCTCGCGCTGGGGGTCGCTCTTGGGTGGTACGGGTGGGGGGTATGGATCGCCGGAGCCTTCCTCGGCCTCCTCTACGGCGCCCTGTACGGCCTCGGCCTTGTGGTTCTTGGCCGGGCGACCCGCCGGACGGGTTTCGCCCTGGGCCCCTTCATGGCCGCCGGAGCCCTCACCGGAATGCTGCTGGGCGGATTCGGAGCGTAATCATTTGGCGCCGATGCACGCATCAGGCTTTACGAAGGGTTATGGTGGAACCCCCCCCTCGGGCCGGTCCGTATCCCCCCCACGGACCGGCCCGTTTTTTCTTTTCCCGCGCTTTCCTCAGGATTTCCTCAAGCCCGGGGCATCGCCGCAGGTCAGCCGCGCTGGGCCCAGATGTTGGTGCCGGGGGTGGACACCGCGAAGGAGTCGATCTCCTTCAGTTCCTCCGCCGAGAGGGGCTCGCCGGCCAGTGCCGCGACGTTCTCCTCCAGCTGCCGCACGCTCGAAGCCCCGATCAGGGCCGAGGTCATCCGGTCGTCGCGCAGCACCCACGTCAGCGCCAGCTGCGCCAGCGACTGGCCGCGCCGCGCGGCGATCTCGTTCAGCCCCTCCAGGCGCCGCAGCACGTCCGGCGACAGCAGCGAGGGGTTCAGGGACTTGCCCTGGCTGGCCCGCGAGCCCTCCGGGATGCCCTGGAGGTACTTGCCGGTGAGCATGCCCTGGGCGAGCGGCGCGAAGGAGATGCAGCCCATGCCGGCGTCCTCCAGGGTGTCCAGCAGCGCGTCCTCCTCCGTCCAGCGGTTGATCATGGAGTACGAGGGCTGGTGGATCAGCGGGCGCACGCCCATGTCGGTGAGGATCCGCGCGGCCTCGGCCGTCTGCTCGGCCGTGTACGAGGAGACGCCGACGTAGAGCGCCTTGCCCTGGGCCACCGCGGACGCGAGCGCGCCCATGGTCTCCTCCAGCGGGGTCTCCGGGTCGAAGCGGTGCGAGTAGAAGATGTCGACGTGGTCGACTCCCATCCGCTTCAGCGAGGCGTCGAGCGAGTTGAGCAGGTACTTGCGGCTGCCCCACTCGCCGTAGGGGCCGGGGTGCATCAGGTAGCCGGCCTTGGTGGAGAGGACCAGCTCGTCGCGGTACCGCGCGAAGTCCTGGGCGAAGATCTTGCCGAAGTTCAGCTCGGCCGAGCCGGGCGGCGGGCCGTAGTTGTTGGCCAGGTCGAAGTGGGTCACGCCGAGGTCGAAGGCGCGGCGCAGGATCGAGCGCTGGGACTCCAGGGACCGGTCGTCGCCGAAGTTGTGCCAGAGGCCGAGGGAGATGGCGGGGAGCTTGAGGCCGCTGCGACCCGTGCGCCGGTAGGGCATGGAGTCGTAGCGGGAGGGCTCTGCCCGATAGGGATTGTTATCAGTCACGATGTCCTCCCTATCACGGACTTGTGACAGACCGAGTTGGGTACCCGATCCCGGCGCGCAGTAATGTGGCGGACCTCGGGGGAGACCGCAATCGGCACGGGGGCATTGCACGGAGGGGCTCGAAGATCGTGAAGCTGCGCGACCTGGTGTACAGGCTCTATGCACGCCGGGTGGAAGGCCGCCTCGACCATGACGCGTCGCCCAAGCACATCGGCGTGATCCTGGACGGGAACCGGCGCTGGGCCAAGGCGTCCGGAGGCACGACGGAGCAGGGCCACCAGGCCGGCGCCGACAAGATCTCCGAGATGCTCGGCTGGTGCACGGAGACGGACGTCGAGGTCGTCACGCTGTGGATGCTCTCCACGGACAACCTGGACCGGCCGGAGGTCGAGCTCCGTCCGCTGCTCAACATCATCGAGAACACGGTCCGGGGACTGGCCGAGGACGGCCGCTGGCGCGTCCACCACGTCGGCAACCTGGACATCCTGCCCTCGCGCACCCAGACCGTGCTGAAGGAGGCCGAGCAGGCCACGCACGACGTCAAGGGGATACTCGTCAACGTCGCCGTGGGCTACGGCGGCCGACAGGAGATCGCCGACGCGGTCCGCTCGCTGCTCCTGGAACACGCGGAGAAGGGCACCTCCTTCGAGGAGCTCGCCGAGGTCCTCGACATCGACCACATCGCGGAGCACCTCTACACGCGCGGCCAGCCCGACCCGGACCTCGTGATCCGCACCAGCGGCGAACAGCGGCTGTCCGGATTCATGCTGTGGCAGAGCGCGCACTCCGAGTACTACTTCTGCGAGGTGTTCTGGCCGGCCTTCCGCAAGGTCGACTTCCTGCGCGCCCTGCGCGACTACGCCGCCCGTCACCGGCGGTACGGGACCTGAGCACGGGAGCCCCCCGGCTCCCCGCGCGGCACCCGGACACCACGGGCCGGACACCCACGCGTCACACCCGCCCCTCCCACGAGGCCTTCACCAGGGGTTCACCGAGCGTCCGTCATATGCCATGGCATGGCGGCCCGCGTTCGAGGGCATAACCCAGGCAGGTCGACGCCCGATCCACGGGTGTCGAGTCTCAGCGGACGGCACAGGGCCGTCCGCCCGGGAGGCCCTTTGCACCAGGACGAGCGTGCGGTTCGCACGGACGGATTGGAGGGCCGGAAAGCGGCCCTGGCATGGGAGCCGTTGACCGGTCCGGTCTTCATGGCCCGACCTCTTCCGAGGGGGTACGTCCTTCCGTGGTGACCAGCACAAAGCGCCGCCTGCCCGACAGGCGGACCTACGTCCTCGACACCAGCGTCCTGCTGGCAGACCCCAACGCGTTCTCCCGATTCGACGAGCACGAGGTCGTGCTCCCGATCGTGGTGATCACCGAGCTGGAGGCCAAGCGGCACCATCCCGAACTCGGCTACTTCGCGCGCCAGGCCCTGCGCCTGCTCGACGACTTCCGGGTTCGCCACGGTCGCCTCGACGCCCCCATCCCGTTGGGCGATCTGGGCGGCAGCCTGCGCGTCGAGCTCAACCACTCCGACCCGGGCGTCCTGCCCGCCGGCTTCCGGCTGGGGGACAACGACTCGCGGATCCTCGCCGTCGCCCGCAACCTCCAGGCCGAGGGCTACGACGTCACGGTCGTCTCGAAGGACCTCCCGCTGCGCATCAAGGCCTCCTCCGTGGGGCTCCTCGCGGAGGAATACCGCGCCGAACTCGCCATCACCGCCACCGGCTGGACGGGCATGAGCGAGCTCGCCCTCTCCGGCGAACAGGTCGACCTCCTCTACTCCGAGGAGCGGCTGTACGTCCCGGAGGCCGCGGAAATGCCCGTGCACACCGGGCTGGTCCTCCAGTCCGAGCGCGGCAAGGCCCTCGGCCGGGTCACGGCCGACGGCAACGTACGGCTGGTCCGCGGCGACCGGGAGGCCTTCGGGCTGCACGGCCGCAGCGCCGAGCAGCGCATCGCCCTCGACCTGTTGCTCGACCCGGAGATCGGCATCATCTCCATGGGCGGCCGGGCCGGCACCGGCAAGTCGGCGCTGGCCCTGTGCGCGGGCCTGGAGGCGGTGCTGGAGCGGAGGCAGCATCAGAAGGTGATGGTCTTCCGGCCGCTGTACGCGGTCGGCGGCCAGGACCTCGGGTACCTGCCCGGTGACGCGTCCGAGAAGATGAGCCCCTGGGCGCAGGCGGTCTTCGACACCCTCTCGGCGGTCGCCGGGCGCGAGGTCATCGAGGAGGTGCTGAACCGGGGGATGCTGGAGGTCCTCCCGCTCACGCACATCCGCGGTCGCTCGCTGCACGACGCCTTCGTGATCGTGGACGAGGCCCAGTCCCTGGAGCGCAACGTCCTGCTGACCGTCCTGTCCCGGATCGGGGCCAACTCGCGGGTGGTCCTCACCCACGACGTGGCCCAGCGGGACAACCTGAGGGTCGGTCGGTACGACGGGGTCGTCGCCGTGGTCGAGAAGCTGAAGGGGCATCCGCTGTTCGCGCACGTCACGCTGACGCGCTCCGAACGCTCCCCGATCGCCGCGTTGGTGACGGAGATGCTCGAAACGCTCTGACCCGGACAGCGGAGCACCGGTTCCGAACCGGTCAAAAACCGCATAGCGGGATGATGAGTTGACGCCGCCCGGCAAAGGTCCGAGAGCCTAGCCGGGCGGCGTCGCGTCGCACAGCCCTTTGTCGAAAACAGACGCGACATCCCTGGTGTGACCTTTCCCACGCAACGCGGAATTGCCTTGCGGCGTCGGGGTCCGGCAGAGTCTGGTTTCCGTCAGGCCCCGCATACGGCACACCTGTATCTCCCGTCGTACCGACGAGGGATGCGCGCAGCACCACAACTCCACAGCCGATGACCGTATGCCGCCCGGTTTCACGCGGCAACCCCCGCAGGGGAGTTGCCCACGGGCCCGTGTCTCCAGTGATCGCACCACCCCGGAGACCAGTGTCGAAGGGGCACTCTCGCGCCCGCGCGGTCACTGCGGACGCTGCTGGAAGGACACCGTGTGAGCCGGATCTCGGTCCGGGGGTTCGCCGTGGCTTCGGCCACCGCGGTCACCACCGTCGGCGCAGTAGTCGGCGTCGCCACTGGCGACGCCTCCTCTTCGAACGACCTCGAGACGACCGCGTCCGGCGCGACGCTCCTGGCCGAGGTTCCGGTCGACGAGCAGGCACAGGTCCAGAGCGCCACCCTCGCGCAGCAGGCCGACAGCATCGCCCACGCGGCCGACGCCGACGCCAAGCGCTCCACCGAGGAGGCCGCCCGCCTCCAGGCCGCCGAGGACGCCAAGTCCAAGAAGGCCGAGGCGGAGAAGGCCGAGAAGGCGAAGAAGGACAAGGAAGAGGCCGACGCCAAGCTCAAGGCCGAGCGGGAGAAGGAGGGCGAGGTCGCGAGCCGGTCCGCCACCCGCGACGCCGGTGACTTCCCCGTCCAGGGCTCCTACACGGTCGCCCAGGTCAAGGAGATCGCCCGGCAGCTGGTGCCCTCCGGGCAGTTCCAGTGCTTCTCCAACATCATCAACCAGGAATCCACCTGGAACTACAAGGCCGTGAACTCGTCCTCGGGCGCCTACGGTCTGGTCCAGGCGCTGCCCGGCACGAAGATGGCCTCGGCCGGCGCCGACTGGCGCACCAACCCGGCCACCCAGATCAAGTGGGGCCTGGGCTACATGAACGAGCGCTACGGCAGCCCGTGCGCCGCGTGGAGCTTCCACCAGGCCAACAACTGGTACTAGCCCGGACCCGGTCGACCACGGGGAGCCCCGCACCGTCCTACGGTGCGGGGCTCCTCGCGTGTACGGTCGTGCGGGGTGTGACCGTACGAGCGCGACCGGCGCGGTGGACGGGGGGAAGGGAATGAGATGGCGAAGAGGGCAGGCTGGCTCGGTCGGCTCGGCAGCAGGCTGAGCCGCATGGAGGCGCGCCTCGACGAGCGGCGCGCCGAGGTCGAGGCCGAGAGCGCGGTCGAACCGCCCTCGCTCCCGGTCGCCGCGGACGCGGCGCGGGAACCCGGCGGCTCGTCGGCGTACGCGCCCCCCGCCGCCCCCGAGCGGCCCGATCCGGTGACCGTCATCCCCTGGGGGGTGCGGGTGGCCGCCGAGGCCAGCTGGCGGCTGCTGCTGCTCGCCGGGATGCTCTGGGTGTTGATGAAGGTGATCAGCGAAGTGCGTCTGGTCGTCCTCGCCTTCGCCGCCGCCATGCTGGTGACCGCCCTCCTCCAGCCGTTCGTGGTGCGCCTGCGCCGGCTCGGGCTGCCGCGCGGGCTGGCCACCGCCGTCACCGCGATCCTCGGCTTCGTGGTGATCGGCCTCGTCGGCTGGTTCGTGGTCTGGCAGGTCATGGACAACCTGGACGACCTGTCCAGTCGTGTCCGCGAGGGCATCAACGAGCTGAAGAGCTGGGCGCTCGACAGCCCGTTCCACGTGACCGAGAAGCAGATCAACGACATCGCGAAGAACCTCAGCGAGACCATCGGCACCAACACCGAGCAGATCACCTCGGCCGGGCTCCAGGGCGTGACGGTCCTGTTCGAGGTGCTGACCGGCATGCTGCTGGCGATGTTCTCGACGCTGTTCCTGCTCTACGACGGCAAGCGCATCTGGACCTGGGTGCTCGGCCTGCTGCCGGCCGCCGCCCGTCCCGGTGTCGCGGGCGCCGGCCCGCGCGCCTGGCGGACCCTGACGGCGTACGTGCGCGGCACGGTGCTCGTCGCGCTCATCGACGCCGTCTTCATCGGCCTGGGCCTCTACTTCCTCGACGTGACGATGGCCGTGCCGCTGGCCGTGTTCATCTTCCTGTTCGCCTTCATCCCGCTGGTGGGCGCCGTGGTCTCCGGTGCCCTCGCCGTGGTGGTGGCGCTGGTGACCGAGGGGCCGTTCATCGCGCTGATGGTGGTGGTCGTGGTGCTCGCGGTGCAGCAGATCGAGGGCCACGTGCTCCAGCCGTTCATCCTGGGACGGGCGGTACGGGTCCATCCGCTCGCGGTGGTGCTCTCCGTCGCGGCCGGCGGCATGATCGCGGGCATCGGCGGCGCCGTCGTGGCGGTACCGCTGGTCGCCGTCACCAACACCGTGGTGGGCTACCTGAGGGCCTACTCCTACGAGCGCCACCAGGGGCACGCCGCGCCGGCCGGTCCGGGGCCGCACGGGGCGACGGCCACGACCGTCACCACCCGGGAGGCCGGGGATGATCAGCGAGCCTGAGCTGGAGGGGGAGTGGCCCCCGCGGCCGGCCGCCGCGGGGGCGCGCGGGGGTGCCGAGGGGCCGGCCGGGCCGGACGGCCCCGAGGGCCCCGACGGGCCCGGGCGGCCGTTACGGGCGTCCCGCCGGCCGTGGGCGTGGGCGCTGGGCGGGGCGGTGGCCGCCTCGGCGCTCTGGGCGGGGTTCCTCACCGTGCAGGATCGTTTCACCACCGCCGCGCCGCCGCCCGAGGTGGCCTACCGGCACTCCGAGGACCTCTGCGAGGACGCACCGCTGTCCGCCGTCGGCGCGCTGACCGGCCGCTTCGAACGCGGCCGGCCCAGGCACGGCGAGGACCCGCGCGTGGACTGGTCGTACTGCGGGATGGGCACGCAGTGGACCGAGGGCGGGGCCGGCTACGAGGTGCGCCTCCAGGTGGAGCTGCACAAGAAGGTCGACCCCGAGCCCGAGTTCGGCGCCGGCCCGAGCGGCGATCCGGAGGCCGGGTCGGGGCTCATCGAGGTCCAGGAGGTGCCGGGCCTGGGTGAGCGCGCCCTGTTCGACCGCAACGTGACGGCGCCCCGCCTGCGGGTCCTCGACGGGGGCGCGGTCTTCACGCTCACCCTCCAGGAGTACCGGGACGGGGGTGACCCCCTCGACGAGGACGCCGTCACCTCGGCGATGATCGAGGACGTGCGCACGCTGATGAAACGCCTGCGCGGCGGGACCTGAACCCCGGACCGCCCCTTCGGCCGGCGGCCCGCCCCGGTCAGATCGTGACCGTGCCGTGGGCGGTGGCGAACTCGACCGACACCAGGCCCGGTTCCTCGTCCTCGACCCAGGTGACGTCGATCTGGTCGAGGGGGTGGTCGGCCGGTTCGCCGAGGAATTCGGCGATGGAGGCGGCGTCGCCGGCGATGGAGACCCCGTGGATGCTGGTGGAGGTGCGCGGGTCGGCGCTCGGGCGCTCCTCGGTGGGGACCAACCACTGGAGGAAGTAGGGCAGTTGCGGATCCTCCAACAGCTCCAGCAGGCCGATCTGCTTCCACCGCAGGTCGAACCCGTCGGGGCGGACCCGGTGGCCCTCGGCCGAGGTGCGGCCGAGGCGGGCCTCGACCGGGGCGATGTCGTCGATGGAGACCACCCAGCCGAGCCAGCCGCCGCCCTCGGCGGCGCGCCGCGCGACGGCCTGGCCGAAGGGGGCGCGGTCGGCGGCGGGGTGGTCGAGGGTGGTGACGACCTCGACGTAGGTGCCGCCGCTCAGCGGGAGGATGAAGTTGCGGGTGCCGAACCGCGGGTGCACGCCCCCGTCGACGAACCCGGCTCCGAGGGCCGATCCGATCCACTGGACGGTCGACACGAAGCTGTCGCGGGCCACGGCATAGGACACGTGATCAAGTCGCACCGCGTCATCATGGCCCGACGACCCCGCACAAATCCGGACGCCACGCCCGCAGCCCGCGCCGGCCGCGACCCGCGGCGCGCGAAGGCCCCCGCGGCCGGTGTCGGCTGCGGGGGCCTTCGTCCGTACGGGCGTACGAGGGGTGACTACGCGTCGGCCAGGGCGGCTTCGGCGTCGAGGGTCACGGCGACGGCCTGGATCACCGAAGCGATCTTGAAGGCCTCCTGGACCGTGTCCCGGTCCACGCCGGCCTTGCGCAGGACCTGCTCGTGCGAGTCCAGGCACTGGCCGCAACCGTTGATCGCGGAGACCGCGAGCGACCACAGCTCGAAGTCGATCTTCTCCACGCCGGGGTTGCCGATGACGTTCATCCGCAGGCCCGCGCGCAGCGTCCCGTACTCCGGGTCGGAGAGCAGGTGGCGCGTGCGGTAGAAGACGTTGTTCATCGCCATGATCGCGGCGGCGGACTTGGCGGCCGCGTACGCCTCGGGCGTCAGCGCGGCCTTCGCCTCCGGCTCCAGCTCACGCAGGACGCGCGGGGACCGGGCGGCGATGGCGCAGGACAGGACCGTGCCCCACAGCTGCTGCTGCGTCAGGGTGTCCTGGTTGCCGATGACCGAGCCGAGGTTCAGCTTCAGGTCCTTGGCGAAGTCCGGTATGGCGGACTTGAGGGTGTCGAGGGACATCCGTCACTCACCGGCCAGCAGGGCGCCGGCGTCGAGGGTGTTCTCGCCCTTGGTCCAGTTGCAGGGGCACAGCTCGTCGGTCTGCAGGGCGTCGAGGACCCGCAGGACCTCCTTGGGGTTACGGCCCACGGAACCGGCGGTCACCATCGAGAACTGGATCTCGTTGTTCTGGTCGACGATGAAGACGGCGCGCTGCGCGAAGCCGTCCTCGCCCTGCACGCCACAGGCCTGCATGAGCTCGTGCTTGGAGTCGGCCAGCATCGGGAAGGGCAGGTCACGCAGGTCGGCGTGGTCCTTGCGCCAGGCGTGGTGGACGAACTCGGAGTCGCCGGAGACGCCGAGGATCTGGGCGTCGCGGTCCTGGAACTCCTCGTTCAGCTTGCCGAAGGCGGCGATCTCGGTCGGGCAGACGAAGGTGAAGTCCTTCGGCCAGAAGAAGACCACGCGCCACTTGCCCTCGTAGGTCTTGTGGTCGATCTGGGCGAACTCGCTGCCGGCTTCGAGGGAGACGCAGGCGGTCAGGTCGTAGCTGGGGAACTTGTCACCGACAGTGAGCACGAACTCTCCTTGCGGAATGGAAAGTGACCCTTTTGTGGGCTTTCCGAGGGGGTTGGACGTATCTCACATGCTGACACAGCTGCATTGATTACAGAAATAGCTACCCTTGCGTTGAGCGATCGGAGATACCTATCAGTGGCTGTGAGTAATAGAGGACCGAAGCAGCCGACGCTGGCCCAGCTGCGCGCCTTCGCCGCCGTCGCCGAGCACCTGCACTTCCGCGACGCCGCCGCGGCCATCGGAATGAGCCAGCCGGCCCTCTCGGGCGCCGTCTCCGCGCTGGAGGAGGCCCTCGGGGTGCAACTGCTGGAGCGCACCACCCGCAAGGTGCTGCTCTCGCCCGCCGGCGAACGGATCGCCGTACGGGTGCGGGGCGTGCTGGAGGCCGTGGGCGGGCTCCTGGAGGAGGCGGAGGCGGTACGCGCCCCCTTCACCGGAGTGCTGCGCCTCGGGGTGATCCCCACCGTGGCCCCGTACCTGCTGCCGACCGTCCTCGGGCTCTGCCGGCGGCGCTACCCCCGCGTCGACCTCCAGGTGCACGAGGAACAGACGGCCTCGCTGCTGGAGGGGCTGGCCGCCGGCCGCCTGGACCTGCTGCTGCTCGCCGTCCCGCTCGGGGTCTCCGGGGTCACCGAACTGCCGATCTTCGACGAGGACTTCGTCCTGCTGGCCCCGCGCGAGCACCCGCTGGCCGGGCGCCGGGACATCCCCCGCGAGGAACTGCGCGGCCTGCAACTGCTGTTGCTCGACGAGGGCCACTGCCTGCGCGACCAGGCCCTCGACATCTGCCGCGAGGCCGGCCGCACCACCGGCGCCGACGTCACCACCACCGCCGCCGGACTGTCCACCCTCGTCCAACTCGTCGCCGGCGGCCTCGGGGTGACCCTGCTGCCCCGCACGGCGCTGCGCCTGGAGACCGCCCGCAACGAGCACCTGGCCACCGGGTACTTCGCGGAGCCGGCCCCCTCGCGGCGGATCGCCCTGGCCATACGGACCGGCACCGCCCGCCAGGAGGAGTTCCGGGCCATCGCGTGCGCCCTGCGCGAAGCCGTACGCCCGCTCCCGGTGTGGCCCACGGACTAGGGTCTGTCGTCAAACTCCTGTCTGCCCCGCGACGCCTGGCACGCGCTCTCGCCGCACCGGGCGAAAGACCGAGTACGACCGGTACGCGGGCTTCCGCCCGGCACGCCGAGAGCACGCACCAGACGCCGCGGGGCCGCCCTCCGGGCGACGACAGGAGTTTGACGACAGACCCTAGGACCCGTCGGGAGCGGGCGTACGGCGGGGCGGGCGTCACTCCGTGCGCAGGCCGTCCGGGCGGGTCAGGCGCAGCAGCACCGGCAGGCCCAGCAGGGTCACCAGGGCGACCATGCCCGCGCCGGCGCCGGTCAGCGCCGCCACCGAGGGCCAGTCGACGTGCAGCGGCCGGGCCGCCATCCGCAGCAGGGTCGCGCCCAGCGCGAGACCCACACCGGTCGCGAGGAACAGGCCGAGCGCGACCGGCAGGGCCGCCTGCCACAGCACGGACAGGGCCAGCGTCGAGCGCGGGGTACCGAAGGCCACCAGGGCGGCGAGCAGCCGGCGCCGCTCGCGCAGCTGGTCCAGCTGGGACACCAGCAGGCTCGTGCCGATCAGGATCAGCACCCCGGTCGCGCCGAACCACAGCCCGACGCGGATCGTGGAGTACGTGTCGTCCGGCGCGCTCTGCCGCAGGGTCATGGCCGTCGCGAACGGGTCCGCCTTGAAGGCGGCGTTGCGGGCCCGGTCCAGGGCGTCCGGCAGGGCCTCGTCGGCCTGGACGAAGATCTGGGCCGACTGCCAGAACCCCAGGCCCTTCGGGGCCGCCGACGGGGTGACGAGCAGCCCCTCGCGCAGGGAGCCGACGGGGTCCTCGCGCGGGGCGACCGTACGGGGGTTCGCCGGGAAGGTCCACTGCACCGGCTTCTGGTCCGGGAGGCCCGCGGCGTGGTGGCCGCCGACGTTGCCCGCGTACAGCCGGTCGCCGGCCGCGATCGGCCTCTCGCCGGGTTCGGGCAGCGGTCCGCCGCTCAGGGCGAAGGCGTCGCCCTCCGCGCAGGAGCCGATCTCGGCGACCTCGCGCAGCGCGTCGCAGGTGCCGACGGTGACCTGGAGGGGCGCTCCGTCGGACGAGGGCGTCCGCGCGGCCTGGAAGGTGCTGAGGGGGACGGTGCGGGTGATGCCGGGGGCGGAGGCCAGTTCCCCGGCGAGGGTGTCGATCGTGGACTCGGTGCCCGAGTGCAGCAGGACCGAGATCGTCGCGCGGTTCGGGTCGTGGCGGGTCGTCCTCTGGTACTCGCCCTCGACGCCCGTGAAGAGCATCTGCAGGGCGATGGCCCCGGCGACCGCGACCGCGATGCCGTTGACCAGCCGGGCGGCGCCGGCGCTGTCGACCTGGAGCCGTCGCACCGCGAGCTGCCAGGACGCGGGTCCGCCCGGGAGCCGGCCGACGATCCGCTCCAGCACCCACGGCAGCAGGGCGGTGATGCCGACCAGCAGCAGCGCCACGCCGCCGCTGACCTGCCACTCGCCGAAGCGCCCGTGGTCGTTGCCGCGTCCCGTCAGCGGGACGAGCAGGGCGAGCCCCGCCAGGGGCAGCAGCAGGCGCCACCAGATCCGGCGCCGGCGCGCCTTGGTCGTCCGTACGACGCCCAGCGGTTCGATGGTCACCCGGCGCAGGGTGAGCAGGGTGACGGCCACGGCCGCCACGGGGACGGCCACGGCGACCAGCAGGGCCAGCCACGGGGCGGGGTCGAGGTCGGCGGGGAAGACGCTGCGCTGGTCGAAGGAGAACGACCCCACGAGGGCGCGGCCCGCCAGGAAGAAGCCCACGCCGAGCACCAGCCCGACCAGCGCCCCGGCGAGGGCCTCGCCGGCCGCGATCCGACGCACCATCAGGGCGTCGGCGCCCACCAGGCGCAGCGCGGCGAGCCGCTGGTCGCGCCGCTCGCCGCCGAAGCGGACGGCGCCGGCGACGAACACGCCGACGGGCATCAGCAGCGCGACGAAGGTCAGGACGACCAGGAGCATCAGCACCGGGTCGAGGTCGCGGCTCGCGTCGGCCTGGGCGAAGGCGTTGATCCGGCTGGTCCGGTAGTCGCCCGGTCCGCCCGCCGCGAGGGTGTCGCTGCCGAGGTAGAAGAGGAGCTCGGCCGGGCCGGTGAGGCCCGCGTCGGAGACGGTCTCGACGATCCGGGCGTCGAGGCGTTCGCGCAGCAGCGTCCCCTCGGGGGAGGCGAGCAGGCGGCCCAGGGCGGGGGAGACGGCCATCTCGCCCGCGCCGGGGATCGCCCGCAGCCCCGGCGGGACGGGGGCGCGGGGGCCCTCCGCCCGCAGCATCAGCCCCTCGATGTCCTGGCGGTGGTAGGTCTGGTTGACCGTGGCGACCAGCAGGGTGTCCGGGCCGGCGGCCTCGACGCGGGCGGAGCCCAGCGTGGAGCGGGCGTCTGCGCGGTCGTGGCGGGCGGAGAGCGCGCCCGGTATCGCGGTGCTGATCAGCAGGAGGGCGACGCCGAGTCCGACGCCGACACCGGTGAACAGGGTGCGGGTCCATCCCTGGCGCCCGCCGCCGAAGGCGAAGCGGGCGCCCATCGCGAGGTCGCGGGTCCACACCCGGAGCGTGCTCATACGATCCGCTCCATGTCCCGCGACCGGCCGTCGCGCACCACGATCTCGCGGTCCGAGTAGGCGGCCACGCGGGTCTCGTGCGTGACGAGGACGACGGCGGCGTTCGCGGACCGGGCGGCCTCGGTGAGCAGCTGCATGACCAGTTCGCCGTTGAGGGAGTCCAGCGCGCCGGTGGGTTCGTCGGCGAAGATCACCCGGGGGCGGGTGACCAGGGCGCGGGCCACCGCGACCCGCTGGCCCTGGCCGCCGCTGATCTCGCCGGGCCGCTTGGCGCCGACGTCCTCGACCTGGAGCCGTTCCATCCAGTGCAGGGCCATCTCCTCGGCCTCCCGGCGCTTGACGCCGGTCAGGCGCAGCGGCAGGGCGACGTTCTCCACGCAGGTCAGTTCGGGGACGAGCTGCCCGAACTGGAAGACGAAGCCGAATTCGGATCGGCGCAGTGCGCTGCGCTCGGAGTCCTTCATGGCGGACAGCTCGCGGCCGGCGTAGGTGACGGTGCCCGAGTCGGGCGCGACGATGCCGGCGAGGCAGTGCAGCAGGGTGGACTTGCCGGAGCCGGAGGGGCCCATCACGGCGACGACCTCGCCGGGGTGGACGGAGAAGGCCGCGCCGTCGAGGGCCTTGGTGGAGCCGTACGTCTTGTGTAGGTCGGTGGCGCAGAGCAGGGTGCCGGCCGGGGTCATCGGCGTACCTCCCGGGCGAGCTGGTCGAGGCGGGCCGAGGTCAGTTCGAGCCAGCGCAGATCGGCCTCCAGGTGGAACAGGGCGTGGTCGCAGACGAGCTGGTCGGCGAAGTCGCCCTTGCGCTTGCGCTGGGTCAGGATGCGCATGAGCCGCAGGTGTTCGGCGCGCTGGGTGTCCAGCAGTTCGTGGGCGGCCCGTCCGGTGAGCAGGGCGAGGACGACCTTGGTGTACAGGGTGGACTGGAGGTAGGGCTCGGGCTTCTCGGGCTGGGCGAGCCAGGTCGCGACGTCGGTGATGCCGGCGTCGGTGATGGCGTAGCGCTTGCGCTCGGGACCGCCGTCGACCTCCGTGCCGTCGACCTCGACGAGGCCGTTCTTCAGGAGTCGGGACATGGTCGAGTAGACCTGCCCGTAGGCGAGGGGGCGGTCGTGACCGAATTTCTCGTCGAAGGCGCGCTTGAGGTCGTACCCGTGGCGCGGACCGGCCTCCAGGAGGCCGAGGAGCGTGTGACCGATGGACATGCGGGTGACTATACACAGTGTGTATACGCACGGTGTATACACGCGGTGCACAGCGAGGCGCGGCGGTTCCGGGGCCGCCGGCGACCGCCGCGGGGCGCGGGCGGGGGCCGGTGGGGCTCGGGTGGGGGCCGGGCAGGGGGGGGGCGGGTCCTGCCGCCATTCGTAGGGACTCCGCGCCCGGTGCGCACGGCTCGGGCCGGGCTTCGGGGCGGCGCCCGCGCGCGGCCGGCACGTTGGGGCACGGTCCTCCCGCAACCCGAAAGGCGCACCATGCAGGGATTGCCCGCCGACGCCGACGCCGCCGACACCGCCGCCGTCCCCTCGCAACAGGGCGCGCCGGACGCCCGTACGCCCGCCCCCCGCTCCTCCCGCGCGGGCACCCCCTGGTGGATCCCGGCCCTCGCCGGCGGCCTCTTCCTCCTCTACGCGACCGTCTCCCTGCGCCTGCACCACCGGTTGCTCTCGCGCAGCTTCGACCTCGGGATCTTCGAGCAGGCGGTGCGTTCCTACGCGGCCGGCCGGCTGCCCGTCTCCGAGATCAAGGGGCCCGACTTCCCGGTCCTGGGCGACCACTTCTCCCCGGTGCTGGCCCTGCTGGGACCGCTGTACCGGGTGTGGCCGGCCACCGAGACCCTGCTCGTGGCGCAGGCCGCGCTGATCGCGGTCAGCGCGGTGCCCCTCGCCCGGTGGGCGCACCGCACGCTCGGCACGCGGGCCGGCGTCGTGATCGGCCTGGCCTATGGACTGTCCTGGGGTCTGGCGAGCGGCATCGGCTACGACTTCCACGAGGTGGCCTTCGCCGTCCCGCTGCTGGCCTTCTCCCTGACCGCGCTGGGCGAGGGCAGGATGCGGGCCGCCGCCTGCTGGGCCCTGCCGTTGCTGCTGGTCAAGGAGGACCTCGGGCTCACGGTGGTGGCGATCGGGTTGGTGATCGCCCTGCGCGGCGGCCGGCCCGCGCGGCGCACCGCCCTGGCCCTCGCCCTCGCGGGCCTGGCGGGGGCGGTGGCGGTGATGGCGGTGGTGCTGCCGGCCCTGCACCCGCAGGGGTTCGAGGGGTACTTCCTCTCCCACGGCACGGGCGGCGGGGGAGGCGGCGGGCCGCTGGAGCTCGTACGGCGCTTCACGGTCGGGCTGGTCACCCCCGAGACGAAGGTCGCGACCCTGGTGCTGGTGTGGGCGCCGACCCTCTTCCTGGCCGTCCGCTCCCCCCTCGCGTGGGTGGCCGTCCCGACGCTCGTGTGGCGCTTCGGCTCGGACTACGCGGCGCACTGGGGCACCGGGTACCACTACTCGCTGGTCCTGATGCCGATCGTCTTCGCGGCCTTCGTGGACGCCCTGCACCGGCGCGGGACCACTCCGGCCGGCCTGCGCCGGTACCTGCTCGGTGCGGCGGGCGTCTGCCTGGCGCTGCTGCCCTCGCACGCGCTGTGGCAGGTGGCCGACCCGGTCACCTGGAAGACCGACCCCCGGGTCGCGGTCGCGCAGCGCCTGCTGGGGCGGATCCCCGACGGGGCCACCGTGCAGGCCTCCGACCAGCTCGTGCCCCAGCTGACGAGCCGGACGGCCGTCAGCGTGTTCGGGTGGCCCGACAGCAGGCCGTCGCCGCAGTGGATCATCGTGGACACCTGGATCCCGATGGACCGGCGGTGGCCGCTGTCGCTGCCCGAGGAGTCCATCGCCCTCCAGCGGGCCCGGGACGACGGCTACCGCACCGAGGCCGCCGAATCCGGCTTCGTCCTGCTGCGCCGCACCGACTGAGGGCGCCGGCCGTGCGCCGCGCCCCGATGCCGGGGCGCGGCGCACGGCGCGTCGCGTACGAGGCCCCCGCGTGCGGCGCGCCGCGCGGCCGGCCCGCCGTCGGGGCGCGGCGTCAGGGGTCCGGTGTGGCGCGCGGGCGGCCGCGCGGCGGTATCGGCGCCGCCCCGCCCGGCAGCCGGCCGGACTCCGCCAGGGCCCTGCGGAGCAGGAACTCGATCTGCGCGTTCGCGCTGCGCAGCTCCTCGCCCGCCCAGCGCGCGAGGGAGTCGTACACCTGGGGGTCGAGGCGCAGCAGCACCTGTTTGCGCGCCTGGCGCCCGCCCCGCGCCGGCTTGGCGGGCGGGTCCTCGTCCTCGCCCTCGGGCCGGGCGCCGCCGGCGGGGCTCACTGGTAGAGGGTGCCCGCGTTGATGACGGGCTGGGCCGCGCGGTCGCCGCAGAGCACGACCATCAGGTTCGAGACCATGCTGGCCTTCCGCTCGGGGTCGAGGTCCACGATGTCCTCCTCGGCCAGTCGGGTCAGGGCCAGTTCCACCATGCCCACCGCGCCCTCGACGATCTGCTTGCGGGCCGCCACGACCGCACCGGCCTGCTGGCGCTGGAGCATCGCGGAGGCGATCTCCGGAGCGTACGCGAGATGCGTGAAGCGGGACTCGATGATCTGCACGCCCGCCGCGTCGACGCGGGTGGCCAGTTCGAGCGCGAGCTTCTCGGTGATCTCCTCGGCGTTGCCGCGCAGGGACAGGGCGTCCTCGTCGTGGCCGTCGTAGGGGTACTCGATGGCGATGTGGCGGACCGCCGCCTCGGTCTGCGTCTCGACGAACTCCGTGAAGTCCTCGACCTCGAACACCGCCCGCGCGGTGTCGGCCACCCGCCACACCACGACCGCCGCCAGTTCGATGGGGTTGCCGTAGGCGTCGTTGACCTTCAGGACGGGCGTCTCGTGGTTGCGGACCCGGGTGGAGATCCGGCGGCGCGAGGTGAAGGGGTTGACCCAGCGCAGTCCGTCCTCGCGGATCGTGCCCCGGTAGCGTCCGAAGAGCTGGACCACCCGGGCCTCGCCCGGGGCCACGGTGTTCAGCCCGCTGAGCGCGAGCGCCTGGGCGAGGACCAGCAGGACGCCGAGCGCGATCAGCGTCACCGCGGCCGCCGCGGAGGACAGGGAGGCGCCGAGGAGGATCAGCGCGACCCCCGCCGCCGTCCCCAACAGGCCCAGAACCAGGGCCGGTCCACCGCCGATGCTGCGGGCCGCGAACTCCCGTACCTCGCCCGTTCGCCTGTCCGTTTTCCCTGTCATGGAATGCCCCCGTTTGTTTGGTTGCGTCCGGCCGTGGTCGACCGGAGCTCCTATCAAAGTGATATCACTTTACGACGCCGCCGCAACCCTTCTGGTCTTATGAGCGTCGGTTCCAATGGCGTGGGTGCTGATTCTCACGTCCGAAATGACCGGTATTGATCAGGGTTAAGCAACCTTTGTCACAGCCTGCGGTGTTAGTTTTCTGAGCTGACGTCGGGGGGGTAATCGAGCGGAGCGGGAGCGATGGGCCGAGCAGACGCGCGACGAGCGCAACAGCAGCGCGGTGCGCGGAAGGCGCCGGGCGGGCGAGAGGGCAAGTCGTCCGACAAGCGCGGTGGCATACGCCGCTTCTTCACCTGGAAGACGATCCTGGGCACCTTCCTCGGAGGGCTGCTGCTCCTCGTGGCCGGCGCCTTCATCCTCTACTTCTCGGTGGACGAGCCCAGCGACCCGAACAAGACGGCGACGCTCCAGAGCAACACGTACAAGTACTCCGACGGCTCGATCATGGCCCGCACGGGCAGCATGAACCGCGAGATCGTCTCGATCGACAAGATCTCCGAGGACGTACGCACCGCGTTCATCGCCATCGAGAACAAGACGTTCTACAAGGACAGCGGCATCGACGTGATCGGCGTCGCCCGCGGTCTCTTCAACACCGCGACCGGCAAGGGCAAGGCCGGTGGTTCGACGATCACCCAGCAGTACGTCAAGAACTACTACCTCACCCAGGACCAGTCGCCGACGCGCAAGCTCCGCGAGCTCGTCATCGCGCTGAAGGTCGACCAGCGCATGGACAAGAACGAGATCCTCGCCGGTTACCTCAACACCAACTTCTACGGCCGCAACGCCTACGGCATCCAGGCCGCCGCCCAGGCCTTCTACGGCGTCGACGCCGACAAGCTGACCCTGGAGCAGGGCGCCTACCTGGCCGCCGTCATCCAGGCCCCCAGCCAGTACGACTGGGCGACCGCCGGCCCCAACGGCAAGCGACTCGTCATGATCCGCTTCAACGCCGTCCTCGACAACATGGTCGAGATGGGCAAGCTGGACGCGGCCAAGCGCAAGGAACTGAAGTTCCAGGAGCCCATCAAGCCCAAGCCCCGTCCGGGCATGGAGGGCCAGAAGGGCTACCTCGTCCAGGCCGCCAACGACGAGCTGAACAAGCAGAACATCAAGGACGCCGACATCGCCGCCGGCGGCTGGACGATCACCCTGAACATCGACAAGAAGAAGCAGGCCGCCCTGGAGAAGGCCGTCCAGGACGAGCTCGAATCCAAGCTGGACCGCAAGAACACCAAGGACCGCCCCCAGGACCAGAGCGTCCAGGCCGGCGCCACCTCCGTCGACGCCAAGACCGGCGGGATCGTCGCCATGTACGGCGGCGTGGGCCTGACGGAGAAGTCCGAGAGCAACGCCCTGCGCACCGACTACCAGCCGGGCTCGACCTTCAAGCCGGTCGTGCTCGCCACCGCCCTGGACACCGGAGCCACCACCCAGGACGGCAAGCCGATCACCCCGAACGCGCTCTACGACGGCACCAGCCGCCGCAAGGTCGTGGGCAGCGCGACCCCGTTCAACCCGCAGAACCAGGACGACATCAACTACGGCGACCCGATGATCACGGTCCAGGAGGCCACCAACTCCTCCGTGAACTCCGTCTACGCCCAGATGATCGTCGACGCCAAGCCGCAGGCCACCAAGAAGACGGCCCTCGCCCTCGGCATGGTCGACCGCGACGCCTGGCCCGCCGACGCGCCCGCCATGTCGCTCGGCACCATGAGCGCCAACACCCTGGAGATGGCCGGCGTCTACGCCACCCTCGGCAACCACGGCAAGAAGGTCACCCCGACCATCGTCAAGCAGGCCGAGCACAAGGACGGCGAGTTCAAGCCCGTCAACCCGATGGGCGCGCAGGTCCTCAAGCGCGAGACCGCCGACACCGTCACCAAGGTGCTGACCGGCGTGGTCGCGGAGGGTTCCGGCAAGGCCGTCCGCAGCTCCGCCTACGAGGCCGCCGGCAAGACCGGTACCACCGAGTCGAACGTCGCCGCCTGGTTCACCGGCTACACCCCGGAGCTCGTCACCGTCGTCGCGATGTTCGGCGAGGACCCCAACTCGCACAACCAGGTCACCCTGACCGGTACGGCCGGCAAGGGCCGCGCGGGCGGCTCCAGCTTCCCCGCGCAGATCTGGCAGGCGTACACGACGGCCGCGCTGGCCGGCGTCAACACCGGCGAGTTCGACCTGTCGGACGCGAAGATGGGCGCCCCGGCCGCGCCGACCCGCAGCGCGGTCCCGACGACCGGCCCGACCACCTCGGCCTCGCCGTCGCCGTCGAGCTCCGGCACCCGCCCGTCCGGCACCCCGGACCCCAGCGGCAGCAACGGCTCCGGCAAGCCCGACCCGTCGCCGCCGACGAAGAACCCGACGCCGCCGACCAAGAACCCGACGCCGCCGACGAAGAACCCGACGCCGCCGACCAAGGACCCGACGCCGCCGGTCATCCCGAACGAGCAGCCGCAGCGGTAGCCACCGCCCGGCCCACGACACGAAGGCGCCCCGCGGCGATCACGCCGCGGGGCGCCTTCGCGTCCGGAGCCGTTCAGCGCCGCTCGTGCGACCCCGGCAACGGCAGCTCGAACCAGACCACCTTGCCGCTGCTGAGCCGCGTCGCGCCCCACCGCCGGGCCAGCCGGTTGACCAGGAACAGGCCGCGCCCGCCCTCGTCGGTGTCCCGGGCCCGGCGCTGGCGCGGCAGCTGCGGGGAGTCGTCGCCGACCTCGCAGCGCAGCACGTCCGTACGCAACAGTCGCAGGGTCACCGGCCGCTCCGCGTACCGCACGGCATTGGTGACCACCTCGCTGACCAGCAGCTCCAGCGAGTCGCTCAGCTCCTCCAGGCCCCAACGGGCCAGCGCGCGCCGCGCGAAGCGGCGGGCCCGCCCCGGGGCGGTCTCCTCCGGGTCCAGGAACCAGTACGCCACGTCACTGGGCGCGATGCCCTCGAAACGGGCCGCCAGCAGGGCGATGTCGTCGTCCCGGTCCCCGGGGCCCAACATGTCCAGGACGTCGTCGCAGAGGGCCTCCAGCGGCGGCGAATGGTCCAGCCCCGTCAACTGCGCGGTGGTCGCCAGACGCTCGCGCAACTGCTCGATGCCGGTCCACACGTCCCGCAGCCGGGACTCCACCAGCCCGTCCGTGTACAGCAGCAGGGTGGCCCCGGCCGGGGCGTCCAGCTCCACGGCCTCGAAGTCCACGCCGCCGACCCCGATCGGGGCGCCCGGCGGTACGCGCAGCACCTCGGCGCGCCCGCCCAGGTGCAGCAGCACCGGCGGCGGGTGGCCCGCGTTGGCGATGGTGATCCGGTGCGAGACCGGGTCGTAGACCGCGTACAGGCAGGTGGCCATGCGGTCGGAGCCGAGCCGCTGCGCCTGCTCGTCGAGGTGGTGCAGCACCTCGGCCGGCGGCAGGTCCAGCTGGGCGAGGGTCTGCGCGGTGGTGCGCAGCTGACCCATGATCGCGGCCGAGGTCATGGAGTGGCCCATGACGTCGCCGACGACCAGCGCGACGCGGCTGCCGGGCAGCGGTATGGCGTCGTACCAGTCGCCGCCGACCCGGGCCGTCTCGGCGGCCGGCAGGTAGCGGGAGGCGAGCCGGACCCCGGTGGGCTGGGGGAGGCCGTCGGGCAGCATCGTGCGCTGGAGCTCGTCGGCGATGTAGGCCTCGCGCCCGTAGAGCACGGCCTTGTCGATGCCGAGCGCGGTGTGGGTGGCCAGTTGGGCGGCGACCAGCAGGTCGTTCTGCTCGAAGGCGGGCCGCTCGGGGGTGCGCAGGAACACCGCCGCGCCGATCACGCGCCGACGGCCCCGCAGCGGCGCCAGGATGGCCCGCTGTCCGCGCGGCACGGGATGCTCCGCGCCCAGCAGCTCGGGCAGCGCCCCCTTGGCGCCGGCGGCGGACCCGAAGACCGGCCGTACGCCGCGCAGCACCTCGGCGAGGTCCCCGCCGGGCCGGATCTCGCACAGCTCGGCGGCCGGCAGGTCACCCTGCGGACCGACCAGCGGCAGCTGGCTGAAGTCGAGCTCGCCCGGGGCCCCCGCGGCCCCGGCGCCCTCGCCGCCGTCGGTCAGGTCGTCGATCGGCCGGAGCCGGTCGGTGCGCCGCAGCCTTAAAACGACCGGTCCGACCGGCCGCTCGTCCCCGACGGGCAGCGGGTCGCGCAGGTAGACGAGGATCGCGTCGGAGAACGTCGGGACCGTCGCCCGGCACAGTCCGAGCACGATCTCGTCGAGGTCGATGCCGCGGGCGATCCGGCGGGTGGCGGCGCCGACGAACCGCAGCCGGTCGCCCTCGCGCCGGGCCGCGGCCGGCTCCCCGCCGCCCGCGGTGCCGATCCCGCCGCCGCCCGCGGGCGGCTCGCCCTCGCGCCGGCCGGCGTTGCGGGCGGCCTCGCCGTCCCGGGTGAGCCCGTCCGGGGGCCCGGTGTCGGCCGGACCGTGGGCGGCGCCCCGGGAACCCTCGCCGGGTCCGGGGTTGGGCCCGGGGCCGGTGGCGCCGCGCGGGCGCGGGACGTCGGCCGGGGCGCCGCCCTGCCCGGCGACCGGAACCTGAGCATGCGTGCGTACGGCCTCGGCGGCCGCGATCGGGGCCTTGCCGTGGCCTGCCTCGTCCGTGCCCGCGCCGGCGGGACCGGCGGGCTGCGGGCCCTCCTGAGAGGTGGGGTACTCCGTCACGCGTGGAATTCCGTCCGTTTGCGCTCGATGTGCGCTGCACTCAACTCGGTCAGTCGCGGTATACCCGCTCAGCGGCCGGGGCACCACCACCCCCCGTTTCCGCGTCCCGCTCGTTACCTCTCGTCCGCGTCGACGCCTGATCAAGTACCGGTCCCCGCAGGTGATTTGCGGTTACGGTGCCCAGGGGGCGCACCGCGTACGACCAGCGGAGGCCGATCCTACGTTTGCACCCCGGGGGCGCATCAAGGGTCTCATGAGGTCATATGCGCCGGGGTGCGGTCCCAGTCCTCGGGCAGAACCGGAACCTTCCAGGCCGGATCGGGCCGCCAGTGCTGCCAGCCGTCGCCGAACGGCGGGCCCCACGCCTCGATCACCTCCACCGCGGCGCGCCCCGCCTCCTCCACCCGCCGGGCCTGCCGCGCGTCCATCAGGCCGCTCTTCTGCGCCTGGGCGAACTCGTCCTCGTCCAGCCACTTCCAACTGCGGTCGGGGTAGACGGCGATGTCGAGGAAGTGGTCCTCGGAGTCCACGCCGCCGGACCAGCGGGTGCGCGGCCGCTCCAGGTTCACGTACCAGTTGCGCAGCTGCCAGTCCCGGTCCCAGAACAGCCACACCGACCAGGGCTCGTCCGGCCGGGCCAGCTTCAGCACGCCCGCGCCGAACCACCGCGACCGGGCGGTGGTGCGCGGCGCGGTGTAGCGGGTGCCCAGCGGTTCCTGGTGGACGGAGGAGCCGTCGGCGAGCACCGGCTTGACGCACTCGGTGCCGGGGGCCATCCACACGGCCAGCAGCTCGTCGGTGTCCCGCACGACCGTCACCGGACGGCAGATGTGGATCCCGCCGTCGATGCCCGGGGCGTGGTCGCGGTACCGCCACAGGATCTGCTCCCCGGGGGCCCAACGACCGGCGGGCGCGGCGGCCCGTACGGTCGCCGCGCCCCGTGCCGTGCCCCGTGCCGTGCCCCGTGCCGCTCCCGGTGCCGCGCTCGGTGCCGCGTCGAGCGGCTCGTGTCGGGCGGCGCCGCCCCCGGACCTGTCGGTACCTGTCATGCGCAGATCTTAGGGCTGTGGCCCCCGGGGATGCTGCGGTGCAGGTCACGGACGTGTCCGGGGAGCGTAAACGACCGGATTCGGCCCCTGTCCGGGGATCGTCCGCGGCCGCGCGGAACCTACCGCGGTCGGGTCATGCCGAGCACGTCCAGGGCCTCGTCGAGCTGTTCCAGGGTGAGCGCGCCGCGTTCGACGTGGCCGGACTCCAGGACGACCTCCCGGATGGTCCTGCGTTCGGCCAGGGCGCGCTTGGCCACCTTGGCGGCCTCCTCGTAGCCGATGTACCGGTTCAGCGGGGTCACCACGGAGGGCGAGGATTCGGCGTACTCCCTGGCCCGCTCGACGTTGGCGGTGATCCCGGCCACCGTGCGGTCGGCCAGCAGCCGGCTGCCGTTGCCGAGCAGTCGGATCGATTCGAGCAGGTTCCGGGCCATGACGGGGAGCATCACGTTGAGCTCGAAGTTGCCGGAGGCACCCGCCACGGCGACCGTGGCGTCGTTCCCCATCACCTGGGCGGCGATCATCAACACGGCCTCGGGGACGACCGGATTGACCTTTCCGGGCATGATCGAGGACCCGGGCTGAAGATCCGGCAGATTGATTTCGGCCAATCCCGTGCGCGGACCCGAGGCCATCCAGCGCAGGTCGTTGCAGATCTTCGTGAGCGACACGGCGACGGTGCGCAGCATCCCGGAGGTCTCCACCAGGGCGTCCCGCGCCCCCTGGGCCTCGAAGTGGTCGCGGGCCTCGGTCAGCGGC
Organism: Streptomyces sp. NPDC103540; assembly: GCF_055584445.1. Lineage (NCBI taxonomy): Bacteria > Bacillati > Actinomycetota > Actinomycetes > Kitasatosporales > Streptomycetaceae > Streptomyces > Streptomyces sp. NPDC103540. The sequence continues at coordinate 109,717 of NZ_JBVJMA010000015.1, forward strand.
AGCCCCGTGGCCGCCGCCACCTCCGCGATCACGGCGGCGGAGAAGCCGGGCGGGGTGTTGATGCCGGTGCCCACGGCCGTGCCGCCCAGCGGCAGTTCGGCGAGCCGGGGCAGCGCCGCGCGCAGCCGTTCGACGCCGTGGCGGACCTGGGCGGCGTACCCGCCGAACTCCTGGCCCAGGGTGACCGGGGTCGCGTCCATCAGGTGGGTGCGGCCGGCCTTGACCACGTCGGCGAACTCGGCGGCCTTGTCCTCCAGGGCGGCGGCGAGGTGCTCCAGCGCCGGGATCAGCTCGCCGGTGACGGCGGCGGTCGCGGCGATGTGGATGGAGGACGGGAAGACGTCGTTGGAGCTCTGCGAGGCGTTGACGTGGTCGTTGGGGTGGACCTCGCGCCCGAGCCGCTCGGTGGCGAGGGTGGCGATGACCTCGTTGGCGTTCATGTTCGACGAGGTCCCCGAGCCGGTCTGGAAGACGTCGACGGGGAAGTGGTCGTCCCAGCGGCCCTCGGCGACCTCCTCGGCGGCGGCGCGGACGGCCCCCGCGACCTCCGCGTCGATCACCCCGAGCCGCTCGTTGACCAGGGCCGCGGCCGCCTTGACGCGCGCCAGGGCCTCGATGTGCGCCCGCTCCAGGCGTCGCCCGGAGAGGGGGAAGTTCTCGACCGCGCGTTGGGTCTGGGCCCGCCACTTGGCGTGTGCGGGGACCCGCACCTCGCCCATGGAGTCGTGCTCGACGCGGTGGCCGCCGTCCCGCGGGTCGGCCTGGTCGCCCTGCTGATCATGGGTCATGTTCGTTGCCTCCTCAGAAACTTGAGCAATTGTCTTGTTCGAACTGTTCCCATCTCCCCTACTGGCCAGTAAATACCGGTGGTAACACCGATATCGGGGAGGCGTTCATGGCACGTGCCCGTACGAAACCCAGGCTCAGATCTACCTTCGCCGTGGTGGCGGCCCTCGCGGCCGCCCTCGGAGGCGTCACGGCCATCACCCCCATGGCCCAGGCGGCCCCCGCCGCGACCGTCGCGATCACGCCCCTGCCGCCGGAACTGGAGGCCGTCCGGGCCGCCGAGGCCACCCGGATCTACGGGGACCCCGCGATCCGCCCGCTCGCGAACCGCAAGACCGGGCTCATCTCCCTCGGCGACAGCGAGATCTCGGGCGAGGGCGTCGGCAACTACGACCCCGCCACCAACACCCCCTCCAACCAGTGCCACCGCTCCCCGGACGCGGCGATCCACCGCACCGGCATCCCCGCCGACCTGACCTTCAACGTCGCCTGCTCCGGCGGCTACACCGGCAACATCCGCATCGGCGGCGCCAAGCAGTACGCCGACGAGCTCGTGCAGAGCGACAGCCTCGCCATCAAGGCCCGCAACACGCGCATCAAGATGGTGCTCCTGGTCGCGGGCGCCAACGACGACCTCCAGTTCGGCCCCGTGATGACCGACTGCGTCACCCGGTGGATCCTCAGCCAGGGGACCTGCGAACCCAAGTACGCACCCGGCTGGCAGGCCCGCGTGGACGGCCTGAAGCCCAAGGTCGAGGCCACGGTCGGCGACCTGAGGACCGTCATGCGCCAGGCCGGGTACGCCGACTCCGACTACAAGCTCGTGGTGATGGGCTACCCCAGCCCGATCGGCCCCGACTTCGGCGACAACCCGAACTTCCCCGGCAAGCTCCCCGGCGGCTGCGCCGGCTACGACTCCGACGCCACCTGGGGCCGCAATTACGCCGTCCCCACCTTCGAGAAGGGCATGCGCGCCGCCGCCCGCGACTCCGGCGCCCTCTACCTCGACAACTCCCGCCTCTTCCACGGGCACGAGGTCTGCATGGAGGACACCTGGGCCCGCGGGCTCTACCTGGACCTCGGCGACCACTTCCCCTGGGACGAGAACACCGCCCGCCAGTCCTTCCACCCCAACTACCGGGGCCACGGGGCCTTCGCCTCCTGCCTGACCCAGTTCTACGACTCGGGCCTGCGCGAGGCCTCCTGCGCCGACCCGGCGAGCACCGGCACCCCCGTCCTCCAGGCCGGCGCCTGGGACGACCTCTACCGGCCCCTGCGCAACGAGGCCACCGCCAACTGCCTCGACACCTTCGGCGGGTCCAGCGCCAACGGCACCCGGGTCGTCGCCTGGGACTGCCACGGCGGACGCAACCAGGGCTGGTGGTACGACGCCGCGAAGAAGTCCGTCCACGTCGAGCTGACGCACGACCGCTGCCTGGACGTCCCCGGCGCCGACTACGGCAACGGGGTCGGCGTGATCGTCTGGAACTGCCACGGCGGCGCCAACCAGCAGTTCGTCCGCGACGGCTCCACCCTGCGCCCCGCCTCCGCCCCGGGCATGTGCCTGACGGTGGCCGCCGCCCACGAGCAGCTGCGCCTGCGCGGCTGCGACGGCTCGGCGAACCAGCGCTTCGCGTAACCCGCTCCCGCTCCGCCGCACGAATCCGTACGAGTCCCCCGTACGAATCCCCGTACGACCCCCACACCCGGCCGGCGCACCCCGGCCGGGTGATCACCTCCCGGCCAGTCGCTCCCGCACCTCGCGCGGCCGGTTCGTGATGATGGTGTCCACCCCCAAGCGCACGCACAGCTCCACGTCCTCGGGCTCGTCCACGGTCCACACCCGCACCGACAGCCCCTTCGCCTTCAGCCGCCCCACCAGCCCCGGGTCCCTGCGGACGAGGTCGATCCCGGGCCCCGCGTGCCCCGCGAACGGCGGTCGCGCCGGCCGCAGCCGTCGCTCGATGAGGTACACCGCCGGCAGGCCCGGAGCCAGCCGGTGCAACCGGGACAGCGCGGTCCGCGAGAAGCTCATCACCTCGACGAGCCCCGAGGCGCCGTCAGCGAGCCCGTGCTCCCCGAGCACCCGCACCAGCTCCGCCTCCAGCCGACCGCCGGCGCGCGTGGGGTGCTTGGTCTCGACGGCCAGCCCGACGGGCCGGTCCGCGGCCAGCGCCTCCTTCAGCAGCTCCTCGAAGAGCAGCACCCGCGCCCCCCGGTGCGCAGGCCCCTTCCAGCCGCCGAAGTCGAGGGCGGCGAGCTCCTCGTAGGCCATCGCGGACACCACCCCGCGCCCGTCCGAGGTCCGCTCCACCCGCCGGTCGTGCACGCACACCAACCGCCCGTCGGCACTCAGCCGCACGTCGCACTCCAACGCGTCCGCCCCGTCGGCGATGGCCTGCCGGTAGGCCTCGATCGTGTGCTCGGGATGCTCGTGGGACGCCCCACGATGGGCGATCACCCGGGTGGCGCGGGCGGTACGGAGCGAAGACGTCGTGGTCATGGGGAGATCCTCGCAAAGCAGAGTGAACGACCGGCCAAGGGGCCGTGTCCACAGGGCCGACCGGGTGACGCCCCGCCGCCGTGAGTCGTGACCGGGGCTACCGGGCGGTCTTCGGGAGGGGCGGGAGGGGGGCCGGGGTGACCTTGAAGCCGCCCTCGACGACCTCCGTGAAGGGGGCGGGGGCCATGCAGGTGCCCGCGGACGGCTTGGCGACGCCGCCGTCCGGGTCCTGGCGCGGCGGGTCGAGATTGGCGACGCCCCAGGAGAAGCCCAGGCGGTCCGGCTCGCCCCGCCCGCCGTCGTGGACGCTGATGCCGATCCGCCGGCCCTCGGTGCCGACGTTCGACTTGGTGACCACGGCCGTGACGGTCGCGGTCCTCCCGCCCGTCACCAGGCAGTCCACCTCGGCCTCGAACGTACCGGTGACCCCGTGCTCGGGGGAGTGGTGGTAGACGGTCACCTTGCCCCGGGCGTCCGTCGGGAGCCCGTTTCGGCCCTGCGGGTCGGGGATCGGCCGGGTGAAGGGGGCCGCCTGCGCGTCGACCGTGAAGCGGATGTCGTCGTCCGGGGAGTAGGCGTACAGCACCGAGGCCGCGCCGTGGACGGCGGCGAGTTTCACCGCCGGGGCCGCCGGGGCCGCCGGGGCGGGCGCCGCCGCGATCAGCGTCGCGAGCAGCGCGGCGGATCCGGCGAAGGCCAGGGCGCGGGTGCGGGTGCGGGTCCTCATCGTGAACTCCTCTGTCCGTACGGCGTGTTCGGGTACGGCAGAAGCCTCGCCGCCCGACGCCCCGCGCTCCATCCGCCGTTCGGCAGACACGGGAGAGGGGCCCTCCGCCGTTCGGCGGAGGGCCCCTCGTCCACGCGCGCTACAGACCCGGGCCGCGCACCGGGATGTGGGTGAACGTCGGCTCCGGGGCCGGGTTCCGGAAGAAGTCGTTCGGCTTGTTCTGCTGACGGGAACCCCCGTGGCATCCGGTCATGATCAAGGACCCGAGGGTCCTGGGGGACGTCCGGTTGTCCCTCCTCAAGGACGACACGACGGGTCCGGAGAAGCAGCGCCACGCAGTAGAGCACTGTGCCGCCGGCCCGGCCGTCGACGGCCGCGTAGTCGGCTGGGCTGAGGACCTGGACTTGTCGTATCGCCTCACAGGGCTTGGGCTTCGCCTCCCCGCACGGCGCGGACCAGAAGTGTGCCCGTGGTGCGCTTGTCGGTCTTGGGGGCCGGGATCACGGTCGCGGTCACTTCGGGGAATCCGTACTCCTTGAGGAGCGAACACCAGATGTCGGGCTGGAAGTCCCACCGCTTCACGATGGCGGGGTCTTCGTCGGGGCCGCGAGGAATGTACGACGCCTGGCACCCGTAGCAGCCGTCGACAGGCGGCCGGTGGGAGAAGGCGAAGACGCCACCCGGCTTGAGGGTGGCGTGAACGATGGGGAGGAGTAGGCCGGGGTCGGTGAACCAGGCGACGCCGAAGACGCTGAACATGGCGTCGAAGATGGTGAAGGTCTCGCCGAGGTAGGCCAGGGCTTCGCCCCGGTGCAGTTCCATGCCGTCCACGTCCGGCCACCGTTCGCGGGCCTTGGCAAGCTGCTTGGGGGAGATGTCCACACCGGTCGCCTTGATGCCGAGGGACGCGAGATGGGCGAGGTTTCCGGCGGACCCGCAACCGAGGTCGAGCACGGTGTCCCCCGGGGCGAGTGCCAGTACTTCGGCGCCGGGGCCATGGTCCGAGTACTGGGTCCAGTTGAACCAGGTGGTCTCACCCTTGGCGTTGGTCTGCCTTCGCTGGGGCTTGCTCTGTGAGTAGGTGTCCCATGCGTCGCTTCGATCGTCAGTCATCCCGTGTCCGTTCTCGGTCATGGCGACAGCCGCCCGGCGTGATGCCGGGCGGCTGAAGTGGAGGGTGCTACTTCTTCACGGGGCTGTCACTGCACCCGGCGTACGACTGGCTGCAATCGCCCGAGCAGTCGGCCGCGTTGCCGGCCGGCCAGAACTCGGGATCGGTCCGATAACCGGCTCCGCGGATCAGCTCGGCGGTTCGGCGCATCGCGGCCCGGCCCTTCTCGGGGTCGTGGCCGCTGTTGCGGTCGGGGACGTGGTGGATGAACCCGCCGTCGAGGGCCTCGCAGAAGTCGGCGTACGGCTTGGTGTGGAGCACGAACGCGTGCCAGAAGAGATCGACACGAAGGCTGGGGGTCGCCTTCTCCGAGGTGGTCGCGGCGACGGCCAGGAACGCGGCGAGCTGTTCCACGCCCCGGGCGCCCTGGTCGTCGGTGATCTCCGGCCAGTAGTCCTCACGGACCATGGTGACGAGGTCGGCCCTCAGACTGGGGCTGATCAGGGCGAGGGCGCGGGCGGTGTCGTACGGGGTGATCGTCACTGTTGTGCCTTCCTTGTCGATGAACATCGGGGGCACTTGCAGGGGGGCCATGCGGCGGACGCCATGGCGGTGAGCGGCTTCTCGGCACTGTTGCCCGGGTAGGTCACCGCGCCTTCCCACGTCCGGCCCGAGTCGCGCGAAACCCGAACGGTGAGGGTCACCGGAAGACCCGGTGGGAACGGTGATCGCGCATCCTGACGTTCGAGTCGGAGACGGCGGAGCAGTCGCCGCGCCGGTGTGCCGCCGACCGCTTCGCGTTCTCCTCTCCACAGGTCTCGCAGCCCTCCACGGGCGTGGGTTGGAGGGCCGGCAGGGAGAGGGTCACGGCTGCGCCGAGACCTCCGCCCGGGGCTCCGTCGTTCTGGCTTGCCATCACTCGCCCCCTCGTCCGGTGGCCGGGTTGGTGAGGTAGATGTTCCTGTCATCGGGCGGCCGGAACGACGGCACTTCGGGCGTCGCCTGGGCGTCACTCGGCAAGGCGTCAATGACGCCGCCGCAGGCGTCAAACCGGTGTCATTGCAGGCGGGTTGGGGCTAGCTTTGACGTCATGACGACGACCGTCGTGGTGCCGAACGATGTGTTGCGGGCCGTGCGTATCGGCCTGCGGATGAGCCAAGACGACCTTGCCAAGGCCCTGCGACGGGCAGGGGTGGAGCTGGGAGAACCCAACGAAGCGTCGAAGCGTCTGGTACAGCGCTGGGAGTCGGGTACGAGCAGGACACCCCGGGGTGTGTACGCCAGGGCGTTGGAGCGGGTCACGGGCCGCCCCGTCGAGGCCCTGGGGTTCTCCCTGCCCGTGCCGATGGCGAGGGTCCACGCAGACGGAACAGGAGGGCATGACATGGATGCAGGGGCAGAGGGTGTCACCTCCGCCACCGTAGGCGCGCAGTCGGCAGCGCGGAGCGCCCAGGAAACGTTCGGGGGCGTCTGGCTCAGCCGGTACGAGTTCTACTCGTCCAGCCGGGGAGACACGTACGAGGGCAAGCACTACGTGGTGATCGTCCAGCACGGGAACCGGCTGACGGCTCAGAGCCTGCCGGGGGCGTCCTCGAACCCGGACAGCCCGCTCACCCTGGATCTGACCGTTGACCGCAACGTGGTCACAGGGTCGTGGGTGGAGCAGACCGCTTCGGACGGCTATTACAACGGGGCCCGGTATCACGGGGCCGTTCAGCTCTTGGTTGAGCCGACCGGCCGACGGATGGCCGGAAAGTGGGTCGGCTTCGGGAAGGACTTCGACGTGAACACGGGCCCCTGGGAACTCCGCCTGGTGGACAAGTCCACGTCGAAGGCGACGCTGGAGCGGTACAGCGTCGCCCCCGAGTAGGAGGAACGCCAGGCCTGCGCCCCCGCACGGGAGAGGGGCAGGCCTGGCAAAGGAGCCCCTGGCAAGCGCGCCGGGGGCTCCTCTGGTCGTTCACAGGCCGGGTTACGCCAGACCGGGACCCCGCACCGGGATGTGGGTGAACGTCGGCTCCGGGGCCGGGTTCTGGAAGAAGTCGTTGCCCTTGTCGTCCACGACGATGAACGCCGGGAAGTCCTCGACCTCGATCTTCCAGACCGCCTCCATGCCGAGCTCCTCGTACTCCAGGACCTCGACCTTCTTGATGCAGTCCTGCGCCAGGCGCGCCGCGGGGCCGCCGATCGAGCCGAGGTAGAAGCCGCCGTGCGTGCCGCACGCGTCGGTCACCTGCTGCGAACGGTTGCCCTTGGCCAGCATGACCTTGGAGCCACCCGCCGCCTGGAACTGCTCGACGTAGGAGTCCATGCGGCCGGCCGTGGTCGGGCCGAAGGAACCGGAGGCGTAGCCCTCGGGGGTCTTCGCGGGGCCCGCGTAGTACACGGGGTGGTCCTTGAGGTACTGCGGCATCTCGGCGCCCGAGTCCAGCAGCTCCTTGATCTTGGCGTGCGCGATGTCGCGCGCCACGACCAGGGGACCGGTGAGGCTCAGGCGGGTCTTGACCGGGTGCTTGGTCAGGGTCGCGAGGATCTCGTCCATCGGCCGGTTCAGGTCGATGGAGACCACGTCCGCCGACTCGTCCAGCTGCGCGTCGGTGGTGTCCGGCAGGAAGCGCGCGGGGTCGCGCTCCAGCTGCTCCAGGAAGACGCCCTCGGCGGTGATCTTCGCGGTGGCCTGGCGGTCCGCGGAGCAGGACACGGCGATGGCGACCGGCAGGGACGCGCCGTGGCGCGGCAGGCGCACGACGCGGACGTCGTGGCAGAAGTACTTGCCGCCGAACTGCGCGCCGATGCCGATCTTCTGCGTCAGCTCGAAGACCTGCTGCTCCAGGGCCTCGTCGCGGAAGCCGTGGCCCAGCGGGGACCCCTCGCGCGGCAGCTCGTCCAGGTAGTGGGCGGAGGCGTACTTCGCGGTCTTCAGCGCGTGCTCGGCGGAGGTGCCGCCGACGACGATCGCCAGGTGGTACGGCGGGCAGGCCGCCGTGCCGAGCGAGCGGATCTTCTCCTCCAGGAACTTCATCATGGAGGCCTCGTTGAGGACCGCCTTCGTCTCCTGGTAGAGGAAGGACTTGTTCGCGGAGCCGCCGCCCTTGGCCATGAAGAGGAACTTGTACGCGCCGCCGTCGGTCGCGTACAGCTCGATCTGCGCGGGCAGGTTCGAGCCGGTGTTCTTCTCCTCCCACATGGTGAGCGGGGCCATCTGCGAGTACCGCAGGTTCAGGCGCGTGTAGGCGTCGTAGATGCCGCGCGAGAGGGCCGCCTCGTCGCCGCCCTCGGTGAGGACGTTCTGGCCGCGCTTGCCCATCACGATCGCCGTGCCCGTGTCCTGGCACATCGGCAGGACGCCGGCCGCCGCGATGTTCGCGTTCTTGAGGAGGTCCAGCGCGACGAACTTGTCGTTCGACGAGGCCTCCGGGTCGTCGATGATCCGACGCAGCTGCGCCAGGTGCGCGGGGCGCAGGAAGTGCTGGATGTCGTGGATGGCCTCTTCGGCGAGCTTGCGCAGCGCCTCGGGCTCGACCTTGAGGAACGTACGGCCGTCGGCCTCGAAGGTCGAGACGCCCTCCGAGGTCACCAGCCGGTACGGGGTGGTGTCCTCGCCCAAGGGCAGCAGGTCGGTGTACGCGAACTCCGGCATGGTGGCCATTCCTCACTCGGCAGACTGCGCTGGCGACCTTTTGGCAGCGCGACTCACCAGCGTAGAACGTCCCGGCGCGGCTGTGTTGGTGAGGTAAGGCTCAGTCGGTAGTATCGCGATCTATCGTGTCTCGCTATGCTGGGCGACGTGGACCTGGAAAAGCACCCCGCCGCCCCCGGCGCCCCCGCGGCCGCCGCCCCCGCAGAGCTGCGCGCCTCCGACGCCGACCGGGACCGGATCGCGCAGATCCTCGCCGACGCCGTGGCCGAGGGCCGGCTGACCGCCGAGGAGCACTCCGAACGGCTCGATTCCCTCTACGCCCGCAAGACCGTCGGCGAACTCGACGCCCTCGTGCGCGACCTCCCGGCCGGCGCTCCCGCCGCCGCGCCGGCCGCCCCGTACGCCGGTGCGACCAGGCCCGCGGTCGGCCCCGTCGAGACCGTCGTCGCGGTGTGCAGCAGCTCCGCCCGCAAGGGCCGCTGGCGCCCCGCGGCGCACACCCGCGCGGTCTCCGTCATGGGCGACATCACCATCGACCTCACCGAGGCCGTCTTCGAACAGCAGATCACCGAGATCAACGTGACCTGCGTACTCGGCAACGTCGAGGTGCTCGTCCCCGAGAACGTCACCCTGCGCGGCTACGGGAGCGGGGTCCTCGGCAACTTCGAGGTGCGCGGCGAGAGCCGCGGCGAGACCGACCCGCAGGCACCCGTCGTGATCGTGCGGGGGTTCTCCCTCCTCGGCAACATCGAGGCCCGCCCCAAGCTCGGTGCCCGCCTGGTCGACCTCGCCCTCAGGCTCCGCAAGCGCCTCGAAGGCTGAGGCTCCCCGCGGGGCGGGACGCGGCCCGACGCGTCCCGCGCCCGCGGCACGGCATGCACACGCGCCTCGCACGGGCATCGTATTTCGGTCGAACCTCCCGCCCCCGGTGGCACACAGTGCATAGGGGCACGCACAGCGGGTAGGGACAGGTGCATCGTGTCTCGCTCGCGTATACGTCGTCAGGAGTAGACCGTGCCGCATCCGCCGCATCAGTCCCTGCAGGCAGCCGCCGTCCAGAGCCTTCAGACGCGCCCGGCCGCCGTGCCGAAGCCGCGGGCGGCGGACCGGGAGGAGGACGGCCCATGGCACGCGGAGGCGGTGTGCCGCAGGGACGAGGCGGGCCTGTTCTTCGCGCCCTCCAAGGAGCCGACCGCCGCCCGACTGGCCCGTGAGGAGGCGGCCAAGCGCGTCTGCGCCCGCTGCCCCGTGATGGTCGCCTGTCGTGAGCACGCCCTCCTCCAGCCCGAGCCCTACGGCGTCTGGGGCGGCCTCACCGCCGCCGAACGCCGCGTGGTGCTGGGCCGCAGGCGGCGCAGGGCCGCCGAGCTGCTCCCGGGCGCGGCCGCGTCCGGCCCCGTGGCCGCCGCCGGCTGAGCGGCTCGGGCCCCGCGTCCCGCCCTCCCGCCGTCCCCGCCCCTCGACCTCGTCTCCGCGGACCCACGACGCCCGCGGGACACCGGACACCGGGCTCCCGCGACCCACGACGTCCGCGGACCCCGCGCGAGCGAGCCGCGAGCCGCGCTCAGCGCTCCGTACCCCCGCACGCGACGGAGGGGCGGTCCCCCGCACCGGGACCGCCCCTCCGTCGTACCGTCACCGGCCGAAGCCGCGTACCCCCGCTACTTCGCGCGGTCGAAGTCGATCGCGCTGTACGCGCGCAGCTTCGACAGGCGGTGCGTGGAGTCGATCTGGCGGATCGTGCCCGACTTCGAGCGCATGACCAGCGAGGAGGTCGTCGCGGTCTCGGAGCGGTAGTGGACGCCGCGCAGCAGTTCGCCGTCCGTGATGCCGGTGGCGACGAAGAACACGTTCTCGCCGGACACCAGGTCGTTGGTGTGCAGGACGCGGTCCAGGTCGTGGCCCGCGTCGAGGGCCTTCTGGCGCTCGGCCTCGTCCTTCGGCCACAGCTTGCCCTGGATCGTGCCGCCGAGGCACTTTATGGCGCAGGCCGAGATGATGCCCTCGGGGGTGCCGCCGATGCCCAGGAGCAGGTCCACGCCGGTGCCCTCGCGCACCGCCATGACCGAACCGGCGACGTCGCCGTCCGAGATGAACTTGATGCGGGCGCCCGTCTCGCGGATCTCCTTGACCATGCCCTCGTGGCGGGGGCGGTCCAGGATGACGACGGTGACGTCCTCGACGGCCATGTTCTTGGCCTTGGCGACCCGGCGGATGTTGACCGAGACGGGGGCGTTGATGTCCACGAAGTCGGCGGCCTCGGGGCCGGTGACGAGCTTCTCCATGTAGAACACGGCGGACGGGTCGAACATCGAGCCGCGCTCGGCGGCGGCCAGGACGGCGATCGCGTTCGGCATGCCCTTGGCGTTCAGGGTGGTGCCGTCGATCGGGTCGACGGCGATGTCGACCTCGGCGCCCGTGCCGTCGCCGACCCGCTCGCCGTTGAAGAGCATCGGAGCTTCGTCCTTCTCGCCCTCGCCGATGACGACGACGCCGTTCATCGAGACGGTGGAGATCAGGGTGCGCATCGCGTTGACCGCGGCGCCGTCGGCGCCGAGCTTGTCACCGCGGCCGACCCACCGGCCCGCGGCCAGGGCGGCGGCCTCGGTGACCCGTACGAGTTCGAGGGCCAGGTTGCGGTCGGGGGCTTCGGGAGAGACTTCGAGCTGGGGCGGCAGGTTGTGCTCGGTCATCGGAGCGCACCTTTCTGTACGACGACGGCCGGGATGTGAGGGTGCTGGAACTCTATCGGTACGTCGACATATTGAGCAGAGCGGGTCACGTATGAGCGGAATATCGGTCGTTCGGTTGGCCTGAGCGGACATCTTGCGGCACGTCCCTCCCGTGTGGAGCGCGCGGCGCGCACGCCACGCCCGACCCCGTCGGTGATCGCCGGCGGCCATGCGGGACGATGGGGGCGTGGCAGGTATGAAAGGCAAGCAGACGGTCTGGGACATGGTCCGCTCGTTGGCGGTGATCGGTGTCGTCGTGGCGGGGATCTACCTCTTCGTCCCGCACGACGACGAGGCCGACCCGACGCGCACGGTCGACTACCGGGTCGAGACCCTGACGGCCCGGCGCGCGGCCCCGTACCCGGTGGCGGTGCCCCTGGGGCTCCCCCAGGAGTGGCGGGCGACGTCGGTCACCTACGAGCGCAAGAACGCGAACGCCTGGCACCTGGGCTTCCAGGACCCGGACCGCGAGTACGTGGCGGTGGAGCAGTCCACCGACACCTCGGAGAAGTACGTCACCAAGGTCACCCAGAAGGCCACGGCCACGGGGCAGACCCAGCAGATCGGCGACCGCTCCTGGGAGCGCTGGGACGGCGAGAAGTACGACGCCCTGGTCCTGCGCGAGCAGGGCTTCGTGACGGTCGTGACCGGTACGGCGCCGGCCGACCGGCTGACGGCGATGGCCGCGGCGCTGGAGTTCAAGCAGGGTCCGCAGGCGCCGCAGGCGCCGTAGACCCGGTAGACCCCCCGTAGGCCCGGCGCCCCGGTGGACCCGTGGGCGCGCGGCGCGCGAGCGCCCGAACACGCGGAAGGCCGCCCACCCCGTACGTCGGGGTGGGCGGCCTTCTCGTCGTGCGCGGGGGCCCGGGGGATCAGACGGTGGTGACGACCTGGTCGAAGTCCAGGCGCGGGGAGCGGGGGAACCAGGCGTTCTCGCCCGGCTTGCCGATGTTGATCACCATCAGCGGGGTGTGGTCGGCGTCCAGGAACTCCTTCTGCACACCGGCGAAGTCCAGGCCGGTCATCGGGCCGGCGGCCAGGCCGGCGGCGCGGACGCCGACGATGAAGTAGGCGGCCTGGAGGGCGCCGTTGACCAGGGCGGACTGCTCGCGGACCGGGCGCTCGGAGAAGAAGGCGTCCTTGGCCTGCGGGAAGTGCGGCAGCAGCTGGGGGAGCTCCTCGTGGAACTCGTTGTCCACGGACAGGATCGCGACCAGCGGCGCGGCGGCGGTCTTGGCCTGGTTGCCCTCGGCCATGTGCTTCACGAGGCGCTCGCGGGCCTCGGCGGAGCGGACCAGCGTGATGCGCAGCGGGGTCTGGTTGAAGGCGGTGGGGCCGAACTTCACCAGGTCGTAGATCGCCTGGACCTGCTCCTCGGTCACCGGCTCGTCGGAGAACGAGTTGGCGGTGCGGGCCTCGCGGAAGAGCAGGTCCTGTGCGGCGGCGTCGAGAACGAGAGACATCGAAAAGCCTTCTTCTGTACGGAGGTGAAGCGCGATGTCCTGAACTCTACGGTGAAAGTAGATGAAATTTCAACTAAAGCGGTGTCGGGGGTGGCCCGAATCACTCCTGGCGGCCGGCCGCGTCCCCTTCGGCCTCCGCCTCGCGGGCGGCCAGGGCCGAGTCCAGCCGGGCTCGCGCCCCCTCCAGCCAGCGACGACACACCTGGGCCAGCTCCTCGCCGCGCTCCCAGAGCGCCAGGGACTCCTCCAGGGAGGTGCCGCCGGCCTCCAGCTTGCGGACGACCTCGATGAGTTCATCGCGGGCCTGCTCGTACCCCAGCGCCGTATCGGTTTCAGCCATTCCCGTGATCGCTCCCTGAATAGTAGGTGTGTAGTGCATCGAGATTGTTGCCGGAGTGTGTCGAGACCGTTCGTGGACGCGGCTACGCCCGAGGCGCGGGACCCGGGGCCGTGTCCGAGGGCGCTTGCGGGGTGGTGGCCCGGGTCGCGTCCCGGGCCCCGTCCCGGGCCGCGTCCCGGGCGCCATCCTGGGCCGCGTCCTGGGCGGCGTCCTGGGCCGCGTCCGTCACGGTAACCGCGAACTCGCCCGCCGCGACCCGCGCCCGCAGCGGCTCGCCCGCCGTCACCTCCGCCGGCGCCCGCACCACGTGTCCGTCGGCCCGCTGGAGCACCGCGTACCCCCGCTCCAGGGTGGCGGCCGGCGACAGCGCCACGACCCGCGCCCGGGTGTGCTCCAGCTCCGAGTCGGCCCGGTCCAGCAGGTGCCCGAGCGTGCGCCGGCTGCGCCCGAGCAGGGCCTCCAACTCCGCCTCCCGGGCCTCCACCATCCGCTGCGGGTGCACGAACACCGGCCGGGCGAGCGCGTGCGCCAGTCCCCGTTCCTCCCGGTCGAGCAGTCCGCGCAGGGCGCGCAGCCCCCGACCCTGGAGCTGGCGCACCCGCTCCAGCTCCTCCCCGACGTCCGGGACCACCTTCTTCGCCGCGTCCGTCGGGGTGGAGGCCCGCAGGTCGGCGACCAGGTCCAGCAGCGGGGAGTCCGGCTCGTGCCCGATCGCCGAGACCACGGGGGTACGGGCCGCCGCCACGGTCCGTACGACCTCCTCGTCCGAGAACGGCAGCAGGTCCTCCACGCTGCCGCCGCCGCGCGCCACGATGATCACGTCCACGTCGGGCCGGGCGTCCAGCTCCCGTACGGCCTCGATCACCTGCGGTACCGCGTGGACGCCCTGCACGGCCACGTTGCGCACCTCGAACCGGACCGCCGGCCACCGCCGCCGGGCGTTCTCCAGCACGTCGCGCTCCGCCGCCGAGGCCCGCCCGACCACCAGTCCGATCAGCTGCGGCAGGAACGGCAGGGGCTTCTTGCGGTCCAGGGCGAACAGCCCCTCGGAGGCCAACGACCGCTTGAGCCGCTCCAGGCGGGCCAGCAGCTCCCCGATGCCGACCGGACGGATCTCCGTCACCCGCAGGGACAGCTGTCCGCGCGGCGCGTACCACTCCGGCTTGGCCAGGACGACGACCCGCGCGCCCTCCGTGACCACGTCCGCGACCTCCTCGAAGACCTGCCGGAAGCAGGTCACGCCGACCGAGATGTCGTGCGAGGGGTCGCGCAGGGTCAAGAAGACCACCCCGGCTCCCGGGCGCCGGTTCAGCTGGGTGATCTGCCCCTCCACCCAGACCTGCCCGAGCCGGTCGATCCAGCCGCCGATCAGCCGGGAGACCTGACCGACCGGGAGCGGCGCGTCCGCCGACGTGTTGAGAGCCATGCAGGCAGGCTAACCGGCCCGGCTGACAGCGTCTCAGGCGGCGGGGCGGGTCGTGCGGCGGCCGCGCTGGACGAACAACACCACGAGCCCCACCGCCAGCCACACCGCCCCCACCAGCTGCGCCGCCCGGGACGCCTCGACGATCACCGCCACCGTCACCACCGCGCCCAGCACCGGAACCACCAGGTGCTTCCACCACACGGGAGCGCCCCCGCCCCGCTTGACCACGAACCAGCCGACCACCGACGCGTGCAACAGGGTGAACGCCACCAGCGCCCCCACGTCCACCACCGAGACCAGGTGGTCCAGCCCGTCGTCGCGCCGCGCCGCCCACACCGCCGCCACCAGCGTCACCGTCGCCGCCACCAGCAGCGCCACCCGCGGGGTGCCGTGCGAGGTGCGGGCGAGCGCGCGCGGCAGCCGCCCTTCCCGGGCCATCGCGAACAGCAGCCGCCCGGCCGCCGCCTGCCCCGCCAGCGCCGCGAACGCCGCCCCCACGGCCTTGCTCACCGCCACCAGGTCGTGCAGCCACACCCCCACCGACGCCTCGACGCTGTCGTAGAAGGCCGGCCCCTGCTTCGCCGGATCGGCGGCCAGCTCCGCCGAGGAGACCGGCGTCAGCAGCGCCGCCAGGTAGGTCTGCGCGATGAACAGCACCCCCGTCAGGGCGAGGCAGAACAACACCGCCCGCGCCACCCGCGCACCGCCGCCCGTGACCTCCTCCGCGAACGAGGCGATGGCGTCGAAGCCGAGGTAGGACAGGACCGCCACCGACACCGCGCCCAGCACCGCCGCCGTACTGAACCCCAGCGAGCCGTCCCCGGTCAGCGGCGACAGCCAGCCCCGCCGGGCACCGTCGCGCACCAGCACCGTCACCGCCGCCACCAGGAACACCAGCAGCACCACGATCTCCATGGCCAGCACCGCGAAGCCCACCCGGGCGGCCGCCCGTACGCCCCACAGGTTCAACGCGGTGGTGACCACCACGGCCAGCGCCGTCCACACCCACTGCGAGACCGCCGGCACCAGCGCGTGCATCGCGATCCCCGAGAACAGGTACGCCACCGCCGGGATCAGCAGGTAGTCCAGCATCGCCATCCACCCCGCGATCAGCCCCGGCCCCTCGCCCAGCCCCTTGCGGGCGTAGGTGAACACCGAGCCGGCCTGCGGGGCCACCCGCACCATCTGCGCGTAGGAGAAGGCCGTGAAGGCCATCGCCACCGTGGCGACCAGGTAGACGAGGGCGACGGCCCCGTGCGACTTGGCGTCCAGCGTGCCGAAGACCCCGACCGGGGCCATCGGGGCGATGAAGAGCAGCCCGTAGACGACCAGGTCCCGGAAGCCGAGACTCCGCCGGAGCGCCGTGGGCTCGGGCGGGCGGGAATCCGTAGCGGATGTCATCGTTCCTCCGGGTGATCTCCGGTGCGGACGTTCGACCGGATCCCTGCGCGTCCCCGCAAGTCTCTGCCGAACGGGGGACGTCCGGCCTGCTGGAGACCCCCGTACGATGGAGCGTATGACTGCTCCCGCCCCCGCTCCCGCATCCCGCCGCGTCCTGCTCGCCGCCCCGCGCGGCTACTGCGCGGGCGTGGACCGAGCCGTGATCGCTGTCGAGAAGGCCCTCGAGCAGTACGGTGCGCCGGTCTACGTCCGACACGAGATCGTGCACAACAAGTACGTCGTCCAGACGCTGGAGAAGAAGGGCGCCATCTTCGTCGAACGGACGGAGGAGGTCCCGCCGGGCAACATCGTGATGTTCTCCGCGCACGGCGTGGCCCCGGTGGTGCACGAGGAGGCGGCGCGCGGCCGGCTCGCGACGATCGACGCGACCTGCCCGCTGGTCACGAAGGTCCACAAGGAAGCCATCCGCTACGCCAACGACGACTTCGACATCCTCCTCATCGGCCACGAGGGCCACGAGGAGGTCATCGGCACCTCCGGCGAGGCCCCCGACCACATCACGATCGTCGACGGCCCCCACGACGTGGACAAGGTCACCGTCCGTGACGAGTCCAAGGTCGTCTGGCTCTCCCAGACCACCCTCTCCGTCGACGAGACGATGGAGACGGTCGACGCGCTGAAGACCAAGTTCCCGCTGCTGGTCTCCCCGCCGAGCGACGACATCTGCTACGCCACCTCCAACCGGCAGGCGGCGGTCAAGGTCATGGGCGCCGACTCCGACCTGGTCATCGTCGTCGGTTCGAAGAACTCCTCGAACTCCATCCGCCTCGTCGAGGTCGCCAAGGACGCGGGCGCCAGGGCCGCCCACCTGGTCGACTTCGCGAGCGAGATCGACGAGGCCTGGCTGGAGGGCGTCACCACGGTCGGCCTGACCTCGGGCGCCTCGGTGCCGGAGGTGCTCGTCGAGGAGGTCCTGGAGTGGCTCGCGGCCCGCGGTTACGCGGACGTGGAGATCGTCAAGACCGCCGAGGAGTCCATCACCTTCTCGCTGCCCAAGGAACTGCGCCGCGACCTGCGCGCCGTGGCGGCCGAGCTGGTGGCCGACGGCTCCGACAAGTAGCGGCCGGCGGCTCCGACGAGTAGCTACGGGCGCGGCTCGTTCGTACGGTGATTCCATGCAGATCTTCGGTGTGGACATCGGCGGTTCCGGCATCAAGGGCGCTCCCGTCAACGTGGAGCGCGGCGAGCTCGCGCAGGAGCGGCACAAGGTACTGACCCCCCACCCGGCCACCCCCGACGGGGTGGCCGGATGCGTCGCCGAGGTGGTCGGCGCCTTCGACTGGAGCGGCCCGGTCGGCGTCACCTTCCCGGGCGTGGTCACCAACGGCATCACCCGCACGGCCGCCAACGTCGACAAGGCCTGGGTCGGCCTGGACGCGGCGGCCCTGCTCTCCTCACGGCTCGACGGGCGCCCTGTGACGGTCCTCAACGACGCCGACGCGGCCGGCGTCGCCGAGATCACCCACGGGGCGGGCCGCGGCGTGGCGGGCACGGTGCTGCTGCTGACCCTGGGCACCGGCATCGGCAGCGCCCTCTTCCGCGACGGGGTGCTCGTGCCCAACACCGAGCTGGGGCACCTGGAGCTCAAGGGTCACGACGCGGAGACCCGGGCCTCGGTCAAGGCCAAGGAGGACGGGGACCTCAGCTGGGAGCGCTGGTCGCACCGGCTGGCCCGCTATCTGGCCCACGTGGAGATGCTCTTCTCGCCCGACCTGTTCATCCTCGGCGGCGGGGTGAGCCGCAAGCCGGAGAAGTTCCTGCCGCTGGTCAAGGACCACGTCCGGGCCCCGATCGTCCCCGCCGAGCTCCAGAACAACGCGGGCATCGTGGGCGCGGCGATGGCCGCGCGGGGCGCCGCGTAGCCGTCCCCGGCCGCCCCGCTCCTCCTACGCCGTACTGCTGCGCCGGGCCGCCGCGGCCCGCCTGCGGCCGCTGAGCGCGGCCCGGCGCACCAGCGCGATCAGGGCGGCGACGAGCGTGCCCGCGTACAGCCAGCCCGCGTGCAGGGACAGCGCGGACACCACCCCCATCAGCTCCCCGCCGAAGCCGCCGGAGCCGCCGGAGACGGGCCACACCCCGGCGGCGAAGGCGATCGGCACGGAGATGGGCGCGGTGATCAGGTCGGCCGGCCTCACCCAGACGGCGGTCGCGGCGGCGACGGGCAGGAACAGCAACCCGTACGCGAAGAGCGAGGAGTCGAAGAGCAGCCAGGAGACCCCGGCGACCAGCAGCATCGCCACGCAGGCGAACAGCCCGCCGCCGAGACCGGTCAGCATGGGCCGCGGCATCCGCCGGGCCGGCCCGGCGGCCGGGGGACGGGGCCGTCGCGCCTGAGGGTGAGGTACCGAACGCATCCTGTATTGCTCCACCCCACCAAACTAGGCGGGAGGGCACCGAGTGGCCGCCTGGACACGCGTACATCCACCGGCGCTCATCGGAAAGTAAACTGTCCGACGGCCCACTCCGGGCCGCCGCCCCCTCCAGCTACGGGAAGTCGCCAACGTGTCGCTCACGATCGGAATCGTCGGCCTGCCGAATGTCGGCAAGTCGACCCTGTTCAACGCCCTGACCAAGAACGACGTGCTGGCGGCCAACTACCCGTTCGCCACCATCGAGCCGAACGTCGGCGTCGTCGGCGTGCCGGACCCGCGTCTGGCCGTCCTCGCGGGCATCTTCGGCTCGCACAAGGTCCTGCCCGCCACCGTCGACTTCGTCGACATCGCCGGCATCGTGCGCGGCGCCTCGGAGGGCGAGGGCCTCGGCAACAAGTTCCTCGCGAACATCCGCGAGTCGGACGCGATCTGCCAGGTCATCCGCGCCTTCAAGGACGAGAACGTCGTCCACGTCGACGGCAAGGTCTCGCCGAAGGACGACATCGAGACGATCAACACCGAGCTGATCCTCGCCGACCTCCAGTCCATCGAGAAGGCGGTGCCGCGCCTGACGAAGGAGTCCCGCCTCCAGAAGGACAAGGTCGCCGTTCTGGCCGCCGTCGAGAAGGCCCAGAAGATCCTGGAAGCGGGCGAGACCCTCTTCTCGAAGGGCATCACCAAGGGCACCGAGCAGGGCGACCTCCTGCACGAGCTGCACCTGCTGACCACGAAGCCGTTCCTGTACGTCTTCAACGTGGACGAGGACGAGCTGACGGACGACGCCTTCAAGGCGGAGCAGTCCGCGCTGGTCGCCCCGGCCGAGGCCATCTTCCTGAACGCGAAGCTGGAGGCGGACCTCGCGGAGCTCGACGACGAGGAGGCCCTGGAGCTCCTCCAGTCGGTCGGCCAGGACGAGCCCGGCCTCGCCACCCTCGGCCGCGTCGGCTTCGCCACCCTGGGCCTCCAGACGTACCTGACGGCCGGCCCGAAGGAAACCCGCGCCTGGACGATCAAGCAGGGCGCCACCGCCCCGGAGGCGGCGGGCGTCATCCACACCGACTTCCAGCGCGGCTTCATCAAGGCCGAGGTCATCTCCTTCGCGGACCTCGTCGAGTGCGGCTCGGTCACCGAGGCCCGCGCCAAGGGCAAGGCCCGCATGGAAGGCAAGGACTACGTCATGCAGGACGGCGACGTGGTGGAGTTCCGCTTCAACGTCTGATTGGACGTGGACAAACGGCCTGACCTGCGAGAAAGCAGGTCAGGCCGTCGTGCTGTCCGCAGCAGTCCGCAGAACGGGAGCAGCTACGTGTCGTAGACCGTGGAGCGGTGTCCGACGTGCACGACCCACACCACGAGCTCCCCGTTGTCGATCGTGTAGACGACGCGGTAGTCGCCGAATCGCAGTCGCCGGCGTTCCGGCTGCGATACGAGCGCGGTGGTGTTGAAGCCGAGGGGGTCGCTCTCCAGCTCGGTCAGCTTGGCCAGGATGCGCAGCGCCATGTCGCGAGGGATCTTCCGAAGCTCGGCCTGGGCCTCTGGCCGGAAGACGGTTCGGTACTCACTCACCTCGCGCCAGTGTCTCCCTCATGATGTCCTCGATCGGGATGCCGGGAGCCGGGTTGGCCATGCGCTCGTCGATGATCCGGTTGATCTCGCGCTCTTCCCACTCCTGGTACTTGCGCAGCACCTCAATGGAGACGACGGCGGCGACTTCCTTGCCCCGGCGCGTGATCACCGTGGGTACGTCGTCGCGATCCGCGCGCTCCACGACCTCAGCCAGGTGTGCGCGCACGTCGCGGATGGACTCTGTGGGCAGCGGCCGTGTCATGCGCTCAAGCGTACCGAGTGTGCCATGTGTACACAACGGACGTGTGGTGATGATCGGGCTGCCTCACCGTGAGCCCGTTGTGGAGGGAGTGCCGGGCGCGGCACTGTTGTGGCTTCTCCCGGCATCCCGTGCGGATCGATCTCGTCTGTCTCAGGTCACGTTGATGCGTGCTCGGCGCGCATGTTCCTGACGTACCGGCGCAGGGCGTCGGCGCTGTGGAAGACGCGATAGTCGCTCGCTTCCATCGCTGCCTGCTCTGCGGGCGTCGTGTCGATGGCCAGGACCACGGACCCGCCCACCTCCTCCTGGAGGCCATGAGGCCAGTAGGCGGTGGCGATGGCGATCGCCTCACCCGTACTGGGATCGACCACCTCGCTGTCCAGGTCGGGCGTCGCGAATCCTGCTTCCTGGACCTCAAGCAGGAGCGCCGCGAGGCCGGGAACGTCGTCGAACGAGGTTGGTTCGGACACCGCCACAGCAGTACGCGGAAGGCCGGATCGTGAGGGAGAGACGAGGTCTACAGGGGCTGGGCCATCGTGGAGCGCGTCCAAGAAGTCGTTTGCGGCGTACGACAGGAGTTCGCGACGCGCGGCCAGGAACTTCGGGTAGTTTTCAACGCGCCAGAGTTCCGGATCCACCGGGATCCACTGTGATTCCAGCGCGCCCGGCATACGCATCGTGATCTCCGCAAGGTACTCCGCGGGATTCTTGGCCCCAACCCGTAGGTTGGTGTCCTGCGTGAGGAAGCAGAAGTTGGCCACCGCGTTGATCTCGGCGTGACTGTACCCATACGCGCGCAAGCGAGCCTTGGGAAAGATGTGGTGCACCTGGAGGGAGTTCAGTCGGCCCAGCATGCCGTCCCGCAGTGGTACCCCGCTGTCCAGATCCTGCGCGCCGTGGACCCGCGTGAGCATGTACAGCAGGGGGTAGAAGCGCGATCCCATGCTGGCACCTGCGAAGTCGTCGGGGCTCACCTGCAGTCGTCCGCCGTTACTGCGTCGCAGCACGTCGATGAGCAGCTCGACTCCGCCGTCGTCGAGCGCCTTCAGATCCTGATTGAGCGTAGTTTCCGTCGCTCCCGTGTGACGGCCCCACAGGAAGCTGTGGACATACCAGTAGAAGAGCCGGTCGCGGGTTGTCCCGTCAGGGAATCGTCCGCCGTGGATGTGGAGCAGACGGCTCATGACAGGAAAGGCTCCCCGGCCACTGATGACCCTTCCGTGGTCGAGCCCCAGCCGTCCGCCCAGCGCGTTGAGCATGTAGTCGACGGAGTCGATGGTCCCTTTCAAGCCGGCCTGGAAGGGCAGGACTCCAACTTCTGCGAGCTTCGAGAACTGCGCCTCGCCGGTGAGCACTGCGTTGACATTGCGCAACAGCCAGTCGAGCTTGAAGTCGAACCCTGCCGCGGACCAAGTCGTCAGGGCCCCGTTCATCGTCGGCCGGGCTTCCGGCCATGAGGCGCAGATCGCAGCCAGGGCCAGATCGCCTTTGGAGAGCTTGGTGCCGCCGGAATTCACCCGGTTGAAGATTTCGACGACGACATCGATGGTCTTGTCCTCACCTGTGACTTCGTCGATGTGGACCTCTCGGTCCATGATCTGGGTGATGCGGTTCAGGCGTTCGATGTAGGTGGACAGCACCTCGGTGTCTCCGTCAGCCAGTTGGTTCACCGTCTGCAGGTGGGTGCTCAGACCGTTGCGAAGGAGAGAGGTGACGTCCAACCACAAGGGGTTGTCCTTCATCTTCGCCGGTGCGTAGAACTCGAACGTCTCTGTATCCAGGTTGAAGTGCAGCCCTGTCAACGTTGCGGGGTTCCCCTCGAAGAAGTGGGGAGGCCGACCGCGGGTCACGCCGTAGAGCGTGGTCACTCGCTGCTGCCCGTCCAGCAGAAGGTTTACAGTGCCGTCCCTGTCGGCCCGGACCCCTCTGGTCTGGGTGCTTTCAACCTTGGTTCCCCAGGTGAGAAAGCCGCCGATCGGGTAGCTGCGATAGAGGGACTGGAAGAATCCGCGTACCTGGTCGCGGGTCCATACATATCCGCGCTGGAATTCCGGCAGGGCGATGTCGCCGGAGTCGATCTTGTCGAGGATCTGGGCAATGCGCATTGTCTTCCTGATCTCCAAGCCCCGGCGGCTTCCCCCCACCAGGTTGCGATCATCGTAAAATATCAGTCACGTCGAACGGTGGCCCCGGGAAGGGGCCAGAGGCTTGGGCAGGTCATCGGCATCCTGCTCCTCCTCCCTGCTCCAGCCGCCCTCATGACCGCCCTGATAGGCCGACGCTCCGTTTGGGCTTCGACTGCAGGCAGGACACAGCGGCTCGCCCCAGCTCTCCGCTGCGCGCCAGGACGACGTCACCACTTCGGAGGGGGGAATCGCTCCAAGCGGCATCCTGCTCACTGTCGCGTCGGATGTTCGCCGTACTGAAGTCGATTCCTGTCAGGTCTTTGGGCACCACGACCGGGACGCCCCGAAGCAGCACACGAGGAACGTCACCGTCGCTGTGAGCCGCTTGTTCGCCCTCACCGACGCGTATCGCCGGCCGTCGGCGCTCGATCACGTAGCCGTAGCCGGTCTCCTCGGGGTGCCGGAACGGCGTCGGTCACCTCTCCGGGTGTAGGTCGGTGCGGTCGATCCAGGTGGGAGCGACGAAGATGGTGTCGGCGCCGTGGGCTTCGGTGGCTTCCAGGAGGAACCATGTGCGGGCTTCCTCGACCAGGTGCTTCCAGGGCGCAGGCCAGTCGAGCTGCCAGTCGAGGCCGGGGCCGGAGACGCCGTACGTGTGGCTGGCGGCCACTCGCCGGAACCGGGAGTAGAGGATCAGTTGGGAGTGGTCGGCCAGGTCGTCGACGATCTCCGCGAAGTGGGACGAGGGCCAGCCGGGGCTGTCCGGTCCGGTACCGGCGCGCAGGCGGGCGGTCGGGGAGGGGACGACGGGGCTGCGGGCGTCGAGGTCGGTCAGGGCCCAGCGGATGGCGACGTGTTCGGACTCGTCGTGTGGAGTCTGCCGCTCCAGGCAGGCGCGGTAGGCGCGCCGCAGGGGCTCGACCGCGTCCTCGATCTTCAGGCTCGCCAGGATCTCATACGAGCCGAGCACGGCGTCGAGCACGCGGTGTCCGCAGCAGGGGCAAGGTGTAGCGGTCGCTCACCTGCGCAGTCTCGTCGTAGGTCCCGCCGGTGTGCCATGGATTTCTCCGCCACGGCACCCCCGGCCAGTCCGTAGCCAGTCCGCCGGACTGTCCTAAACAGTCATCGGGAGCCAACGCATGCCAACAGGGAAATGGCTGGTCGGAGCCCCGGACGGGGCTCCGCCGCAGGTCAGGATCGGGCGGCAGACATTCCGCTTCGACGTGTTGGTCGGCTGCCTGCCGTGATGCGGATGATCTGGCAAACGTGCAGCTCAAAGGGGGTCGGCTCTTCGGAGTCGGACCCCTGACCGTTTCCCGTGCCGGGATGGCGCCGGGAAGCGCGACCCCGCGGCACCTCTCGTCACCCGGCTCTCCCTGCCCAAGGAGTGCCGAAGTGGTACGTTATCAAGTACCACTTCGGGGAAGAGGTCAGGCCATGTCCATAACCGCCAGCGAAGCCCGCAGGGAACTCTTTCCGCTGATCAAGAAGGTCAACGAGAATCACGAGGCCATCGAGATCGTCTCGAAGCACGGCAACGCCGTGCTCGTCTCGGCCGAGGACTACGCGGCCCTGCGCGAGGGCTCCTACCTGCTGCGCTCTCCGGCGAACGCCCGCCGGCTGCTCAAGGCGTACGAGAATGCCCTGGCGAACATCAACGTGTCGGAGCGAGAACTGATCGATCCGGACTCGGCGGACGCGGGTGCGGGTGCCGGGTGAGGCTTGTCTTCGAGGATCAGGGCTGGGAGGACTACACGTCCTGGCTCAAGAGCGACCGCAAGATGCTCGCCCGGATCAACAAGCTCATCGAGGACGTCAGGCGTGACCCCTTCTCGGGGATCGGCAAGCCCGAACCCTTGAAGTACCACCTGCCCGGCGCGTGGTCGCGGCGGATCGACGACGAGCACCGCCTCGTCTACCTGGTGACGGAGAGGGAGATCATCATCCTTGCGGCTCGGTACCACTACTGACCGCGGGAACCTTCGGAAGGGGTCGACTCCGTCGGGCGTCGGCCCCTTCGTCGTGACCGTCAGGTGTCGTACGCGGACGAGGGGTGTCCGATGTGCGCCGTTCAGGGCGAGGTGGCGCGGGAGGCTCCCGTACATCCTCGTCACGTGGCTCTCGGCGGGTTTCGTGACGGCGGCGGTCACCCCTCCGGGTGCAGGTCGCTGCGGTCGATCCAGGTGGGGGCGACGAGGATGTCGTCGGCGACCGGGGCCTCGGAGGCCTCCAGCAGGGACCAGGTGCGGGACTCCTCGACCAGGTGCTCCCAGGGCGCGTCCCAGTCGAGTTCCCGGTCCAGGGAGGTGCCGGAGAGGTCGTACGCGCGGCCGGCGGTCACCCGTCGGAACTGCGAGTGGAGGATCACCTGGGCGTGGTCGGCCAGGTCGTCGACGATCGCGGCGAAGTGCGCCGAGGGCCAGCCGGGGGCCTCGTCCGGGGGTATGGAGCGCAGGCGCGCGGTGAGGGCCGGGACCACGGGGGTGCGGGCGCCGAGGGTGGTCAGGGCCCAGCGCAGTCCGTCGGGTTCGCTCCGGTCGGGCGGGGTGCGCCGGTCCAGGCAGGCGCGATAGGCGCGGCGGACGTGTGCGACGGCCCCGTCGATCCTCAGGTCCGTCAGGGCGATGGCGGCCCATTCGCGGACGGCGGCGTCCTCGCTGTCGAGCAGGCCGACGAGGGCGGGCCCGCAGCGGGGGTCGGCCACCTCCTCGAAGACCTCGATGGCGGTCAGCTGCCCGAAGGCGTCGAGGGAGGGCAGGCCGTCGATGAGGGCGGGTACGGCTTCGGCGCCGATGCGGATCAGCTCCGCGCGGGCGTCGTAGGACGGGCCCGTCGAGTCGTCGAGCCGGCTGATGAGGTGTGCGAGGCGGGAGGGCGTGACGTCGGCCCGTCCGGGTTCGGGGAGCGGGTGGGGCGGCGAAGGGCGGTGGCGACTCACCCGCGCAGTCTCGCCGACCGGTCGCCGCGCGGGAATACCGGGCCGGGCCGGGTGTTGATCACGGCCGGGAGCGGAGGCTTCCGGCGGGACCGGCGACCAGGGGGATCCGATGTCGTATCCGGAGTATCCGGAGCAGGTGTACCACCGCGAGCAGGGCGAGGTCAGCGCGGTCTTCCGGACCGTGGACACGCCGCCCGAGCTGGGGGCGGCGGGCGGGGACGCGATGCACTACCTGGCGACGAAGGCCTCCACGCGCGGGGAGTTCGGGCTCTACCGGGTGGAGATGAGCGCGCGGGCCGGCGGTCCGAAGACGCACTTCCACAAGACGATCTCGGAGTCGTTCTTCGTGCTCGACGGCACGGTCCGGCTGTTCGACGGCGAGCGGTGGGTCGACGCGGGCAAGGGCGACTTCCTCTACGTGCCCCAGGGCGGTCTGCACGCCTTCCGCAACGACTCCGACGCACCCGCCGAGATGCTGATGATCTTCGCCCCGGGGGCCCCGCGCGAGGAGTACTTCGAGGGGCTGGCGGCCATGGCGGACGCCACGGACGAGGAGCGCGCGGAGTTCTTCGTGCGCCACGACTCCTACTTCGTCGACTAGCGCGTACTTCGTCGACCGGTTCGGCCGGAGTCCAGGAGGGCTCCGGGGGGCGCCGGCAGGCTGGGGGGATGGACTACCAGGGGCTGATCGAGGCGTTCATCGGGATCGTCAACGAGGTCGACGACGGGCGGCGGCGAACCGGCGTCGAGGTGCTGTTCACCGAGGACGCCGAATACTGCGACCCCGACGTACGGGTGCGCGGGCGCGAGGCGCTCGTCGAGCACCTCGCGCGGCTGCGGGCGAGCTTCCCGCCGGGGGTCTCGTTCTCCCTGACGGGAAAGGTCGACGGCCACCACGAGCAGGCCCGCTTCGGGTGGGCCTTCGGGGAGGAGGGCGCCCCGGTGCTGGTGGGCACCGACGTCGCCCTGTTCGAGGACGGTCGGATCAGGGGCGTCCACGCCTTCTCCGACCCGAGCTGAACCCCCCGCCCGGAGCCCCCCCCGGAGCCCCCTAGAGCCCCCGCACCGCCGCGACCGTGAAGGTCGTCGGGGCGCCCGTGGTCGGGTTCATCGGGCCGCCGTCCCTGTCGAACTGGGAGCGCACCACCAGGGTGCGCCCCGGGGTGTGCGCCAGGGTCGTCGGGATCTGGAGCGACGCGTCCGTGACGGAGCGGACCAGGCGGGCGCGGGTGCCGTCGGCGCTCAGCTGCCAGCGGGTCAGGGTGTTCGGCAGGTTCTGGGCCACCCGCAGGACGCCGCCGGCGGCGAGGTCGAGGCCGTCGGCGGCCTTCAGGTCGCCGCCGCTCAGGGCGACGCGGCCGATCGCACCGGTGCGCAGGTCGACGCGGTGGAGCTCGCCCGCGGTCATGTCGACCGTCAGGAGGTAGCGGCCCGCGGGGTCGGAGACGATGCCGTTCAGCGCGAAGCTCCCGGCCGGCGACGGCGCGAGGTGTCCGCTCAGGTCGTGCGCCACGGTGAGCGGGCCCGAGCCGGTCCGCAGTTCGGCCGGGGTGACGCGGTAGACCACCGCGCGGACGCTGTCCGTCAGGTAGGCGGTGCCGTCCGGGGTGAGGGTCAGGTCGTTGACGAAGCGGGGGCCTTCGCCCGGCACCTCGAAGTGCGCCAGGCGGGCGCCCGACCGGGTGTCGTACACGGACACCCCGGCGGTGGAGTCGGTGACCCACAGCCGGTGCCGGGCGGCGTCGACGCGCAGGCCGTTCGCCGTGCGCCTGCCGTCGCGGCCGGCCGGGAGGAAGACCTCGGCCGTACGGGCCCCGGGGCGGGCGCGGTACACGGTGCCGTCCGCGTAGGAGCCGACGTAGACCGCACCCGTGCGCGCGTCGGTGGCTATGCCCTCGGGGAAGACCTTCGCGCCGGGGAGGGTGAACGCGGTGGAGACGGTCGGGGCCCCGCCGGCCGCGGCGGGGGCGGCGCCCGCGGTGCCGAGGGCGCCGAGGGCGCCGAGGGCCAGGGCCGCGACGGTGGTCAGGGTGGCGAGCCGGGAAAGCTTCGAGGACTTCGGCATATGTGCATCCGTTCGATCGAGTGTGCTCGAAGAGTAGTTAGGGTTCTAATGCTTGGCAAGGGTCGTAGGATGCGCCCATGACCTCCATGCCCCCCGAGGAGCGGATCGGCGCGCACGTGAAGCGCGCCGAGCAGGCGCTCCTCGCGGCGAAGTCCGCCGCGCTCAAGCCGGCCGCAGTAACGGTTCCGCAGTACGCCGCGCTGCTCTGGCTGGCCGAGAAGCCGGGCATCTCCGCCGCGGCGCTCTCCCGGCTCTGCGGGGTCACGCCGCCCACCATGAACACGGTGCTGAAGAACCTGGACGAGCGCGGGCTCATCGAGCGGACCCCGCACGAATGGCACCGCAACGTGCTGGAGACGCGGCTGACGCCGCGGGGCCGCGAGGTGATGGAGCAGGCGGACGTGGCCGCCGTGCGGGTGGAGCGGGCGCTCGCCGACGCCTTCTCCGAGGAGGAACGGGAGCGGCTCGTCGAGCTGCTGGGGCGGTGCGCGGACGTGCTCGACACCCTGAGGTGACGCGGGGGCGGCGCCGGGGCGACCCCGCCGTGACGTTCGGGGGCCGGGGCCGGTGTCGACGTTCGTCACAGGTTTTTGCGAGCATTTGGAACTTCGTGGGCCGTTCCCCCATCCCAACGTAGGGGATGTCCACCCGTCCTGCCCCGCCCCGGGGCAGGCATGACCGTTCGGAGCGAAGTTCGTGCACGAGTACCCGCAGCAGTCGTCCGGCTACGAGCCCGAGCCCCCGCGCGGGAGCGGTCGGGGGAGCGGGAAGTCCCGGCGCGCGATATGGATCGGCGCGGGCGTCGCCTGCGTGCTGGCCCTGGGCGGCGGAGGCTTCGCCGCCTGGAAGTACGAGTGGTTCTCGGGCAACGGCGAGGCCGTCAGCTTCGGCAAGAGCCCGGCCGGCGGCGCGGACGCGAGCGCCGGGAAGAAGGGTTCCGACCCCTCCGCGCCCGCGGGCAAGCCGAGCGGTGACCCGGACGTGCTCATGCCGTCCGGTCCGAGGTCGGAGTTCAAGCAGACCGCCAAGCTCGACGACGGCACGATCATCGCGAAGACCCGCCTGGCGGGCGCCAAGTCCGGCTTCGAGGGCGACGTCTGGGTCTGGGCCCCCAAGGAGTACGACGACCCGAAGTACGCCAAGAGCGCCTTCCCGGTCCTCATAGCCCTGCCCGGCGGCAACGGCTTCCCGGCCAACTACTGGTCCGACCGCAGCCTCGGCCTCCAGAAGGCCGTCGCCGAGGGCGCCTCGGCGGGCACCAGCCTGCCCTTCATCCTCGTCATGCCGGTGCTCAACCCGGACAACAAGTACTACTACGACGGCGCCGACATACCCGGCCAGGCCAAGATGGGCACCTGGATGGCCGAGGACGTGCCGGACTTCGCCCGCAAGAACTTCCGCACCTACAAGTCCCGCGAGGGCTGGGCCTTCATGGGCAACTCCTCCGGCGCCTTCGTCGGCCTCAAGCAGGTCATGCAGCACCCCGACCGCTTCAAGGCCGTCATCGCCAACGGCGGCGAGATCGTCCCGGACTCCCCGCTGTGGAAGGGCCACCAGGCGGAGATGGACGCGAACAACCCCGAGAAGCTCGCGCAGAAGCTGATCGACACCAAGGGCCCCGACGTCCACGTCGCCTTCCAGTACGGCACCAAGGAGGGCGGCCGGGCCCGCCTGGACAAGTTCCAGCAGCAGTTCGGCAAGGGCCCGATCAAGGTCACGATCCACGAGATCAAGGGCGGCGACCACAACGGCTGGGACTACGTCCGGGGCATGAAGGAGAGCGCGCTCGCCGAGGTCAGCAAGGTCCTGAAGGGCCCCAAGCCCGAGGCCGGCTGAGCCGCCCCGCCCCGACCGCCCCGCACGGGGGCGCGACGTGGCACGCGCCACGTCACCCCGGTCCCAGGCAACCCTTCCGCTCGTTCACACCTCTGTCAGGGGTGTAAGGGGGACCTATCGGTCCGACCCGCGTCCAACCAGGGCGCCGGAGAAGGAACGGGAACAAATCCGTGCAGTATGACCAGCAAGGCGACGGCGGCACCGTGACCAAGGCCCGCCGTCGCCCCAAGCGCCTGCGCCAGATCATCCTCGTCGGCGGCCTCGCGGCCGTCCTCGCCGCCGGGGGCGGCGCCGCGTACAAGTTCGGCCTGTTCTCCGACATAGGGGATCCGGTGTCCTTCGGGAAGATCCAGGAGTCGGCCGCCGCCGAGGACATCCGTCCCGGGGTGCTGATGCCCACGGGTCCCAAGGCCGAGTTCGCCCGCACCAGCCGGCTGCCCGACGGCACGCAGATCGCCAAGACCACCCTGGTCGGCGCGAAGTCCGGCTTCACCGGTGACGTGTGGGTGTGGGTGCCGAAGGAGTACGACGAGCCCCGGTACGCCAAGAGCGCCTTCCCGGTGCTGATCTCCCTGCCCGGCGGCCGCGGCTACCCCACGAACTATTGGGGGACCGGCCCCGGCCTCGGCCTCCAGCAGGCCGTCGCGGACGGGGCCGCGGCGGGCACCAGCCTGCCCTTCATCCTCGTCATGCCGGTGACCAACGCCGACACCAAGCACCACTTCGACGGCTCGGACATCCCCGGAGAGCCCAGGATGGGCACCTGGATGGCCGAGGACGTCCCGGATTTCGCGAAGGCCAATTTCCGCACCTTCACCTCCCGCGACGGCTGGGCCTTCATGGGCTCCTCGGCCGGCGGGTTCAACGGCCTCAAGCAGGTCATGAAGTACCCCGACCGCTTCAAGGCGGTCATCGCCAGCGGCGTCGACATCGTCCCCGACTCCCCACTGTGGAAGGGGAACCGGCAGGCCATGGACGCGAACAACCCGGAACGCCTGGCCGAGAAGCTGATCAAGGCCGGCGGTCCGGACGTCTACGTGAACTTCCAGATCGGCACCAAGGAGAGCGGTCGCGATCTGGCCGAGAAGTTCATGAAGGAGTACGGCAGGGGCCCCGTGCACACCTCGCTCCAGGTGATCCAGGATGGTGAGCACAACGGAAAGTCGTACGTACGTGGCATGAGGGAGGGCTCCCTGGCGTGGATCAGCAAGGTGATGCAGGGACCGACACCCGACCCCGCCGTGCCGTGAGCCCGGTGGTGAAGGGGGCCTCGGCCGCGGCCGCGGCGGGCATCACGGCGGTGTGCGCCGCCGTGTTCCTCACGGCGTCCGCCGAGCGGCCGGTGCACCCCTTCCCGACCGTGGGCGTGCTGATGGCGGGCGGCGAACACTGGTGCACGGCGAGCGTGGTCGACAGCCCGAAGGGCAACGTCGTCGCCACCGCCGCGCACTGCGTGGCCCCCGCCGGCGAGGACGGACAGCCGGGCGAGGTCGCCCACGACGGCCTCGCCATCGGCGAGCTCTCCTTCGCCCCCGCCTTCTCCGGCGAGGGCTCGGGCACCCAACCCCTCGGCACGTGGAAGGTCCGCGCCATCCACGTCGACGAGCGGTGGACGAAGTGGGGCGACGAGACCGCCGACTACGCCTTCCTCACCATCGACCCGGACGAGGACGGGCGCGGCGTCCAGGAGCGGGTCGGCCGCGGCGAGGCCCCGACGCCCGACTGGACCTCCGGCTACGAACGCGACGTCACCGTCGTGGGCTACCCGGAGTCCGAACACAACCCGCAGAACAAGCCGGTGTCCTGCACCACCCAGACCCGCCACGACCTGGACGACCCCGCCATGCTGTACATCAGCTGCGCCGGCTTCTGGACGGGCACCAGCGGCAGCCCCTGGATCGCCGACCGGGGCGGCACGGGCAGCCCGGGGCGCCTGATCGGCGTCCTGAGCGGCGGGGACACGGACGTGGACTCCACCGCCGCGCTCTACGACGACCGGGCCAAGGCCCTCTACGAGCGGGCCGCGCGGGGCTGAGCGGAGCCGGGCTCGGCGGCCGGGTCCGGATCCGGGGCCGGGTCGGGGGCGGGAGCGGGGGCGGCCGGTGGCCCGGCCTTGCGCCGTTCCGTACTGACGATCACGCCGACCGCCGCCACCACGATCCCGCCGCCGGCCAGGATCGGCCAGGTCAGGGCCTCGTCGAGGATCAGCGCGCCCAGCGCGACGGCGACCACCGGATTGACGTAGGCGTACGTGGACACCAGCGACAGCGGCGCCGACCGCAGCAGCCACGCGTACGCGGTGAAGCCCACCGCCGAGCCGATCAGCGCCAGGTAGGCCAGGGCCACCCAGGAGGCGGTGGAGAAGGAGCCCACGTCCAGGCCGCGGCCCTCCCCGCGCAGCAGCCCGATCGCGATCCCGGCGACCCCGCCGACCAGCATCTGGTAGGCGCTGCCGGTGAAGGGGTTCGTCGGCGTCGACAGCTTCGAGCCCGAGAAGGAGCCCAGCGACCAGCTCACGGAGGCCGCCAGCACGAGCAGCACCCCCGAGAGCCGGACCTCCCCGCTCAGCCCGGGGCCGATCAGCACCGCCAGGCCGGCGAGGCCCACCAGCACCCCGACCAGGGTCCACGCGCGGGGGCGGTCCCCGCTGCCCGCGCGCAGCAGCACCACCCACATCGGGACCGACGCCACCAGCAGCGCGGCGAGCCCGGACGGCACCGAGGTCTCGGCCAGGGCCACCAGGCCGTTGCCGCCGGGGATCAGCAGCAGCCCGACCAGGACGGTGGAGGCGAGCTGCCGACGGGTGACGCGCAGCGCGCCCGGGCCGAACCGCACGGTGACGGCCACGGCCAGGACGAGCCCGGCGGTGATGAACCGGGCCCCGGCCGACAGGAACGGCGGCATGGTCTCGACGACGATCCGGATGCCGAGGTAGGTCGACCCCCAGACCACGTACACGAGGGTGAGGGCGGTCCACACCGCGCCGCCCGTGCGCCGCGCGGACGCGGTCGGCGCGGTCGGCGAGGTGTCCACCGGGCTCGCTCTGTTCATGAGCGGATCGTACGGTCGGCCCACGGCCGCGTCCCCTCGATTTCTCAGCCCTTGAGCAGGGCGTTCAGCTCCCCGTACGGGAGGGCCCCGGCGAGCGCCCCGTAGCCGCCGCCGGCGAGGATTTCCTCGGTGGCGCGACGGGCCACGGCGTAGGCCGTCTCGGCGACCCAGCTGCCGAGGCTGACGCGCGCCACCCCGAGGGCGGCGAGTTCGGAGACCGTCGGCGCGCCGGGGGCGGCGAGCACGTTCAGCGGCGCCCCGACGCCCTTGACCAGCTCGGTGATCACGGCCGGGTCGACGACCCCGGGCACGAAGACGCCGGTGGCACCCGCCCGGAGGTAGGCGGCGGCGCGGGAGAGGGTCTCGTCGAGCCGGGACTCCGGGGCGCCGAGACCGAACAGGAAGGTGTCGATGCGGGCGTTGACGTACAGCGGGACCCCGGCGGAGTCGGCGGCGGCCCGCGCCGCGGCGAGCCGCTCGGCGAACTCGGC
Source organism: Streptomyces sp. NPDC103540 (assembly GCF_055584445.1). NCBI lineage: Bacteria > Bacillati > Actinomycetota > Actinomycetes > Kitasatosporales > Streptomycetaceae > Streptomyces > Streptomyces sp. NPDC103540. The sequence goes on from NZ_JBVJMA010000015.1 coordinate 142,613, forward strand.
GGGGGAGCGGGTGCCGTCCTCGATGTTCACGCCGACCGCGCCGGCCGCCAGGACCCCGGTGATCGTCTCGCCGACGGCCTCGGCGTCGGCGCCGAAGCCGCCCTCGATGTCGGCGGTGACGGGTACGGAGACCGCGTCGACGACCCGGCCGATCAGGTCCAGGGCCCGGTCGCGGGCCAGGAGGTCCCCGTCGGCCGCGCCCAGGGACCAGGCGACGCCCGCGCTGGTGGTGGCGACGGCGGGGGAGCCGGCCGCCTCGACGACGCGGGCGCTGGCGACGTCCCAGGCGTTGGCGAGGGCGAGGGGGGAGCCGGGGACGTGCAGTGCGGCGAAGGCCTCGGCGCGGGCGGTCAGGTCGTGTGTGGTGGTCATGGGGTCAGTTCAACAGATCGCGCCGCCCGGGTCCGGCGGATTTCCGACACGACCGGCCCCCGACGACCGGCCCCGCCCACGACGGTCCGCGACGACCGGCCCCCCAGCCGGCCCCGCGCCGACGGCCGGTCCCGCGCCGACGACCGGTCCCGCGCCGACGATCGGCCCCGGCGCGCCGGGGTCCGGGGGCGCTCCTACGGGGCCGGGGCCAGACCCGACTTGGCGCCGGCCCCGCACAGCGGCAGGACGGCGGTACGGCCCTGGAGCGGGTCCCCGGGAGCGCCGGGGCCCACTGCGGCCCAGCAGGCCGCCGCCGTCGGTTCCACGAAGAGGCCGCGCCGGGCGAGGTCCCGCTGGGCGGCGCGCAGCCGATCGTCGGGGACCGTCAGGAAGGTCCCCCCGGACTTGCGTACCGCGGCCAGGATCTGCCGGGCGCGCGGCGGGGCCGGGATGGCGATGCCCTCCGCCAGGGTGGGCCGCTGCTCCACGGGTTCGACGTCCTCGGCGCCGGCGGCGAAGGCGTTCGCCAGCGGTGCCACGGCCTCGGCCTGTACGGCGATCAGCGCGGGCGGTCGTACGCCGCGCCGGGCCAGCTCCTCCGCGGCCAGCGCGGCGCCCAGCAGCAGGGTGCCGTTGCCGACGGGGAGCACCAGGGCCTCGGGCAGCCGTCCGCCGAGGGCCTCCCAGATCTCGTACGCGTACGTCTTCGTCCCGTGCAGGAAGTACGGGTTGAAGACGTGGCTCGCGTAGAAGACGCCGGGGGTGTCGGCGGCCCGTCGGGCGGCCAGGGCGGTGTCCTCGCGCCCGCCCGGGACGACGCGTACGGTCGCCCCGTGGGCGCGGATCTGCTCGGTCTTCTTCTTCGAGGTTGCCTCGGGCACGAAAACTTCACAACTCAGGCCGGCCCGCGCGCAGTACGCCGCGACGGAGGTTCCCGCGTTGCCGCTGCTGTCCGCGACCACCCGGTCCGGGGCCAGCCGGCGGGCCACCTCGGCGAGCATGACGGCGCCCCGGTCCTTGAAGGACAGCGTCGGCATGAGGAAGTCGAGCTTGGCGTGAATCCGCTCGGCGAGCGGTACCAGCGGGGTGTGCCCCTCGGCGAGGGTGACGGCGAAAGCGCCCGGTAGCGGCAGGGCGGAGGCGTAGCGCCACAGCGAGGGGGGTCCGGAGGCCGGATCCAGGACGCCGGCCGGATTCGGTGCGAAGTCGAGGTCCCAGGGGCCCTCGCAGACCGGGCAGCACCAGGGCGCGGTCCGGACGTCCGCGCGCGTGCCGTCCTCGGGGCAGAGGTATCCGGGAAGTGCGTGCGTCATGTGCGGAGCACCTTTGCCCTTTCATGGCCGTTGTATGGCACGGATGTTACGCGTCCGTTGTCCTCTTGTGGGACGGCGCGGGGGTGGGTCAACCTTTCGGAGGCGACGGCCCGTTGAGCACGGCGGCTTGTCATGGTCATGTCTACCGGCATGGTCCGGCGTCGTGTCCGAGGGGCCCGTCGACCCCCCGCAACGCACCACCAAGAGGAGGACCCTCGCATGTCAGTGATGCGTACCACCCGCCGCAGGTTCGCCGGCGCCGGCGCGATAGCCGTCGTCGCCCTCGCGCTCGGCGCGGCCTCCGCGTTACCCGCTTCCGCCGTCGACAACACCCCGTGGGGCGTCATCGAGAACGCGGATGCCGCCGGGGCCGTCCCCGGCAGCTACATCGTCACGCTGAACGACTCCGCCGCCCGCTCCACCGCCGAGAGCGGCAAGGCGGTCGCCAAGCGGTACGGAGCGAAGATCGACCGGACCTACAGCTCGGCCCTCAACGGCTACTCCGTGGAGGTCTCCGAGGCGCAGGCCAGAAAGCTCGCCGCGGACCCGGCCGTGAAGTCGGTCGTGCAGAACCGCGTCTTCACCGTCGACGCGACCCAGCCCAACCCGCCGTCGTGGGGCCTGGACCGCATCGACCAGCGGAGCCTCCCGCTCGACCAGAGCTACACCTACCCGGACAAGGCCGGTGAGGGCGTCACCGCCTACATCATCGACACCGGCGTGCGCATCACCCACCAGGACTTCGGCGGCCGGGCCTCCTACGGCTACGACGCCATCGACAACGACAACACCGCCCAGGACGGCCACGGCCACGGCACGCACGTCGCCGGCACCGTCGGCGGCACCGCGCACGGCGTGGCCAAGAAGGCCAAGATCGTCGGCGTCCGCGTGCTCAACAACCAGGGCTCCGGCACCACCGCCCAGGTCGTCGCCGGCATCGACTGGGTGACCCGCAACGCGGTCAAGCCCGCCGTGGCCAACATGTCCCTCGGCGGCGGGGCGGACTCCGCGCTCGACACGGCCGTGCGCAACTCCATCGCGGCCGGCATCACCTACGCCGTCGCCGCGGGCAACGAGTCGACCGACGCCTCCACCAAGTCCCCGGCCCGCGTGGCCGAGGCCATCACCGTCGGCTCGACCACCAACACCGACGCCAAGTCGAGCTTCTCCAACTACGGCTCGATCCTGGACATCTTCGCGCCCGGCTCCAACATCACCTCCACGTGGGGCACCGGGGACACCGCCACCAACACCATCTCCGGTACGTCGATGGCCTCCCCGCACGTGGCCGGCGCGGCGGCGCTCTACCTCTCGCAGAACCCGGCGAGCACCCCGGCCCAGGTCTCCGCGGGCCTGGTCGCGGCGGCCACCCCGAACGTGGTCACGGGCGCCGGCTCCGGCTCCCCGAACCGACTGCTGAACGTGGGCGCGTCCACCAACCCGCCGAACCCGGGCACCCGCTTCGAGAACCTCAACGACTACGCGATCAACGACAACTCAACCGTCGAGTCGCCGATCACGGTCAGCGGGATCTCCGGCAACGCGCCCTCGAACCTCAGCGTCCCCGTCGACATCAAGCACACCTACGTCGGTGACCTGAAGGTCGACCTGGTCGCCCCCGACGGCTCGGTCTACAACCTGCGCAACCGCACCGGTGGAAGCGCCGACAACATCATCCAGACCTTCACCGTGAACGCCTCCTCCGAGGTCGCCAACGGGGTCTGGAAGCTGCGGGTCGCCGACCTCGCGGGAGCGGACGTCGGCAAGATCGACTCCTGGGCGCTGCAGTTCTGATCCCCGGCCGGGAGATATGACCTCCGCCCGGGGCACCGGGCGACGAGGAGCGCGACCGCAGGGCTGGTTCGCGCGGTGAACGCGGGGGCGACCGAGCAATCGGTCGCCCCCGTCGCCGTTTCCGCTCCGGGCCCTTGTGGGTAACGCGCGGTAACGGGTTTGAGTGACCAGCCTTCATCACTTCGGGTGAAACTCTGGCCCGTGCTTGCGCAGCTCAACCGTCGGTTGCCAGGGTGTAGCTGTCTGTCAACCTGATGGGAGTGGCGAGTGACTTTCGGTGAGCAGCCGGCCTATCTTCGCGTCGCCGGGGATCTGCGACGGAAGATCGTCGACGGTTCCCTGCCCCCGCACGCCCGGCTCCCGTCCCAGGCCCGCATCCGCGAGGAGTACGGCGTCTCCGACACGGTAGCGCTGGAGGCGCGCAAGGTCCTCATGGCGGAGGGCCTCGTCGAGGGCCGTTCGGGTTCGGGTACGTACGTGCGGGAGCAGCCGGTGCCGCGCCGGGTGGCCCGCTCCGGCTACCGCACCGGCGGCGCGTCGACCCCCTTCCGTCAGGAGCAGGCGGACTCCGGCGCGCGGGGCACGTGGGAGTCGAGCAGCGAGCAGGAGGAGGCCCCGGCCGACATCGCCAAACGGCTCGGCATCGAGCCCGGCGACCGGGTCATGCGCACCCGGTACGTCTTCCGGGACGCGGGCGAGGCCATGATGCTCTCCACCTCCTGGGAACCCCTGGCCGTCACCGGCCGGACCCCGGTGATGCTGCCCGAGGAGGGACCGCTCGGCGGTTCGGGGGTCGTCGACCGGATGGCCGCCATCGACGTCGTCGTGGACAACGTGGTCGAGGAGGTCGGCGCCCGACCGGGCCTGGCCGAGGAGATCATGTCCCTCGGCGGGGTCCCCGGACACGTGGTCCTCGTCGTCAGCCGCACCTACTTCGCCTCGGGCCGCGCGGTCGAGACCGCCGACGTGGTCGTCCCGGCCGACCGCTACCGCCTCTCCTACCACCTGCCCGTCCGCTGAGCCCGGGCCCGCCGTGACGGACCGTCACGGCCGCCGTACCACCACCCCGCCGAGCGGCGGCGTCACCGACGCCGCCGCTCTCGCGTTTCCGGCGCCGCCCCGCGCCCGGCGCGCCCCGGCGCGCACCGGCTCACACGGCCCGCTCGTACGCCTGGCCGGATGCGTACGCCCCCGAGGTACCTCTTCGTGAAAAACCGTATCCGCTCAGTAAAGGTCGGGCGTAAGCTCCGGCATATGCGCAATGCGGTTTCCTGGGCAGGTACATCGGCGGAGGGTGAAGCGCGATGAACGACAGCGGTGCCCTGCTCGCATGGCTGGTCATACGTCAGGACGACAACGGCAACCGCTACCGGGTGGGTCGGTACGCCACCCGGGCCGAGGCCCAGAAGGTCGTCGACAGCCTCGACGACCGGGGACACAAGCAGCTCTACTGGGTCGAGCGGATCGGACAGGGCAGCCAGACGGCCACCACGAACTGAACGTGGCGGCGCGGCCCTGACGAGCACCGGGAAAGCACCGAGAAAGAACCGAACGAGCGTCGAACGAGCGCCGAACGGGCACGTGCACGATCCCGAGCGCGATCCCGAGCACGAGGACCGGCCCGGGAGCGGGTCCGGAACGGCGTCGAACGGCCTTGGCATAGGCTCCGCCCATGACGGTACGCGTGGTCGTGGGCGGAGCCCTTTGTCATGACGGGCGCCTGCTGGCCGCCCGGCGCAGTGCGCCCCCCGAGCTCGCCGGCCGCTGGGAACTCCCCGGCGGAAAGGCCGAACCGGGCGAGACCGTCCCCGAGGCGCTGGTCCGCGAACTGCGCGAGGAACTCGGCGTCGAGACCGAGGCGGTGGAGCGGATCCCGGGGGAGTGGCCGCTGAAGCCCGGCCTGGTCCTGCACGTGTGGACCGCACGTCTGCTGGCCGGGGACCCGACGCCGCTGGAGGACCACGACGAGCTGCGCTGGCTCGCCCCGCACGAGCTGGATTCGGTCGACTGGCTCGACCAGGACCGCCCCGCCGTCGCCGAGGCCGGACGCCGTCTGAGCGCGGAGCGGTGAGGGGCGCGCGGGAGGGGGCGCACCCCCGCCCGCGCGTGCGGATCCCCCTCCGGTCGAGCGCCCGCCGGGCCCGCGGCGTACCGTGGGGCGAGACGTCCGGCCGCGCGGGCGGGCGCCCTGCCGCGCCCCGCGCGCCGCACAGTGGGGCGCATCGGGGCGCGTGACGCGCACGCCGTAGGCCGTCCGCGCCACAGTGCGCCGGTGCGTGACGGATCGAGTGGTACGACGCCTCGAATATCGGGTATGTCGCTATTAGTCCCAATCTCGTCCCCCTTTCGTCCCCGACGAACCGGACTGGGGTCGCTGGTGGCCCGGGAAGTGATCGGCGTGATCGACACAGACGGTGAATGCGCCGAGTGGGCCTTTCCCGCCGAGCCCGGTGCCGTTCGCACCGCCCGCCACGCCGTGCGCGGCACCCTCCGCTCCTGGGGCCTCGACTCCGTCGGCGACGTGACCGTCCTGCTGGTCAGTGAGCTGGTCACCAATTCCCTGCGCTACGCCTCCGGCCCCATCGGGGTCCGTCTGGTACGCCGCAATCCGGCCGCCCCCGACCACCCGGGCGGCCCCGCCCTGCTGGTGGAGGTCTCCGATCCGCTTCCGGATCCGCCCCGCGAAAGGGTGGCGAAACCCGACGACGAGGGGGGCCGGGGACTCCACCTCGTGGCCGTCTCGGCGCAGCGCTGGGGAACCCGCCACGGTAAATCGGGCAAGACGGTGTGGTTCGAGTTGGCTCTTCCTGGTGAGTAACAAGGAGAAGGGTGGCAGGGGGTCTCCCGGACGGCGCCGGGGAGACCGCCCGGCGTGGCCGGAAAACAACGGGACCCTTTTGTGATCGTGAACGCCGTGCCGTACGGGGCCGTGGTGCTGAATACTTCGGTCATGGCCGGTCCGGTTGCGGTGAGCTGGAGGGGACGGTCGCGTGAGCGAGATACCTGCGCAGGCACATCAGGCCCGAGTGTCCGAGGAGACGTGGCACGACTCCTTGTGGCACAGCAGCCCGCCTGGCTCGATATATGACTACATAAAGGTCGCTTCGTTCTCGATCGGTCCGGACGGGCTCGTCGACCAGTGGAGCCTGCGCGCCGAGGAGCTGTTCGGGCTCACCGCCGCCCAGGCGGTCGGGCGCGATCCGGTCGAGGCGTTCATGCCGCCGGACCTCCGGGCCGGCGGGCACCGCAAGGTGGCCGAGATCCTCGACGGCAAGGAATGGACCGGTCTGATCCCCTTCCGGATCCCCGGGGGCGGCGGCGCCCACGGCGTGGCCGAGATCTATGTGATGCCGACCCAGACCGAGACCGGCGAGCGGGCCGCCCTGTGCGTCGTGGTCGACGTACGCGCCCTGCGCCGCATCGAATCCGACCTTGCCGCTTCGCAGGCCATATTCGGCCAATCTCCCTTCGGTTTCCTGCTCTTTGGTACGGACCTCACCGTGCAGCGCGCCAACCGCCGCTTCGCGACCGTCTTCGGCGGCGCCGCCGAGGAGCACCGCGGCCGGACCGTGCACGACTACCTGCCCGCGCACGAGGCCGACCGGATGTCCGAGGCCCTGCGACGGGTGTTGGAGACCGGCGACTCCGTCACCGACCTGAGGATCACCGGCGCGGCCCCGGGCAGCCGCGACAACCGCCACTGGTCCATCAACCTCTACCGGGTCCACGGCGGTTCCGGCCGCCCCGTCGGCGTCGCCGGCATCGGCACCGACGTCACCCGCCGCCACCTCGCCGCCCGCGAGGCCGCCGGCGTACGGCGCAACCTCGCCCTCCTCAACGAGGCCGGGCACCGCATCGGCAACTCCCTCGACCTGGAGACCACCGCCCGCGAGCTGCTCGATGTCACCGTGCCCGGCTTCTGCGACCTGGCCGCCGTCGACCTCTACCAGGGACTGCTGCTCGGCGACGACGACCGGCCCGCCCGACCGCAGGGACCCGGCGTGCCCACGCTGCCCGGCCAGGGCGCCGGGCGGGCACCGTCCGCCCCGCTGCGCCGGGTGGCCTTCGCCTCCGCCGTGTCCGACGCCCCCCTGTCGGGTTCCGGCGCGCCCGTCTCCGTGGGGGAGACGCACCGCTACCCGGCCGCCTCGCCCGAGGCGCTGGCCCTGCGCACGGCCCGCACCCGGCTCGTCGAGGGGGGAGCCGCCGACGCCCTCGTCCAGTCCACCCTGATCGTGCCGCTGGTCGCCCACGACACGGTGGTCGGCCTGGTCCGGTTCTCCCGTACGAAGGGCAGCGAGCCGTTCGGCGAACGCGACCGGGCCGTCGCCGTCGAACTGGCCGCGCGGGCCGCCGTCTGCATCGACAACGCGCGCCTGTACCGGCGCGAACACGAGCGGGCGCTGATACTCCAGCGCAGCCTGCTGCCCCCCGGCGACCCCGAGGCGGCCGGCCTCGACATCGCCTGCCGCTACCTGCCGGGCAACGCCGCCACCGAGGTCGGCGGCGACTGGTTCGACGTGATCGAACTGCCCGGCCACCGCACCGCCCTCGTCGTCGGCGACGTCATGGGCCGGGGCCTGCGCGCCGCCGCCGCCATGGGCGAGCTGCGCACCGCCGTCCGCACCCTGGCGCTCCTCGACCTGGAGCCGGCGGAGGTGCTCACCGCGCTCGACGAGGTCGCCCGAGGCCTCGGCTCCCACGGGGGCCCGGCGGGCTCCGAGGGCCCCGGCGGCTCCCAGGCCTCCCGCGCGGCCCTGCACACCCGGGACGCCGACCGCTCGGAGGTGTACCTCGCCACCTGCGTGTACGCCGTCTACGACCCGGTCACCCGGCGCTGCACGATCGCCAACGCCGGCCACATGCCGCCCGTACTGGTCGAACCCCCCGAGGAGGGCGCCCCGCCCCGCCCCGGACTGCTGCTGGAGGTGCCGCCCGGGATGCCGCTGGGCGTCGGCGGCGAGCCCTTCGAGGAGGTCGAGGTGGAACTGCCGGAGGGCGCCCTCCTCGCCCTGTACACCGACGGGCTCGTCGAATCCCGCGACCACCCGCTGGACGAGGGGCTGCGCGGCCTGCGCGAGGCCCTCGCCGACCCCGTACGGCCCCTGGAGGACGTCTGCGACCACGTCCTGAACACCCTCGACACCCGGCACGGCGAGGACGACATCGCCCTGCTGATGGCGCGCGTCCAGGGCCTGCCCGTGGACGCGGTCGGCGACTGGCAGCTCCCGCGCGAGGCCCGCTCCGTGGGCCGGGCGCGGGAACTGGCGCGGGGCAAGCTGCCGGCCTGGGGCCTCGAAGGGCTGCTCGACACCACGGAACTGCTGGTCAGCGAGCTGGTCACCAACGCCCTGAGGTACGGGGAGGGCGAGATCCGGCTGCGGCTGCTGCTCGACCGGACCCTGGTGTGCGAGGTCTGGGACGCCAACCTGGCCCAGCCCCGCCGCCGCCGGGCCCGCGACACCGACGAGGGCGGCCGCGGCCTCCAGCTCGTCGGCCTGCTGTCCGCCGGGTGGGGCACCCGGCGCACGCACCGGGGCAAGACGGTCTGGTTCGAACTGCCGCTGCCGATGCCCGGGGGAGTCGGGGACGAGGCCGTCACCGAACTCTCGGCGGAGCAACTGCTCAGCATGTACGGGTAGGCCCCCACCTCGTGCGGGCACCGCGCCACCGCCACCGCGGCGCCCGCACGACGGTCCTCTCCTACGCCGCCCGACCGGCCTTGAGGGCGGCGAGGCGGGCCTCGACCTCCGAGGTCGCGGCGAGGTCGTCGAGCGCCTCGAACTGGGCGTCCAGCGAGGAAGCCGCCAGTTCGCTCTTGCCCATCGCCATGGCCTCCTCGCGGCGCACCTTCTCCTCGAAACGGTGCAGTTCGCTCGTCGGGTCCAGGACGTCGATGTTCTTCACCGCGTCCATCATCGTGTTCTGCGCCTGTGCCGTCTTCGCCCGCGCCACCAGCTCGTCCCGCTTGGACTGGAGTTCGGCGAGCTTGTCGCGCATCGAGTCCAGGCCCGCCTTGAGCTTGCCCACCACCTCCGTCTGCGCCGCGATCGTCGGTTCGGCCGCCGTCGCCTCCTTCTCCGCCCGCAGCTGCCGGCCGAGCGCCACCTTGGCGAGGTTGTCGAACCGGTCGGCCTCCGCCGTGCCACCGGACGCGCGCAGCTCGTCCGCCTTGCGGCTGGCCGCCAGGGCCTTGCCGCCCCACTCGGCGGCGGCGTCCGCGTCCTCCTTGTGGTCGGCCTCCAGCATCCGCAGGTTCCCGATGGTCGTGGCCACCGCCTGCTCGGCCTCCGAGATGTTGTTCGTGTAGTCGCGGATCAGTTGGTCGAGCATCTTCTGCGGATCCTCCGCCTGGTCCAGCAGGGCGTTGATGTTCGCCTTCGCGAGCTGGGTGACACGGCCGAGGATGGTCTGCTTGCTCATGACGGTTTCTCTCCCGGTTGCTGGTGAGGGGCATCGGTCGTGCGGGCCCGCGACGCGTGCGTGCGGGCGCGTCGGTCAGAAGCGGCCGCCACCGCCCATCCGGCCGCGGGTGCCGCCCCCGCCGAAGGTCCCGGGACCGCTCCCGCCACCGCCTCCGCCGAATCCGCCACCGCCTCCGCCGAATCCGCCCCCGCCGCCGCCGAATCCACCCCCGCCGCCGCGTCCGCCGCCGCCGAAGCCGCCGCCTCCGCCCCGCAGGATCTCGCCGAGGATGATCCCGCCCAGGACGGCGCCGCCCCGCCCGCCGCCCGCGCGCCGCCCCCCGTACGGATCGCCGTACGCCGCCACGTCCCGCTCCGCCTCCCCCTGCGCCTCCCGCGCCAGCGCGTCCGCCCGCTGCGCCTCCGCCAGGGCGGACGTCGGGTCCGTCCCGGCCAGGGACAGCGACCGCTCCAGGTGCCGCTGCGCCTCCGCCAGGCGGGTGCGGGCCCGGCTGCCGACCGCGCCCCGGCTGGTGGTCACGTAGTCCGTGGCCGCGCCGATCGCGCTCCGGGCCGACAACAGGGCCTGGTCCAGCAGCTCCGCCGCCCGCCGACGGCCCGACTCCCTTTCCCGCGCCCCCGCCAGGGCCTCGTCGAGCGCCGCGTCCGCCTCCTCGACCCGGCGCAGGGCGTCGATCGGGTCGTACCGGCCGGCGCCCTGCTCCCGGCGCACGTCCGCCACCACGGCGCGGGCCCGGGCGATCCGGCCGCGCAGGTCCGCGGTGGAGGTGCCCTCGGTGGTGCCGGTGAGCAGCCCCTCCGCGTCCGCGAGGTCGTCGTCCGTCTCGCCGAGGGTCCCCGGCAGCTTCCCGGCCGCCTCCGCCAGCTCCCGCGCCCGCCGCTCCACCGCGTCCACCAGCGTCGCCGCCTGGTCGACGGCGCCCTCGGCGGCCCGGACGTGCACGGCCGCCCGCCCGTTGTCCGCGGCGTCGAGGGCCGCCCGCGCCTCGCCGAGGTGGGTGGTCGCGAACAGCAGCCGGTCCTTGGCCTGTTCGGCGTTGGAGGCCACCGGCGCGGACGCGGAGTCCGCGTAGCGGCCCGTCAGCGCCGTCAGGGTCGCCTCGGCGGTGGTCGTGCGCCCCGTCAGGGTCCGGAAGTGCGCCTCCACGGTGGCCAGGGCCTGAGGGGCGTTCTTCTCCAGGTCCCGCAGCCGGTCGAAGTCCGCCGACTCGGCGTCCAGCCGCCGGTTCGCCTCCGTGCACCGGGCCACGATCTCGTCCAGCATCCGGCGCCGGGTCGCGTCGTCCTCCGGGTAGGCGTCGTCGAGCTGCTGGCGCAGCCGGAAGGCCTGCGTCAGCTCGCTCTTGGCGTACTCCACCGCCTCCGTGAACGCGCCGACCGCCTCGTCGCCGAACTGGGCGGTGGCGAAACCCAGCTCCTCGGTGCTGGTGCGCACCGCGTCGTCGGTCTCCACCAGCAGGGCCTTGGCCCGCGCGTCCAGTTCCGGCAGCGGGCTCCGCGCCGCGCCCGGCCCCTCCCATCCCTGATGGCCGGTGGAGGTGCCGCGCCCCGCGCCCCCGCCGCGCTTGCGGCGCGTGTAGGCGTACGCGCCGAGGGCCCCGGCCGCGCCGACGGCGACCACCGGCAGGACGAAGTCACCGGCCCCCGTGGCACCGTTCGCCGCGTCCCCGCCCGGGTCCCGCTCGCCGGGGGTGAGGGTCGGCGTCGGCACCGGGAGCCCGCCGAGCACCGCGTCGTAGCCGTTCGCCGCGCCGATCGCGGCGCCCGCCCAGTCGTCGACCCGCAGGGCCGGCTCGATGGCGCTACGGGCCACCTCGGCCAGTTGCTCCCGCGTGAACCCGGAGTCCACGTCCGCCGAATAGGCGTACTGCCGGGCGCCCGTGGCCACCGCCAACAGGACGTCGTCCTGCCCGAGGCCGTTCTTCTGCGCCGTGGCGTCCGCCCAGCCCTGCGCCGAACGACCGGAGAAGTCGTCGACGTACGTCACGAACAGCTGGATCCTCCGGTCGGCGTACAACTTCTCCAACGCGGCGGTCACGGCGGGGACCCGGTCGCCCAGCGCCCCCACGCGGTCGGTGATCTGCCCCTGCCCCGAGAGGGTGACGGGATCCTCCGCGCGGGCCGGCGGCGCCCCGACCACCCCCCAGCCGCCGAGCGCGAGCAGCGCGGCGGCGAGGGCCAGGCAGCCGCGCGCGGCCGTGCCGGAGAGGGCCTTGCTTCGCGTCCTGCTTCTCGGCGGATACACATTTGGGAGGTTATGGGCCGCTACGTGCCCCCGCACCCCGAGCACGGAGACCCGCGCCGCGCCGCGGCCCGCGCCCGCGCCCGCTCCGGCGCGGCGCGGCCCGGCCCGCTCCGGCTCGGACCGGCCTAGGGCAGCGGCAGCCCGATCCCCGTCAGCGTCGGCAGCCCCACGACCAGGGTGTCGCGCCCGAGCACGACATCGCCCGCCGCGAACTCCTCGCGCTCCCACAGCCGCGAGGCCCGCCCCGACCCCAGGTCCAGGCCGACCAGGAACGGCGAGCCCGTCCGGCCCTCCCGGGACATCCGCCCGAGCAGCCCCCGCCGGCTGCCCTCCCGCGAGCGCAGGTACAGCACGCTGCCGCGCACCCCGAGCGGCTCCAACGCCCGGCGCGGGTTCTCCCGCCGGGCCACGGGCCGCTCCCAACGCCCAGTCCCGTCGCGCGCGTCCAGGGCGTGGACCACGTCGCCCCCGGCCGCCGACCGGTACGCGGTCACGTACACCACCCCGTCGTGCGGCAACGGCCGGGAGGCCGCCGGGCCCGGATCGAAACTCCACACCTCGAAGCCGGCCGACCGGTCCAGGGCCCGTACGACGCCCCCGTCCAGCACGTGCACCGGACCGGCCGCCCGCCCCGCCGGCCCGTGCCCGTGCCCGCCGGAGCGGTACCCGCGCGGCCAGGACCACAGCTGCTCCCCGTCCGACGGGGACAGGGCGCGCAGCCGTTCGCCGGACCGCAGGAGCACCAGGTCCTCGGCGACCTCCTCCACCCGGGTGCGCTCCGGCAGGTCCCGCCGCCACAGGGTCGCGCCGTCCCGGCCGTCCAGCGCGGCCAGCTCCCCGTCCACCAGCCTCAGCACCACGTCCCCCGCCGGCCGGACCTCCGCCCCGGTCGGCAGCTCCCGCCACCAGCGCACCCGGCCGTCGGCCGGCTCCCGCACCACCAGCCGCTCCGGTGACCCCTCCGCCGCCGGCACCACCACGCAGACGGCGTCCCCGTCCGCCCGGCACACCACCCGCCCCGGGTCCGGAACCCGCTCCGGCGGCGGGGGCGCGGCCACCCCCTCGTCGGCGTGCGCCCGCCACAGCACCGCCCCCGTCGCCGCGTCCGCGCAGCCCACCTCCGAGCCCGCCGTCCACACGACGCGCTCCCCGGCGGCGGACACCGCGTCGGGGCGGGCGCCGACCTCCCACCGGGTGCCGCCCGGCTCCACCCGCCGGGCCGGGCGTCCGGACTCCGCGCTCGTGGTCACCGTCACGGCCGGCGGGGGCTGCGGCCCGGGATCCCGGGCGGCCTCCGCCAGCCAGGGCGCCCCCGCCGTGCAGTCCCGGGCGATCCAGGCCAACTCCCGACCCCGCTCGGCGGGGTTCGTCAGGGCGCGCGCGGCGGCCACCCGCTCCCGCGCCGCGTCCAGGTCCGACACCGACGGGTACTCCCCGCCGCTCAGGTCCCGGGCCGCCTCCAGGGCGCGGACGGCCTCCTCCACCTCGGGGTCGCGGCCCGTCGCGCCGCCCGTCGCAGCGCCCGCGCCCGCCGTACCGGGCCGCGCCGGCCCGTGTCCGTTCGCGGAGTACGGGGCCACCCACTCGGCCAGCGCCCGTTCCGCCAGGGCCAGGGCCCCGGCCGCCCCCGACCGGTCCCCGACGGAGGCCCGCTCGACCACCACCCGGCACAGGGCCCGCACCCGCCCGGAGCCCGCGGGGATCCGCTCCGCCAGGGCCAGGGCCGCCGCCGGGTCCCTCCGGGCCACGGCCGTGACGGCCTTGGCCTCGGCGGCCGCGCGCACCGCCGGATTGCGGATGGCCGCCAGGTACTCCCGCGCCCGCGCCGGATCGGTGGCGGCGCTCGCCGGCACGGCCCGGGCCAGTACGCCGTCCTGCGCCGCGCTCCCGGGGAAGTGCCGCCGGGCCAGGGCGAGACCCCGCTCGGGGGCGACGGCGGCCAGTTCCTCGGCCACCTTGCGCAGCCGTCTTTCGCGCCGCTGCCCGTCCACCGTGAACAGCGCCTGGAGCGCCCCGGTGAGCACCCGTTCGGTGCGGGCCGGGGCGTCCGGGGAGATCCGCCGGGCCAGCTTCGTCAGCAGGCCGGCGATCCGTTCCCCGTCGCCGGCCCCGTCGGTCCACGCCCACCGCTCGGCGTCCGACAGCAGCCGGCCGGCGAGCCGCGCGTCGAAGCGGGCCGCCGCCTCCGCCGCGAGGGCGAGCCCCTCCGTACGCACCTCGCCCGCGCCGGGGGGCAGCGAGGTCAACGCCACCTCCGCCTCCAGCAACACCTCGCGCACGAAGTCCCGTACGGGGGCCGGGATCAGCACGGCCGCCGCCGGCACCCCGCCCCGGGCGTCCCCCACACTCCCGGGCCCGGTGCTCCCGGCCCCGGTGTTCTCGATCCTGGTGGTCGGGGTCCCGAGGTTCCCGGCCTCCGCGTTCCCGGCCGCCCCGGCGCTCCCGCGCGCCCGCGTCCCCCCGGCCCCGGCGCTCCCGGCCCCGGTGTTCCCGATCCCGGTGTTCCCGATCCCGGTGGTCCGGGTCCCGAGGTTCCCGGCCTCCGCGCTCCCGGCCGCCCCGGCGCTCCCGCGCGCCCGCGTCCCCCCGGCCCCGGCGGTCCCGGGCGGCGGGCTCGTGGGCCCGGCGCGTCCGGCACCCGTGGGGTCGCCCCCGGCCCGCCCCGAGGCCGTCCCCTCGGACGCCCCCGTCCCGTCGGCCTCCGCGTCGCCCGCGTCCCCGGCCCGCTCCGTGACGCCGTCCCCGCCGGTCGGCACCGCCCCGGCCCCGGCCCCGTCCCCCGGCGTCGGCCCCACCGGCAGCGCCCGCAGGGCCTTCGCCACCCACGCCGCCGACTCCGGCCGCTCCGCCGGGTCCTTCGCCAGCAGCGCCGACACCAGCCGCTCCAGCTCCGGGGAGACCACCGCCCCCGCCTCGCGCAGGGTCAGCGGGACGTCCTCCACGTGCCGGCGCATCAGGACGTACATCGGCTCGGCCGAGCCGAAGGGCGGCTCCCCGCTCAACAGGGCGTACAGCACGCACCCCAGCGCGTACAGGTCGCAGCGGGCGTCGACGTGTTCGCCCCGCCACTGCTCGGGCGCCATGTACGGCGGCGTGCCGAACATCCGCCCCGTCACGGTCCAGCCCGCCGTCGCGTCCGCCGAGTGCGCGATGCCGAAGTCGCAGATCTTCAGCCGCCCCGCGACCGGGGCCTCCCCCGGGGCGTCGCGGCCGGAGCGGAGCAGGAACAGGTTGCCGGGCTTGAGGTCCCGGTGCACCACCCCCCGCTCGTGCGCGGCGGCCAGCGCCTCCGCCGTCTGCGCGGCCAGGTCCACCGCGACCTCCGGCGCCACCCCGCCCCGCTCCCGGGCGAGGACCGCCCCCAGGTCCTCCCCGGTCAGCAGTTCCATCACGATGAACAGCCGGCCCTCGTGCCGGCCGACGTCGTGCACGACCGTGATGCCCGGATGCTGGAGCCGCGCCCCGATGGTGGCCTCCCGCCGGAAGCGGGCGATCAGCTCCTCACCGGTCGCGGCGTCGAGCAGCACCTTGACCGCCACGGCCCGCTCCAGGGCCAGGTCGTGCCCCGCCCACACCTCGCCCATGCCGCCCGCGCCGAGCCGCCGGTCCAGTCGGTACCGGTCCGCAAGCAGATCCCCCACCCGCACCGCGAAGCCCCCTGACATCACGTCAATCGACGAACACCAGGGGGCATTGTCCACGGCGCACGTGTCCGGCGGGGGTCGCGCCGGACATCGGTTCGATCAGGTTCGATCAGGAGCGGCGGCGGATCCGGCTGCCGAGCCACACCAGGGGGTCGTACTTGCGGTCGACGGCCCGCTCCTTCAACGGGATCAGGGCGTTGTCGGTGATCCTGATGCCCTCCGGGCAGACCTCCGTACAGCACTTGGTGATGTTGCAGTAGCCCAGCCCGTGTTCCTCCTGGGCCGCGCGCCCCCGGTCCAGGCCCGCCGCCTCCGCCGCGTCCAGCGGGTGCATGTCCAGTTCGGCGACCCGCATCAGGAAGCGGGGCCCGGCGAAGGCGGCCTTGTTCTCCTCGTGGTCGCGCACCACGTGGCAGGTGTCCTGGCACAGGAAGCACTCGATGCACTTGCGGAACTCCTGCGAGCGTTCCACGTCCACCTGCGCCATCCGGTACTCGCCGGCCGCCACCCCCTCCGGCGGGACGAAGGCGGGCACCTCCCGGGCCTTGGCGTAGTTGAAGGACACGTCCGTCACCAGGTCCCGGACCACGGGGAAGGCCCGCAGCGGGGTGATCGTGACCGTCTCGTCCCGGGTGAAGACCGACATCCGCGTCATGCACATCAGTCGGGGCCGGCCGTTGACCTCCGCGCTGCACGAACCGCACTTGCCGGCCTTGCAGTTCCACCGCACCGCGAGGTCCGGGGCCTGGGTGGCCTGGATGCGGTGCACGATGTCCAGCACCACCTCCCCGTCGTGCACCTCGACCGTGAAGTCCCGCAGTTCCCCGCCCTCCGCGTCGCCGCGCCAGACCCGGAAGGCGGCATCGTAAGCAGTCACTCGTACAGCTCCTCTTCGGCGAGGTACTTGGCCAGCTCTTCCTTCTCGAACAACGCGAGCAGGTCGGCGCGGATCGGTTCGGTCCGGGTGCGTACGAGGACGATCCGGTCGGCCGCCGGATCCGCCGGGGCCGGCTCCACCGGCCGGCACAGCAGGTTCACCGGCCGCCACTCCCGCTCCATCGCCGGGCGGTCCTCCCGGGTGTGCCCGCCGCGGCTCTCGGTGCGCTCCAGCGCCGCCCGGGCCACGCATTCGCTGACCAGCAGCATGTTGCGCAGGTCCAGGGCCAGGTGCCAGCCGGGGTTGAACTGCCGGTGCCCCTCGACCCCGGCCCGCGCCGCCCGCACGCGCAGGGTGGCCAGCCGCTCCAGCGCCTCGGCCATCTCGCCCTCGCGGCGGATGATGCCGACGAGGTCGTTCATGGTCGTCTGGAGCTCCTGGTGGAGCGTGTACGGGTTCTCCGCGCCCTCGGCGGCGTGGAAGGGGGCCAGCGCCTCGCCCGCCGCCCCGTCGACCGCCTCCTGGGAGACCTCGGGCCGCGCGCCGGCCGCGGCGGCGTGCTCCGCCGCGTGCAGTCCCGCCCTGCGGCCGAAGACCAGCAGGTCGGAGAGGGAGTTGCCGCCCAGCCGGTTCGAGCCGTGCATGCCGCCCGCGACCTCGCCGGCCGCGAACAGCCCCGGCACGCCGACCGTGGCGGCGGACTCCGAGTCCACCGCGATCCCGCCCATCACGTAGTGGCAGGTCGGGCCGACCTCCATCGCCTCGGCGGTGATGTCCACGTCCGCCAGCTCCTTGAACTGGTGGTACATGGAGGGCAGGCGCCGACGGATCCGCTCGGCCGGCATCCGCGTCGACACGTCCAGGAACACCCCGCCGTGCGGGGAGCCGCGGCCCGCCTTCACCTCGGAGTTGATGGCCCGGGCCACCTCGTCTCGGGGCAGCAGCTCGGGCGGACGCCGGTTGTGGTCCGGGTCCTCGTACCAGCGGTCGCCCTCCTCCTCGGACTCCGCGTACTTCTCCTTGAACACGTCCGGCACGTAGTCGAACATGAACCGCCGGCCCTCGGAGTTGCGCAGCACCCCGCCGTCGCCGCGCACGGACTCGGTGACGAGGATGCCCTTCACCGAGGGGGGCCAGACCATGCCCGTCGGGTGGAACTGCACGAACTCCATGTTCAGCAGCGGCGCCCCGGCGAGCAGGGCCAGGGCGTGCCCGTCGCCGGTGTACTCCCAGGAGTTGGAGGTGGTCTTGAAGGACTTGCCGATGCCGCCGGTGGCCAGCACCACGGCGGGGGCCTCCAGGACGAAGAACCGGCCGCTCTCGCGCTCGTAGCAGAAGGTCCCCGCGACCCTCTCGCCGTCCTTCAGGATCCGGGTGACCGTGCACTCCTGGAAGACCTTGAGCCGGGCCTCGTGGTCCCCGTGCTCCCGGAAGTCCTCCTGCTGGAGCTGGACGATCTTCTGCTGGAGGGTGCGGATCAACTCCAGGCCCGTACGGTCGCCCACGTGCGCGAGGCGCGGGTACTCGTGGCCGCCGAAGTTGCGCTGCGAGATCCGTCCGTCGGGCGTGCGGTCGAAGAGCGCGCCCCAGGTCTCCAGCTCCCAGACCCGGTCCGGGGCCTCCTTCGCGTGCAGCTCCGCCATCCGCCACTGGTTCAGGAACTTGCCGCCGCGCATGGTGTCGCGGAAGTGCACCTGCCAGTTGTCGTGTCCGTTGACATTGCCCATGGAGGCGGCGATCCCGCCCTCCGCCATCACCGTGTGGGCCTTGCCGAACAGGGACTTGCAGATCACGGCCGTACGGGCGCCCCGCTCGCGGGCCTCGATCGCGGCCCGCAGCCCGGCGCCGCCCGCGCCGACCACGACCACGTCCCACGGCTGTCGTTCCACCTGTGCCATCTCAGAAGATCCTCGGGTCGGTGATGGTGCCACTGGCCAGCAGGTACACGTAGAAGTCGCACAGGGCCACGCTGATCAGGGAGGCCCACGCCAGTTGCATGTGGCGGGCGTTGAGCCGGCTCACCCAACCCCACAGGCGGTAGCGCACCGGGTGCTTCGAGAAGTGCTTCAGGCGGCCGCCCATGATGTGCCGGCAGGAGTGGCAGGACAGGGTGTAGGCCCAGATCAGGGCGATGTTGACGAGGAACAGCAGGGTTCCCGCGCCCATGTGGCCCCAGGCGTAGCGCTCGTCGCGGAAGGTCAGCACGGTGTCCCAGGTGAGGATCCCCGCGACCGGCACCGCCGCGTAGAAGAAGTAGCGGTGCAGGTTCTGGAGGATCAACGGGAAGCGGGTCTCGCCCGTGTACGAGGCGTGTGGCTCGGCGACGGCGCAGGCGGGCGGCGAGGCCCAGAAGCCCCGGTAGTAGGCCTTGCGGTAGTAGTAGCAGGTCAGCCGGAAGCCGAGCGGGAAGATCAGGATCAGCAGGGCGGGGGACAGGCCCCACCAGCTGCCGAAGAGGTCGAGGTTGGGGCCGCCGCGCATCGTCTCGCAGTTCTCCGCCAGGCAGGGGGAGTAGAAGGGCGAGACGTACGGGGCCGCGTAGTAGTGGGAGTTGGCGAAGGCCCGCCAGGTCGAGTAGACGACGAAGGCGAGCAGCCCGGCCGCGGTGCCGGCGGGCGACAACCACCACCGGTCGGTACGCAGGTGCCGGGCCGCGATCGCGGCCCGGGAGGGGGAGTGCACGCCTCCGGGCCGCTGTCGGGGTGGTTCCGTGCCTGTGGCCAAAGGAAACTCCGCGGGGAGTGACGGGGGTGGCCCAGGAGGACCGGCCGCGGGGCGGCCGGTCCCGATGGGGTGGACGGCTCCGCGACGCCGGGGGCCGGCCGCGGCGGGCCGGCTACGGCGCCGCGGGGCCCGGTGGTGCGGATGGTGCCGGGTGGTGCGGGTGGCGCCGGTTGGTGCGAGTGGTGCCCGGGGTCCGCGACGGACGTCAGGGCGCGCGGCGGTCGCGCGCGCCGAGCCCCTCGTCGTCGCTGTCGGTCCACAACGTGCTGTCGTACGGGGTGTCCGGGACGGAGACCATCCCGCCGGGGCCCGTCGAACGGCCGGCGCCGGCCGGCGACTGCCGGGCGATGTCCTGCTCCAGCCGTTCCACGGAGCGGACCAGTTCGTTCAGGTTGCGTCGTACGGCGGTCAGATCGTCTTGCAGGGACATGTCGTGACCTCATTTCCGCGGGTGCGATGGCATCGCTCACGGGCGCCTGAGAGTGTCGCCCCTCCCGTCCCCGGTTGTGAAGGGACGTGCAGCGATTGCGGGTGCGCAGGCACCGGCCGTGCGCCCCCTCCCCGCCCCCATTGTCGTCCCTCGTACGGGGGAACGCCCTGCCGTCCCGCGCGCCCGATTGGTCCGCACGGGTGGGGTTCGCGGCGTGGCGGGGGTGCGGTCCGCGGGACCCGGGGGGCCGTCGATTTCAGTGGGTTCCGGCACCAGTGTGATCAGCTCCATATACCGCCGAACGTGATCGAAAGCACCGGTCTCCCGCTCCCGTTGTTCACGGCCCCCACGCCACGCCCCGGAGGTACCACCCATGACCCAGAGAAGGCGCAGGTCCTTGGCGCTCCTCACCTCGGGAGTCCTCGCACTGCCGCTCCTCGCGGGCTGCGGGGCGGGCGAGGACGAGGGCGGACCGGTCGCCGCCGGTCAGGACATCGCGACGACCACCCGCGACCGGGTGGCCGACGGCGGGGTGCTGCGCTGGGCCGTGGACGCCCTCCCCCAGACCCTGAACGCCTTCCAGGCCGACGCCGACGCCACCACCACCCGGATCGTGGGCGCGGTGCTGCCGCAGCTGTTCACGCTGGACGCCAAGGGACGGCCGGTCGCCAACCCGGACTACCTGGAGAAGGCCGAGGTCGTCGAGCGCGAACCCAAGCAGGTCGTGCTGTACAAGCTCAACCAGCAGGCGGTGTGGAGCGACGGCCGCGAGATCGGCGCGGCGGACTTCGTCGCCCAGTGGCGGGCCCTGAACGGCAAGGACTCGGCGTACTGGACGGCGCGCAACGCCGGTTACGAGCGGATCGAGAAGATCGAGCGCGGCAAGACCGACCTGGAGGTCAAGGTCACCTTCGTCAAGCCGTACGCGGACTGGCGCTCCCTGTTCAGCCCGCTCTACCCCAAGCAGGTCACCGGGACCCCGGACGCTTTCAACGAGGGGGCCCGCGGCACCCTGAAGGTCACCGCCGGCCCCTTCGCCCTCGGGGCCATCGACAAGAAGACGGGCACCGCCGCCCTGACCCGCAACCCGCGCTGGTGGGGGGCGCCCGCCAAGCTGGACACCCTCGTCCTGACGGCCGTGCCCCGGTCCGGCCGGCCGGCCGCGCTGGCCTCCGGGAAGGTCGACCTCGCCGAGGTGGACCGCGCCGGCGTCGACCGGATCGCCCTGGCCCACCGCGACGCGGGCCGCGTCGACGGCCGGCACGGCCCCGGGGCCTCGCTGACGCCCGCCCAGGCCACCCTGTCCTGGGCGCTGGCCCACGGCGCCGACGAGGCCAAGGCCGCGGAGGAGACGGACAGCCGCCGCAAGAACGCCGACGCCGTCAAGAAGTACGCCGAGGAGCAGGCGGCCCTGCGCGGCTTCCGGATCCGCAAGTCCCTGGAACCGGCCTACACGCAGCTGGCCATGAACGGCGCCTCCGGAGCCCTGTCCGACGAGCGCGTCCGCCGCGCGGTCGCCCGGGCCCTGGACCGCAGGGCGCTCGCCGAGGCGGTGCTCAAGCCCCTCGGCCTGCCGGCGAAGCCGGTCGGCAGCCACCTGGCGCTGGCCGGGCAGCAGGCGTACGCGGACAACAGCGACGCCCTCGGCGGACAGGACACCCAGGCGGCCCAGGCCCTCCTCGCGGACGCCGGCTGGCGCAAGGACGGCAAGCTCACCGAGCCGGCCGGCGCCAAGGCGGGCGCGCAGAACGCCGAGGGCGCCGAGGGCGCGCCGCACGACGACTCCAAGACGCCCGCGGGCCCCGGCACCGGCAACGACGGCCTCTACATCGTGGGCCAGGACGACGGGCGCAACGGCGACCTGCGCTCCGCGACCGCCGACCTGCCCGCCCGGAAGGCCGGCCCCGCGATGCCGGGCGCGGCCCCGGGCGCCCTCGGCGACGCGCTGCCCGCGCTGCCCGAGGACGCCCTCCCGGGCGTCGAGGGGCAGGCGTCGCGGACCTCCCCGGTGCTCGCCCCGGGCTCGCTCGCCGTCGAGCAGGGCCACGTACTGCTCCGGCAGGCGCGGGCCCTGGAGGACGCGGCGGCCGAGGCCGCCGAGGGCGGGGGAGAGGGCGAGGACGACGGCAAGAGCGCCCGCGCCGACGGGGACGCCGACGGCGCGGACGACGACAAGGAACCGGCGAAGTCCACCCCGGCCCCCGCACCGGCCAAGCAGAACGTCCGTACCTCCGGCTCGATGCTCGCCAAGGACGGCAAGCCGCTCAGCCTGCGCTTCGTCCTCCCCTCGGGCCCCGGCTCGGAGGCGCTGCGCACGGTGGGCGACCGGATCTCCCAGATGCTCCGGAAGATCGGGATCGCGACGGAGATGAAGAAGGTCGCGGACGAGAGCTTCTTCAAGGACCACATCGCGTCGGGCCAGTACGACCTGGCCCTGTACTCCTGGCCCGCGACGGCCTACCCGGCCACGGACGCCCGCCCGATCTTCGCGAAGCCGGAACCGGCGGCCGACGGCTCCCTCCTCGTCGAACAGAACTACACCCGGGTCGGCACGGACCACATCGACCAGCTGTTCGACCAGGCGGTGGGCGAGCTGGACGAGGCCCAGGCGCGCGAGCTGATGCGCAAGGCCGACGCCCGGATCTGGGCCGCCGCCGGCTCCATCCCGCTCTACCAGCGCCCGGAGCTGGTCGCCACGAAGCCGGGCCTGGTCAACGCGGGCGCCTTCGGCCTCGGAACCCCCCGCTACCAGGACATCGGGTGGAAGAAGCCGCCCACGGCCAAGGACGCGAAGAAGAAGTAGTCGAGCGAGTCATCGCGAAGAAGAAGTGGTGACAAAGGGGTGCCGAACAGGTTGACCCGCGGGTCACAACCTCAGAAGTGACTCAATTCCCTTGCCCGCCGTTGACCCGGCGGGCAAGGTCGTGTGTACCCGTTGACCCGCGTGTAACCCCGTAGTGACAAGGCTCCACCCGCAGCCCCCACCCCCCGCCCGGGCCCCGTCCGGGAGCGGGCTGTGCTCAGTCGTCCGGCCTCTTGACAGACCCCCCGGCAGGCGGTTCCCGCCATCCGACGTACGATGGGGTAAGGCCGTGGCAGGTTTTCCGCCCGGTCGAGGCGCGCGTGCCGGACCGTACGCGACGCCATCCACGATCCCGGGAGAAGCGCCGAAGTGCCCACGCGCCACGACATCCGTAACGTCGCCATCGTCGCCCACGTCGACCATGGCAAGACGACCATCGTCGATGCCATGCTCAAGCAGGCCGGTGCCTTCGCCGCCCACCAGCAGCTCGACGACCGCATGATGGACTCGAACGACCTGGAGCGTGAGAAGGGCATCACGATCCTCGCCAAGAACACGGCGGTGAAGTACCACCCCAAGGACGGCGGGGCGCCCATCACGATCAACATCATCGACACCCCCGGCCACGCCGACTTCGGTGGTGAGGTCGAGCGCGGTCTGTCGATGGTGGACGCCGTCGTCCTGCTGGTGGACGCTTCCGAGGGTCCGCTGCCCCAGACCCGCTTCGTGCTGCGCAAGGCGCTCCAGCAGCGCAAGCCCGTCATCCTCTGCATCAACAAGACGGACCGCCCGGACTCCCGGATCGACGAGGTCGTCAACGAGACGTACGACCTCTTCCTCGACCTGGACGCCGACGAGGACCAGATCGAGTTCCCGATCGTCTACGCCTGCGGCCGTGACGGCGTCGCCTCGCTGACCAAGCCGGAGGACGGCACGGTCCCCGCGGACAGCGACAACCTGGAGCCGTTCTTCTCGGCCATCCTGGAGCACGTCCCGGCCCCGGTGTACGACGAGGAGGCCCCCCTCCAGGCCCACGTCACCAACCTGGACGCCGACAACTTCCTCGGCCGCATCGCGCTGCTCCGCGTCGAGCAGGGCGAGCTGCGCAAGGGCCAGACGGTCGCGTGGATCAAGCGCGACGGCACGATCTCCAACGTCCGCATCACCGAGCTGATGATGACCGAGGCGCTCACCCGCAAGCCGGCCGAGGTCGCGGGCCCCGGTGACATCTGCGCCGTCGCCGGTATCCCGGACATCATGATCGGTGAGACCCTCGCCGACCCGGAGAACCCGATCGCGCTGCCGCTGATCTCGGTCGACGAGCCGGCGATCTCCATGACCATCGGTACGAACACCTCCCCGATGGTCGGCCGCGGCGGCACCGGCAAGGGCGCGGACGCCAAGGCCGCGGTCAAGGACCGCAAGGTCACCGCCCGCCAGGTCAAGGACCGCCTCGACCGCGAGCTGATCGGCAACGTCTCGCTGCGCGTCCTCGACACCGAGCGTCCGGACGCCTGGGAGGTCCAGGGCCGCGGTGAGCTCGCGCTCGCCATCCTGGTCGAGCAGATGCGCCGCGAGGGCTTCGAGCTGACCATCGGCAAGCCGCAGGTCGTCACCCAGGAGATCGACGGCAAGGTCCACGAGCCGGTCGAGCGCATGACGATCGACGTCCCCGAGGAGCACATGGGCGCGGTCACGCAGCTCATGGGCGTCCGCAAGGGCCGCATGGACAACATGTCGAACCACGGCTCCGGCTGGGTCCGCATGGAGTTCGTCGTCCCGTCGCGCGGTCTGATCGGCTTCCGTACGGAGTTCCTGACCAACACCCGCGGCACGGGCATCGCCCACTCGATCCACGAGGGCCACGAGCCGTGGTTCGGCCAGCTGGTGACCCGCAACAACGGTTCGCTGGTCGCCGACCGCTCCGGTGCGGTCACGCCGTTCGCGATGATCAACCTCCAGGAGCGCGGTGTCCTGTTCACCGAGCCCGGCACCGAGGTGTACGAGGGCATGATCGTCGGTGAGAACTCGCGTTCCGACGACATGGACGTGAACATCACCAAGGAGAAGAAGCTCACGAACATGCGTGCGGCTTCCGCGGACAACACGGAGAACGTGATCCCGCCGCGCAAGCTCTCCCTGGAGCAGTCCCTGGAGTTCTGCCGCGACGACGAGTGCGTCGAGGTGACCCCGGAGGCGGTCCGCATCCGCAAGGTCGTCCTGGACCAGAAGGAGCGCTCGCGCACCGCCTCGCGTGCCAAGTCCGCCAAGTAGCGGTCCCTAGCACCTTGTTGCCGTCTGTCTGAGACTGGTACGGCCGAAAACGGCCCCTTCCCACACCGCTCGCGGTGAGGGAAGGGGCCGTTCGCGTTTGTCAAGCGGATTTAACGGTTCGAGTGTCCGCATACCGACCGTGACACTCCGGAAGGTGAGCTAACCGTCCGTTTCGCACGTGTCTGTCTCCTATCCGTTTGTCCGGATTTCGGGTTTTCGCCGTGCGGTGATGTTGTGAAAACGAGACCACTTAAGTGTGGTTTACGGTCGGGGTGTCCCTGAGGATGGCTCCATTGAGCTCGGGTCAATGGGTCACACGCTGTGGGGAGCGTCGACTCACGAGCACACACGATGGGACCGGATTTCGCTGTCAGGGGTGTCAGCGGGAACCGGGTCCTTCACGAATCGACAGTGACTCCTGAGGAGGCAAACACCCATGCGCGGAGCAACGAGCGCCAAGTGGGTCGCCGGTGCCGTCATCGTGGCGATGGCCGCTACGGCATGCAGCACCAGCAAGGACGACGCCGGCGCCGCCGGCGGCAAGATCACCGTTGTGCTCGGCGAGCCGCAGCACGGTCTGATCGGCCAGAACACCGCCGAGTCCGAGGGCGCCGAGGTCCTCAACGCGCTCTTCGTCGGTCTGGTCAAGTACGACAACAAGACCAACGAGCCGAAGCTGGCCGCCGCCGAGTCCATCGAGACCACGGACTCGAAGACCTGGACCATCAAGGTCAAGGACGGCTTCACCTTCCACAACGGTGAGAAGCTGGACGCGCAGTCCTTCGTCCGTGCCTGGAACTGGGGCGCCAACCAGGACAACGCCGCCGAGGGCATGCCCTTCTTCGCGAAGATCGAGGGCTCCGAGGAGCTCGCGCCGGGCAAGGACAAGAAGCCCACCTCCAAGGAGCTCAAGGGCCTCAAGGTCGTTGACGAGAAGACCTTCACCGTCACGCTGAAGGAGCCCTTCTCCCAGTTCAAGACCATGCTGGGCTACAACGCCTTCTACCCGCTGCCGAAGGCGTTCGAGGCGGACCCGAAGAAGTTCGGCGAGGCCCCCATCGGTAACGGCCCCTTCCAGATGGACGGCGCCTGGGACCACAACAAGCAGATCAAGATCAAGCGGTACGACAAGTACCCGGCCGAGGGTCGCGCCAAGCTCGCGGGCGTCACCTTCAAGATCTACGACAACCTGGACACGGCGTACAACGACCTGCGCGCCGACAACATCCAGATCGTCGACAAGCTCCCCGTCTCGGCGATGGCCACCGTCTCCCAGGAGTTCGGCGACCGCTACATCTACAAGCCGGAGTCGGGCGTCGGTTACCTCGGCCTCCCGCTGGAGCAGAACCCGGAGACCTTCGGCAAGCTGGAGATCCGACAGGCCATCTCCATGGCCATCGACCGGGAAGCCATCACGAAGACCATCTTCAACGGCACCCGCAAGCCGGCCGACGACTTCATCAGCCCGATCATCCCGGGCTACCGCAAGGGCGCGCTGGGCGAGATCGGCACCTACAACCCGACGAAGGCCAAGGAGCTCTTCGAGAAGGCCGGCGGTGTCCCGGGCAACAAGCTGGAGCTCGGCTACAACGCCGACGGCGGCCACAAGGAGTGGATCGAGGCCGTCGCGAACCAGCTGAAGTCGAACCTCGGCATCGAGGTCACGGCCAAGCCGTACGCCAAGTTCGGCGACATGCTGGACGACCTGGGCGCCTCGAAGTACAAGGGCGCGTTCCGCATGGCGTGGTCCATGGACTACCCGGCGGCGGAGAACTACCTGCGTCCGATCTTCTCGAAGGTCGCCATCGAGCAGGGCTCCAACTACGGTCACTACAAGAACGAAGAGTTCGAGAAGACCATGGCGGAGGCCGACCGTGCCACCGACGCCGCCGAGGGTCTGAAGCTGTACCAGAAGGCCGATGACATCATCATCAAGGACCTTCCGTACATCCCGGTGTTCACGTACATGTCTTCTTCGGCCTACTCCAAGTCCGTGAAGAACGTCGAGGTCGACGCCCAGGGCCGCATGGACCTGGCGAACGTCGAGCTCAACTAACACCCCTCTTCACTTAGGGGAATCCAGGGGGCGGGCTGACGGAATCAGGTTTCCGTCAGCCCGCCCTTTCCCCCTGTTCTTGTTGGAGGTCTGATGGGCCGCTACCTCATCCGCCGACTCATACAGGCGATCCCTGTACTGCTCGGTGCCACGTTCCTGATCTACCTGCTGACCTTCGCGATGCCCGGCGCTGACCCGATCCAGCTCCTGGCAGGCGAGAAGAAGGCAGACCCCCTCGTCGCGGCGATGCTGCGCGAGAAGTACCACCTCGACGACCCGTTCCTGCTCCAGTACTGGAACTACATCTCCGGTGTGTTCCAGGGAGACCTCGGCGAGACCCTCACCGGTCGCAAGGTCGCCGACATGATCGGCGAAGCCTTCCCCTACACGGTGAACCTCGCCATCTTCGCCTTCGTCATCGAGGCGATCGTCGGCGTCGCGGCCGGCATCATGGCCGCCCTGCGCCGCGGCAAGTTCCTGGACCAGCTGGTCCTGATCTCCACGCTGATGGTCATCTCGATCCCGGTCTTCGTCACCGGCTTCGTCCTCCAGCTGACCCTGGGCGTGCAGCTCAAGAACAACTGGGGCATCGAGCTCTTCTCCGTCTCCTTCAACGAGAACGACGGACTGCGCGCCTACCTCCTCCCGGCGTGGGTCCTCGCCTCCACCTCGCTCGCGTACGTGGCCCGACTGACCCGTACCAGCCTCATGGAGACCATGCGCGCCGACTACGTGCGCACCGCCACGGCCAAGGGCCTGCCCCGCCGTCGCGTCGTGGTCAACCACGCCCTGCGCAACGCGCTGATCCCGATCGTCACCTTCCTCGGTGCCGACCTCGGTGGCCTCATGGGCGGCGCGGTCATCACCGAGCGCATCTTCAACATCCACGGCCTCGGTGGCCTGCTCGCCCAGTCCGTGTACCTGAAGCAGGGTGCCGTCGTGGTCGGTGGTGTGACCCTCCTGGTCCTCATCTACCTCGTCGCCAACCTCCTGGTGGACCTGCTGTACGCCGTGCTCGACCCGAGGATCCGCTATGCGTGAGACAACTACGGTGGAGGGCTCGATGACCGACACCCAGATCGCCGGAGCCACCTCCACCGGCGCGGCGCCCGGTCAGGGCGACGGCAACAAGAAGGAGCGCGAGGCCAGCCTCTGGTCCGACGCCCTGCGCGACCTGCGCCGCAACCCGATCTTCATCATCGGTGGCGTCCTCGTCGTGTTCCTGTTGATCGTGGCCGCCGTGCCGCAGCTCTTCACCGACGGCAGCCCCTTCGACTCCGCCGCGTGCAAGCTGGAGGACTCGCTCAAGACCCCGAGCGCCGCCCACTGGTTCGGCTACGACATCCAGGGCTGCGACGTCTACATCCGCACGGTGTGGGCCGCCCGCAACTCGGTCATCGTCGGCATCGTCACCACCTCGCTCGTGCTGATCGTCGGCGGTGGCCTCGGCCTCGTCGCCGGTTGGGTCGGCGGCGTCGTCGACAGCGTCCTGTCCCGCTTCACCGAGATCTTCTTCGCCATCCCGCTGCTCCTCGGCGGCATGCTGATCATGTCCTCGCTGCCGGGCAACGCCTGGACCGTCTCCCTGGTGCTCGCCATCCTCGGCTGGCCGCAGATCTTCCGCATCATGCGGTCCTCGGTCCTGCAGAACAAGAACAACGACTACGTGGTGGCCGCCCGCGCCCTCGGCGCCGGCACCATGCGCATCACGATCCGCCACATCCTGCCGAACGCCGTCGCCCCCGTCATCGTGGTCGGCGCGATCAGCCTGGGTGTGTACATCTCCGCCGAGGCGGCCCTGTCGTACCTCGGCATCGGCGTCCAGCCCCCGGAGATCTCCTGGGGCCTGATGGTCAGCGACGCCTCCGTCCGCTGGCTCCAGGCTCCGCACGTACTGCTGTTCCCGTCGCTGGCGCTGAGCATCACCGTGCTCGCGTTCATCATGGTCGGCGACGCGGTACGTGACGCCCTCGACCCGAAGCTGCGCTGAGGAAGGGCGTACGTTGACCACCATCGACATGACCTCGAACGTCCCGGCGCCCCGCCCGGCCCCGGAGACCTCCCCCCTCCTCGAAGTGCGCGACCTGCACGTCGAGTTCCACACCCGCGACGGTGTCGCCAAGGCCGTCAACGGCGTCTCGTACTCGGTGAACTCCGGCGAGACCCTCGCGGTGCTCGGCGAGTCCGGCTCGGGCAAGTCCGTGACGGCGCAGGCCATCATGGGCATCCTCGACATGCCGCCCGGCAAGATCCCGTCCGGCGAGATCCTCTTCCAGGGCCAGGACCTGCTCAAGCTCCCGGCCGAGGAGTACCGCAAGATCCGCGGCTCGAAGATCGCCATGATCTTCCAGGACGCGCTGTCCTCGCTGAACCCGGTGCACACCGTGGGCGCCCAGCTCGGCGAGATGTTCCGCGTCCACCGCGGGATGTCCAAGAAGGACTCGCTGGCCAAGGCCGTCGAGCTCATGGACCGCGTGAAGATCCCCGCCGCCAAGGCGCGCG
Organism: Streptomyces sp. NPDC103540; assembly: GCF_055584445.1. Classification (NCBI taxonomy): domain Bacteria; kingdom Bacillati; phylum Actinomycetota; class Actinomycetes; order Kitasatosporales; family Streptomycetaceae; genus Streptomyces; species Streptomyces sp. NPDC103540. Next base: position 172,072 of record NZ_JBVJMA010000015.1, read on the forward strand.
TGAGCGACTACCCGCACCAGTTCTCGGGCGGTATGCGCCAGCGCATCATGATCGCCATGGCGATGGCGCTGGAGCCCGACCTGATCATCGCCGACGAGCCGACCACGGCCCTCGACGTGACGGTCCAGGCCCAGGTCATGGACCTGCTCGCGGAGCTCCAGCGCGAGATGAACATGGGTCTGATCCTGATCACCCACGACCTCGGCGTCGTCGCCGACGTCGCCGACAAGATCGCCGTCATGTACGGCGGCCGGATCGTCGAGACCGCCCCGGTCCACGAGATCTACAGCCGCCCGGCGCACCCGTACACCCGCGGCCTGCTCGACTCGATCCCGCGCCTGGACCAGAAGGGCCAGGAGCTCTACGCGATCAAGGGCCTGCCGCCCAACCTGCTCAACATCCCCTCCGGCTGCGCCTTCAACCCGCGCTGCCCCAAGGCGCAGGACGTCTGCCGCACCGACGTCCCGGTCCTGCACCAGGTGACCGAGCAGGACGGCACCGCGCTCGCCGGTCGCGGCAGCGCGTGCCACTTCTGGAAGGAGCAGATCCATGGCTGACCTGACCACTCCCGAGGGCGAGCCGATCCTCCAGGTGCGCAACCTGGTCAAGCACTTCCCGCTGACCCAGGGCATCCTCTTCAAGAAGCAGGTCGGCGCGGTCAAGGCCGTCGACGGGGTCTCCTTCGACCTCTACCGGGGCGAGACCCTGGGCATCGTCGGCGAGTCCGGCTGTGGCAAGTCCACCGTCGCCAAGCTGCTGATGAGCCTGGAGAAGGCCACGGCCGGCGAGGTCTTCTACAAGGGCCAGGACATCACCAAGCTGTCGGGCAAGGCCCTCAAGGCCGTCCGCCGCAACATCCAGATGGTGTTCCAGGACCCGTACACCTCGCTCAACCCGCGCATGACGGTCGGTGACATCATCGGCGAGCCCTTCGAGATCCACCCCGAGGTGGCTCCCAAGGGCGACCGGCGCCGCAAGGTCCAGGAACTCCTGGACGTCGTCGGCCTCAACCCGGAGTACATCAACCGCTACCCGCACCAGTTCTCCGGCGGCCAGCGCCAGCGCATCGGCATCGCCCGCGGCCTCGCGCTCAACCCGGAGATCATCATCTGCGACGAGCCGGTCTCCGCGCTCGACGTGTCGGTGCAGGCGCAGGTCATCAACCTGATGGGCAAGCTCCAGGACGAGTTCGACCTGTCCTACGTGTTCATCGCGCACGACCTCTCGATCGTCCGGCACATCTCGGACCGCGTGGGCGTCATGTACCTGGGCAAGATGGCGGAGATCGGCACCGACACCCAGATCTACGACCACCCCACCCACCCGTACACGCAGGCCCTGCTGTCCGCGGTGCCCGTCCCGGACCCCGAGGCCCGCGCGCACCGCGAGCGGATCATCCTCACCGGCGACGTCCCCTCCCCGGCCAACCCGCCCTCGGGCTGCCGCTTCCGCACCCGCTGCTGGAAGGCCGAGGAGCGCTGCTCCACGGAGGAGCCGGTGCTGGCGATCCCGACGCGCTTCACGGGGCTGAACACCCCGGCCGCGCACGAGTCGGCGTGCCACTTCGCGGAAGAGAAGGCCGTACTGGCCGTCTGACCTCCCGCGCAGGCGTACCCGGGGCGCCCGGGACCGGATCCGTCCGGTCCCGGGCGCCCCGGCGCGTTCCGCCCGCACGGGCGCGCCCGGGGAAAGCCGGTTGCGCCCGCACGCCCGCGCCTTCGAGAGTGGGCGGATGAGCGACACGCTGACCGTCCGTCCGGCCGGGCCCGGGGACGCGCCCGACATCTGTGCCCTGCTCAACGCCGTCGACGTCATCGAGATCGGCAGACCCGAGACCGACCTCGGCACCGTCGAGGCCGACCTGAACCACCCCGACGTGGACCTCGCCACCGACTCCTGGCTCGCCTTCCAGGGGGGTCGCCTCGTCGCCTACGCCCTGGTGTGGGCCGACTCGGGGCCGGGCCGCGTCGACGGAGACCACTACGTCCTGCCCGGCCACGGGCCGGCCGCGCTGCGCCTGCTGGAGCTCATGGAGGCCCGCGCCCGCGAGCTCGCCGCCGGCGCCCGCCCGGCCCGCCTGCGCATCCAGCTCAACGTGGCCCCCACCCTCGACCTGTCCCTGCTGACCGGCCGCGGCTACCGCACCGTGCGCAGCTACCAGGTGTTGACCCGTCGGCTCGGCCGCGCCGACCGTACGCCGCCCCCACCGCCCACCGGCCTCGCCCTGCGCGACTGCGCCGCCGACGAGGCCGACCGCGCGCGGGCCCACCGCCTGGTCGAGACGACCTTCGCCGCCCACTTCGGCCATGTGGACCGCCCGTACGAATCCTGGCTCGACCACCTGGACGCCCGCCGCCTCGACTGGTCCCTCGTGTGGATCGCGAGCCTGCCCGCCGAGGGCGACGTCGGCGTCCTGCTCAGCCGCGACGACCGCACCAGCATGGGCTGGATCAGCCACCTCGGCGTACGCGAGGACCAGCGCGGCCGCGGCATCGGCGGCTTCCTGCTGCGCCACGGATTCGCCGCGTACGCCGCCCGGGGCCGCGAGACGGTGGGCCTGGGCGTGGACACGCACAACGAGACCGGCGCACTGGCGCTCTACGAGGCGCACGGCATGGGTCTGCACTACGCGGTCGACACCTGGGAGCTGAGTTTGCACTCGCAGGGGTGACAGCGGTGGGACGCGGGGGTGCAATCGGTCCAACCAGGAGTGTGACGGCCCCCACATGGGGTGACATTGGGCCCTGACGAGTCTCGGGACCCTAGGAGGCACTCCATGCGCGGAGCCACCCACGCCCAGTGGGCCGCATGTGCGGTGGCCGTCGCCCTCGCGGCGACGGCCTGCGGCGGCGGAAGCGACGGCGGCGACGGCGGCGACGGCGCGGGCATCGTCAGCTCCTCCTGGGGGGACCCCCAGAACCCGCTGGAGCCCGCCAACACCAACGAGGTGCAGGGCGGCAAGGTCCTCGACATGCTCTTCCGGGGCCTCATGCGCTACGACCCGAAGACCGGCGAGGCCGTGAACATGCTCGCCGAGAAGATCGAGACCACCGACAGCCAGAACTTCACGATCACCCTGAAGGACGGCTGGAAGTTCAGCAACGACGAGCCCGTCACCGCGAAGTCCTTCGTCGACGCCTGGAACTACGCGGCGGACGTCCGCAACAAGCAGAACAACTCGCCCTTCTTCTCCGACATCGTCGGCTACGCGGACCTGCACCCGGCCACCGGCGACCCCAAGACGAAGACCATGTCCGGCCTCGTCGTCAAGGACGACAAGACCTTCACCGTCGCCCTCAAGGAGAAGTTCTCCACCTGGCCGCAGACCCTCGGCTACCAGGCCTTCAGCCCGCTGCCCCAGTCCTTCTTCACCGACCACACCGCCTGGCTCGCCAAGCCGGTCGGCAACGGCCCGTACACGGTGGACTCGTACACCAAGGGCACCGCGATGAAGCTGCGCAAGTGGGACGGCTACCCGGGCGAGGACAAGGCGCAGAACAACGGCGTCGACCTGAAGGTCTACACCGACAACAACACCGCCTACACCGACCTGATCTCCGGCAACCTCGACCTGGTCGACGACATCCCCGCGCAGCAGCTGAAGAACGTCAAGAACGACCTCGGCGACCGCTACATCAACCAGCCGGCCCTCATCATCCAGACCCTCACCTTCCCGCTGTACGACCCGCAGTGGAACAAGGAGGGCATGGAGAAGGTCCGCCGGGGCATCTCCATGGCCATCAACCGCGACGAGATCACCCAGCAGATCTTCCGCGAGACCCGCACCCCGGCCAAGGACTGGACCTCCCCGGCCCTGGGGACCAAGGGCGGCTTCAACGCCACCCTGTGCGGCGAGGCCTGCACCTTCGACCCGGCCGCCGCGAAGAAGCTCATCCAGGAGGGCGGCGGCCTGCCCGGCGGCAAGGTCACGCTGACCTCGAACGTGGACACGGGCTCGCACCGCGACTGGATGGACGCCGTCTGCAACAGCGTCAACAACGCCCTCGGCGAGGGTCCGGTCTGCACCGTCAACCCGATCGGCACCTTCGCCGACTTCCGCAACCAGCAGAGCTCCTACAAGCTCACCGGCCCCTTCCGCTCGGGCTGGCAGGCCGACTACCCGCTGATCCAGAACTTCCTGGAGCCGCTCTACTACACCGGCGCCTCCTCCAACTACGGCAAGTTCAGCAACCCGGACTTCGACCGGCTCGTCGACGAGGCCAACCGCGAGAGCGACACCGCCAAGGCCATCGCCTCGTTCCAGGACGCCGAGAAGATCCTCGCCGAGCAGATGCCCTCGATCCCGCTGTGGTACCAGAACGGCAGCGCCGGCTACTCCGAGCGCATCTCCGACGTGACCCTGAACCAGTTCAGCGTCCCCGTCTACAACCAGATCAAGGTCGGCTGACCCCCGCGGGGGATCGAACCCGGAGCAGTCCATGGGACGTTATGTGATCCGGCGGCTGCTCCAGATGATCCCGGTGTTCATCGGCAGCACGTTCCTGATCTTCTTCATGGTGTACGCCCTCGGCGACCCGGTCGCCGCCCTCTTCGGCGACAAGGCGCCCGACCCGGCCACCGCCGCCCGCATCCGCAAGGACCTCTACCTCGACCAGCCCCTGTGGAAGCAGTACCTGCACTACATGGGCCAGATCTTCCAGGGCGACTTCGGCACCGCCTTCAACGGCCAGAAGGTCACCGAGCTGATGGCGAGCGCCTTCCCCGTCACCCTGCGCCTGACCTGCGTCGCGATCTTCTTCGAGATCGTCATCGGCATCACCCTCGGCGTCATCAGCGGCCTGCGCCGCGGCAGGGCCGTCGACACCACCGTGCTGGTCCTCACGCTGGTCGTCATCTCCGTGCCCACCTTCGTGACGGGCTACCTGCTCCAGTTCCTCTTCGGCGTCAAATGGGGCTGGGTCAGGCCCACCGTCTCGGCGGACGCCCCCTTCGGCCAGCTGATCCTGCCCGGCATCGTCCTCGCCCTGGTCTCCCTCGCCTACGTCACCCGCCTGTCGCGGACCTCCATCGCCGAGAACGTCAAGGCCGACTACGTCCGCACCGCCACCGCCAAGGGCCTGCCGCGCCGCCGCGTCGTCACCCGACACCTGCTGCGCAACTCCCTCATCCCCGTCGTCACCTTCATCGGCACCGACATCGGCGCCCTGATGGGCGGCGCCATCGTCACCGAGCGGATCTTCAACATCCACGGCGTCGGCTACCAGCTCTACCAGGGCATCCTGCGCAACAACGCCCCCACCGTCGTCGGCTTCGTGACCATCCTCGTCATCGTCTTCCTGCTGGCGAACCTGCTCGTCGACCTGCTCTACGCGGTCCTGGACCCGAGGATCCGTTATGCCTGATCCCGAGCGCCCCGAAGGCCCCGGCGGCTACGACCCGGTCGGTCCCCGCCCCCACGAGGCCGTCGCGCCCACCGGCCAGGGAGGTGCCATGGACCTCGCCCTGGAGGAGGCCGAGAGCCTCGAAGGGGTCACCGGCGCCCCGGGCCCCGGGCCGAGCGAGAAGGCCCGCAGCCTGTGGTCCGACGCCTGGCACCAGCTGCGCCGCAACCCCGTCTTCATCGTCTCCGGCCTGCTCATCCTCTTCCTCGTGGTCATCGCGATCTGGCCGCAGCTCATCGCGAGCGGTGACCCCCTCCAGTGCGACCTGTCCAAGTCCCAGGAGGGCTCCCAGCCCGGCCACCCCTTCGGCTACGACACCCAGGGCTGCGACGTCTACACCCGCACCGTCTACGGCGCCCGCGCCTCCATCACCGTCGGCGTCTGCGCCACCCTCGGCGCGGCCCTCCTCGGTTCCGCCCTCGGCGGCCTCGCGGGCTTCTTCGGCGGCTGGGGCGACTCCCTGCTCTCCCGGGTCGCCGACATCTTCTTCGGCATCCCGGTCATCCTCGGCGGCCTGGTCTTCCTGTCCGTCGTCACCAGCACCACCGTGTGGCCCGTCGTCGGCTTCATCGTGCTCCTGGGCTGGCCGCAGCTCGCCCGCATCGCCCGCGGCTCGGTGATCACCGCCAAGCAGAACGACTACGTCCAGGCGGCCCGCGCGCTCGGCGCCGGCAACGGCCGGATGCTGATCCGCCACGTCGCCCCCAACGCCGTCGCCCCCGTCATCGTCGTCGCCACCATCGCCCTCGGCACGTACATCGCGCTGGAGGCCACCCTGTCCTTCCTCGGCGTCGGCCTGCGCCCGCCGACGGTCTCCTGGGGCATCGACATCTCCAACGCCGCCTCCCAGATCCGCAACGCCCCGCACATGCTGCTGTGGCCTGCGGGAGCCCTGAGCCTGACCGTGCTCGCCTTCATCATGCTCGGCGACGCGGTGCGCGACGCCCTCGACCCCAAGCTGCGCTGAGGAGTGAGTCGGCAGATGCTGCTCGAAGTCCGCGACCTGCACGTGGAGTTCAAGACCCGCGACGGGGTCGCGAAGGCCGTCAACGGGGTGAACTACTCGGTCGACGAGGGCGAGACGCTGGCCGTGCTCGGCGAGTCCGGCTCCGGCAAGTCCGTCACCGCCCAGGCCGTGATGGGGATCCTCGACAGCCCTCCCGGCCGCATCACCGGCGGCGAGATCCTCTTCAAGGGCCGCGACCTCCTCAAGACCAAGGAGGAGGACCGCCGCAGGATCCGCGGCGCCGAGATGGCCATGATCTTCCAGGACGCCCTGTCCTCCCTCAACCCCGTCCTGACCGTCGGCGCCCAGCTCGGCGAGATGTACGAGGTCCACCGCGGCATGTCCCGCAAGGACTCCCGCGCCAAGGCCGTGGAGCTGATGGACCGGGTCAGGATCCCGGCCGCGCGCGAACGGGTCGGCGACTACCCCCACCAGTTCTCGGGCGGCATGCGCCAACGCATCATGATCGCCATGGCGTTGGCCCTGGAACCCTCCCTGATCATCGCCGACGAGCCGACCACGGCCCTCGACGTCACCGTCCAGGCCCAGGTCATGGACCTGCTCGCGGAGCTCCAGCGCGAGCTCAACATGGGCCTGATCCTGATCACCCACGACCTCGGCGTCGTCGCCGACGTCGCCGACAAGATCGCCGTCATGTACGCGGGCCGGATCGTCGAGACCGCCCCCGTCCACGCGATCTACAAGGAGCCCGCGCACCCCTACACCCGCGGCCTGCTCGACTCGATCCCGCGCCTGGACCAGAAGGGCCAGGAGCTGTACGCGATCAAGGGGCTGCCGCCCAACCTGCTGGCCATCCCGCCCGGTTGCGCCTTCAACCCGCGCTGCCCGATGGCCCGGGCCGCCTGCCGGGCCGAGGTCCCGCCCCTCGCGGACGTGGGCCCGGACCGCGCCAGCGCCTGCTTCTTCTGGAAGGAGTGCCTCGGTGGCTGAACCCCTCCTGGAGGTCCGCGACCTGGTCAAGCACTACCCGCTGACCCAGGGCATCCTCTTCAAGAAGCAGGTCGGCGCGGTCAAGGCCGTCGACGGGGTCTCCTTCGACCTCGCCGCCGGCGAGACCCTCGGCATCGTCGGCGAGTCCGGCTGCGGCAAGTCCACCGTCGCCAGGATGCTGGTCCACCTCGAACGGCCGACCGCCGGCGCCATCGCGTACAAGGGCGAGGACGTCACCAAGCTGTCGGGCAAGGCCCTCAAGGCCGTCCGCCGCAACATCCAGATGGTGTTCCAGGACCCGTACACCTCGCTCAACCCGCGCATGACGGTCGGCGACATCATCGGCGAGTCCTTCGAGATCCACCCCGAGGTGGCTCCCAAGGGCGACCGGCGCCGCAAGGTCCAGGAACTCCTGGACGTCGTCGGCCTCAACCCGGAGTACATCAACCGCTACCCGCACCAGTTCTCCGGCGGCCAGCGCCAGCGCATCGGCATCGCCCGCGGCCTCGCCCTGAAGCCCGAGATCATCGTCGCCGACGAACCCGTCTCCGCCCTGGACGTCTCCGTCCAGGCCCAGGTCGTCAACCTCCTGGAACGCCTCCAGGACGAATTCGCCCTGTCCTACGTCTTCATCGCGCACGACCTCTCGATCGTCCGGCACATCTCCGACCGGGTCGGCGTCATGTACCTGGGCCGGATCGTCGAGATCGGCACCGACACCCAGATCTACGACCACCCCACCCACCCGTACACGCAGGCCCTGCTGTCCGCGGTGCCCGTCCCGGACCCCGAGGCCCGCGCGCACCGCGAGCGGATCATCCTCACCGGCGACGTCCCCTCCCCGGCCAACCCGCCCTCGGGCTGCCGCTTCCGCACCCGCTGCTGGAAGGCCGAGGAGCGCTGCACGACGGAGGTCCCCCTCCTGGCCGTCCCGAAGGCCTTCCCGACGGGACCGGCCGCCCACCCCTCGGCCTGCCACTTCGCCGCCGAGAAGCAGGTGGTCCCGCCGGGCCCGGGGGAGACGGCCTAGGCGTCCCCGCGTCGCGGGAGGAGGAGGCCGAGCTGGCCCAGGTGGGCCAGGGTGTCCGCGAGCTGCGAGGCCAGGCGGGCCTCGACCGTCTCGGCGGTGCCCAGGGTCGGGCTCGGGGCGATCCGGTCGAGGTCCTCGTCCGGGGCGGCGGCGAGGTGGCGTTCGACCCGCTCCTCGAACACGGCGTCCAGGTACTCCAGGAGCGGGGTCGCCCCCGGGGCGTCCGGGCCGGCGAAGGCGGCGGCCTGCGCGGGGGTGTGTCCGTAGCCGGTGTCGTGGGGGTCCGCCGGGCGGCCGAAACGATCCGCCCAGCCGTCGGCCACCCAGAGCTGCGGCAGACCCGCGATCTCGGAGAGGTTGCGGTCCTCGCCGCGCGCGACGTGCCACAGCAGCCAGGCCGGGGTGTTGGCTCCGGCGATCCGGGCGCGACCGAGGTCCCGGGCGTCGGCGGAGCGGATCGCCGCCGCCAGTTCCTGGTGCGCCGCGTGGAACATCCGTCTCGCCAGCCCCAGTCGACCGATCATTTCAAGCCACCCCCGTCGGTGCGGTCCCGTACCTGCCGCCGACACCCTAACGCCCGTAACGTGAAGGCAACTTGACCGTTTCTGCCCCGACTTCCGGGCCCGGCAGCCTGGAGTCGGTGCGGCCGTGCGGGTGCCCACAACCGGCCGGGGAGGCGTGGAACCTCCCCGGCCGGTCCCCGTGTGCCCCCGGGCGTGCGCGGCATGCGCCCCTCGTGCTGCCGGAATTCGATCGATGCGCTGGTACGGATAGTTATGATCCGTAGCGCACGGTGGGTATGACTCCGCCGAGCACGAGTACGCGTACCGATGTCCGCTCGACGTGGAGGTGAAACGCCGTGGCACTATCGATCTCGGCCGTGGTGCTGCTGGCGATCGTCGTCTTCCTTCTGGTCCGGAGGTCGGGACTGAAGGCGGGGCACGCGTTCGTCTGCGTGCTGCTCGGGTTCTACCTGGCGAGCTCGACGGTCGCGCCCACCCTCAGTCAGCTCACGTCCAACGTGGCGAGCATGATCAGTGGCCTCAAGCTGTAGGTCCTGCTCGTAGGCTGACCCCTATGAACGGTCTTCCCGCCCGTCGTCTGCTCCTCGTGCACGCGCACCCGGACGACGAGTCGATCAACAACGGCGTCACCATGGCCAAGTACGCGGCCGAGGGCGCCCACGTCGCGTTGGTGACCTGCACGCTCGGCGAGGAGGGCGAGGTCATCCCCGCCGGGCTGGCCCACCTCGCGCCCGACCGCGACGACACCCTCGGCCCCCACCGGGTCGGGGAGCTCGCCGCCGCCATGAAGGAGCTGGGGGTCACCGACCACCGGTTCCTGGGCGGCCCCGGCCGCTTCCGCGACTCCGGGATGATGGGCGTCCCGCAGAACGACCGCCCCGGCGCGTTCTGGGCGGCCGACGTGGACGAGGCCGCCGGGTACCTCGTCGAGGTGATCCGGGAGCTGCGGCCGCAGGTCCTCGTCACCTACGACCCGGACGGCGGCTACGGCCACCCCGACCACATCCAGGCCCACCGCGTCGCGACGCGCGCCGCGGTGCTCGCCGCCGACCCCGCGTGGCGCCCCGAGCTCGGCGCCCCGCACGCCATCGGGAAGATCTACTGGAACCGGGTGCCGCGCTCGGTGGTCGAGGCGGGCTTCGAGCGGCTGCGCGAGGCCGGTGCCGCGCTGCCCTTCCCGGGGCTCGCGAGCCCCGACGACGTGCCGGGGGTGGTCGCCGACGAGCGGATCACCGCCGAGATCGGCGACGACGCGCAGGCGGGCCTGGCCGCGGCCAAGGCGGCCGCCATGCGGGCGCACGCCACGCAGATCGCCGTGGACGGCCCCTTCTTCGCCCTCTCGAACGACCTGGCGCAGCCCCTCTTCGCCCGGGAGTACTACGAGTTGGTCCACGGGACCCCGGGCGCCCCCGCGGGCACCCGCGAGCGGGACCTCTTCGCGGGGGTGGAGGCGTGACCACGGCGCTGACCCCCGGGCGGATCGCCGTCCTGCTGGGCCTGCTGGTGCTGGGCGTCCTGGCCGGCGGCGCCGGGTGGCTCGTCGTCGACCTGTGGCTGCCGGCCGGGCTGCTGCTCGCCCTGCTCGCCCTCTTCGGGCTGTTCCTCGGCGCGCGGCTCGTCACCGGGGGCGGCCTCGGTGTGGGAGTGGCGGCGGCCGGCTGGTTCCTGTCGTACGTACTGCTCGGGGTGCCGCGCCCCGAAGGGGACTTCCTGCTCGGTTCCTCCGGAATCGGTATGTACGCATACCTTTTGGGGGGAAGTATCGTCGCTGTGATCTGTGCCACGATGCGCGGTCCCGTCGATCGGCCCGTTTCGGCCCCGCGAGCCCGCTGACAGCGCTCCGTCGTCCCTGGCCGTCCTCCGATCAGGGACGGCTTGAGGGGGTTTGACGGGCCCTCGGAACGGTCCGTACCGGACGTCAAGAGGAACCTGGGATTCCCGGTGGACAGTTGCGCCCGGGTCGCGGCCAGTATGGTGGACGCGCCGCCGAGCTGCCCGCGCACGGTATGACGGGCGGCGGAGCCAACCGGGAGAACCTGCCTTGAGTCGTGAAACTGACAGTTCGTCCCCCGGGCCCCACGGCCACGGCGGAGCCGCGTACCCCTCGGGTACGCCGCCGTACGGAACCGGCCAGTATCCGTCCACGGCCGTGTCACCTCGGCCTGACGCGGAGACCGCCCCGGAGGAGAATCCTGTGACCTCGAACCCGTCCACGCCCGACAACGACGGGCCGAAGACCGAGACCACCCTGACGACCCGGATCCGGATCAACATTCCGGGTTCGCGGCCGATCCCGCCCGTGGTCGTGCGCAAGCCCGTCAAGGGCGGCGCCTCGGCCGGAGCCCCGGGGAACGCCGAGCCCGAGCCGGGCCCCGCGCCGACCCCGGCGCCGGCCCCCGCGTCGGCCCCGGCCCCCGTACGGGCCGCCCTGCCCGCGCGTCCCACCGACCGGACCCCGCCCCCGGCCGCCCCGGCACCCGCCGCCGGTCCCGCGGGCGGCTCCGGCTCCGAGCCGCCGGCCGGCGGCTGGTTCGCCCCGCGCAAGGCGACCCCGCCGCCCGCCCCCGCCCCGGCCCCCGCACCCCCGGCCGGCGCCGGCTACGGCTCCGCCACGCCCCCCGGCGGCACCGGCGCGGGCTTCGCGCCCCCGGCCGCCCCCGGACAGCAGCAGCCGCAGGCCGCGTACGGCACCGGAGCCGGCTTCGCCCCGCCGACCGTCGGCGGCCCCGGCGTCGGCGGCCGGCAGGACACCCCGCCGCCCCCGGCCTACGACACCTTCGACGGCTACGACGCGGGCCCCTCGACGGAGGCCTTCCCGGCCTTCTCCGACCCCGCCGGACCGACCGGCGGGCCCGCGCTGGGCACCGTACCGGTGGGAGCCGACGAGCCGTCCGGCTGGCCCGGCCCCCAGGCCCCCTCCGGGCAGGGCGTCGCCGCCGCGTACCCGCCCGGCGCGGACGCGTTCCCGCCCCTCGCCACCACCCCGAAGGTCCCGGCCCCCGGCCCGCAGCCCGACCGGCAGAGCCGTACGGTCCCGGCCCCGCCGGCCCCCGCCGGCAAGGGCGCGAAGGGATCCAAGGGCCCCAAGGGCGACGCGAAGCCCGCCAAGCCCGCCAGGCCCGCGAAGCCGGGCAAGCCCGCCAAGCCCGCCAAGGCGGCCGCGACGGGCAAGCCCGCCAAGAAGGGCCGCTCCAAGGTGGTCCTCCTCGGCGGCGGCCTGATCGCCCTCGTCGGCGTCGCGTACGGCGCCGGCCTGCTCATGAACCACTCCGACGTCCCCAAGGGCACCACCGTCCTCGGCGTCGACATCGGCGGCACCCGCGAGGAGGCCGTCGCCGAGCTCCAGAAGGCCTTCGGCACCCGCGCCTCGGCGCCGCTGCCGCTGACCGTGGGCGGCAAGCAGGTCGAGCTGAAGCCCGACAAGGCGGGCCTGACCCTCGACAGCCAGACCACCGTGCGCAACGCGGCCGGCAGCGACTACAACCCCGTCACCGTCATCGGCTCGCTGTTCGGCGGCGAGCGCACCGCCGAGGCCGTCATGCCGGTCGACGAGGAGAAGCTGCGCGTCGCGCTCCAGGAGGCGGCCGGCACCTCCGGCTCCTCCTCCGAGGGCACGATCCGGTTCGACACGGGCAAGGCCGTCGCCGTCCCCGGCAAGGCCGGCACCGGCCTCGACGTCGACGGCTCCGTCGACCGGGTCATCAAGGCCTTCCGGGAGTTCGTCGCGACCGGCAAGGCCCCCAGCGTCGAACTGCCCACCGCCACCAAGGAACCCAGCATCACCCAGGCCGAACTGGACCGGGCGATGAAGGAGTTCGCCGAACCGGCGATGTCCGCCCCCGCCACCGTCAAGGCCGGCGGCAAGTCCCTGCCCTTCGGCGCCAAGTCCCTGCCGAAGATCCTCACCATGCACGCCGTGGACGGCCGCCTCGTCGAGAAGTACGACCTGGAAGCCCTCAAGGCCACCTACGGCAACACCTTCGACGGGGTCCTGATCACGCGCGGCACCGGCGCCAAGACCCCCGTCACCCCGCAGGACGTCGCGGGCGCCCTCGGCAAGGCCCTCATCGGCAAGACCCCCGCCGAACGGACCGTCACCATCGACACCAACGCGGGCTGACACCCGCCCGTCCGCTCACGGCCCCTCCCCGCCCCGGGGAGGGGCCGTGGCGTACCCGGACCCCGGAGCGGCCCCGGGCGTCACGTCCACGGCATGACATCCGTCATGCCGCCCCCACGACGGCCGACACTGCCGCGCGCACCCCCGTCCGGGCGATCCTCGACCCATGACGACGACGACCGCGACACACCCCGCGAGCGCCCCCGCCGCCACCCACGGCCCGGTGGTGAGCTTCCGGAACGTGACCAAGAGCTACGGCGGGGTCCGGGCCGTGGACGGCCTCTCCCTCGAACTCCACCCGGGCGAGACCGTCGCCCTCCTGGGCCCCAACGGCGCCGGCAAGTCCTCCACCCTCGACCTCCTGCTCGGGCTGCGCCCCGCCGACTCCGGCACCGTCAGCCTCTTCGGCACCACCCCCCGCGAGGCGCTCGCGGCCGGCCGCGTCGGGGCCATGCTCCAGAGCGGCGGCCTGATGGAGGAGGTGACCGTACGCGAACTCGTCACCCTCGGCTGCGCCCTGCACCCCCGCCCGCACCCCGTGGACGAGGTCCTGCACCGCGCCGGGATCACCGAGATCGCCGGCCGCGTGGTCAACAAGCTCTCCGACGGCCAGGAACAGCGGGTCCGCTTCGCGCTCGCCACCGCCGGCGAGAACGACCTGATCGTCCTCGACGAGCCGACCACCGGCATGGACGTCACCTCCCGCCAGGCCTTCTGGGCCACCATGCGCGAGCAGGCCGACCGGGGCCGCACCGTCCTGTTCGCCACCCACTACCTGGAGGAGGCGGACGCCATCGCCGACCGGGTGCTGGTCCTCTCCAGGGGCCGGCTCCTCGCCGACGGCACCGCCGCCGAGATCAAGGCCAAGGCCGGCGCCCGCAGGATCGCCTTCGACCTCGACGCCCCCGTGGAGGAGGCGGCCCTGCGCGCCCTGCCCGCCCTGACCGCCTACGAGCGCACCGGCACCACCGTCCGCCTCCAGTCCCGCGACGCCGACGCCACCGTCCACGCCGTGTACGGGCTCGGCCTGTACCCCCGCAACCTGGAGGTCGCGGGCCTGGGCCTGGAGCAGGCCTTCATCGCCCTCACCGAGGCCGAGGAGGCCGCCCGATGAGGCGCGCGTCCACCGCCGGGACCCTGAGCCTGGTCCGCCTGGAGATCACCCGCGCCCGGCGCAACAAGAAGTACCTGTTCTTCAACGTCCTCTACCCGGCCGCCCTGTTCCTGATGCTGGGCGGCACCATCCCCGGCGACACCGAGGTCCTCGGCACCCAACTGGGCATGCCGGCCTTCTACATGGTCGCCATGGCCTCCTTCGGAGCCCTGACCGCCGTCCTCATGGGCAACAGCGAACGCATCGCCAAGGAACGCGAGCGGGGCTGGGTCCGCCAGCTGCGGCTGACCGCCCTGCCCGGACACGGCTACGTCCTCGCCAAGACCGCGAGCGCCGGCGTCCTGTCCCTCCCCTCGATCCTCGTCGTCTTCGCGGTGGCCGCCGGCGTGAAGGGCGTACGGTTCGAGGCCTGGCAGTGGCTCGCCCTGACCGGCGCCATCTGGGCCGGCAGCCTCGTCTTCGCCGCGCTCGGCGTGGCCATCGGCTACCTGGCGAGCGGCGACACCGTCCGCCCGATCAGCATGCTGTTCTACTTCGGCCTGTCGATCCTCGGCGGCCTGTGGATGCCCACCGCCAACTTCCCGCAGTGGCTGAGCGCCCTGTGCGAATGGCTGCCCACCCGCGCCTACGCCGGACTCGGCCAGGCCATCGAGCTCGGCGGGGCGCCGCGCGTCGAGGACGTGGCGATCCTCGCCGGGTACTTCGTACTGTTCACCGGTGCGGCCGCCTGGCTGTACCGCAAGGACTCACTGAAGGCGTGAACCCGTGGCGCTGAGGAAACAGGCCGGGGGCGCGGACCGGCCCGCCCGCACGGCGGACGACACCCGCCACCGGACGGCGCGCGTCGTGTGGACCGGCATCTGGCTGTTCTACCTCGGCGCCCCCGTCGCCGACCTGATCGGCGGCGGCCACGGCACCGGCGCCCGGGTGCTGGGCGCCCTCGGCCTCGCCGCCTTCGTCGCCTGGTACCTGGTCCTGGTCCTGCGCACGGGACCGGAGAGGGAGACCTCGCGCGTCCTGCTCTCCCTGGGCGTGCTCGCCGCGCAGGCCACGCTCCTGTCCCTGACCCTGGGCCGCGAATGGCTCGTGCTGTTCGTCTACGTCGCCATCGCCTCCGGAGCCGCGCTGCCCGGCCCGATCGCCCGTTGGACGGTCCCCGGCAGCACGGCCCTGCTGGCCGTCGTCGCCAACGCGGTCCCCGACGGCACCGCCTACCTCTTCGGGCTGCTCATCCCGGCCCTGATGGGCGGCTTCGCGATGATCGGGGTCCGCGCCATGATCCGGACCACCGTCGAACTGCGGGAGGCCCGGGCCACCGTCGCCCAGCTCGCCGCGAACGAGGAACGTCTGCGGATGGCCCGCGACCTGCACGACCTGCTCGGCCACTCGCTCTCGCTCATCACGCTCAAGAGCGAGCTGGCGGGCCGCATGCTGCCCGACCACCCCGACCGGGCGGCCCAACAGGTCGCGGACATCGAGCAGGTCGGACGGCAGGCCCTGGCGGACGTACGGGAGGCCGTGAGCGGCTACCGCAGGCCGACCCTGCCCGGCGAACTCGCCGGCGCCCGCACCGCCCTGACGGCCGCCGGCGTGGCGGCCGACCTGCCGGTCGACGCCCCCGAGGACCTGCCGCAGGAGGCGGAGGCCGCGCTGGCCTGGGCGCTGCGCGAGGCCGTGACGAACGTCGTCCGGCACAGCGGCGCCCGGCGCTGCACGGTGACCCTGCGGATCGCCCAGACCCTCGCCGGGGCCGTCCTGGAACTGTCGGTCACCGACGACGGGGCGACCGGCGCGGCGAGCGCCCCCGGCAACGGCCTCACCGGCCTGACGGAACGTCTGGAGGCGGTCGGCGGCACCCTGTGGGCCGGCCCCGTCGCGAGGACCGGCTTCCGCCTGCTGGCCCGCGTACCCCTGGCCGGACACCCCCTAGGATCCCCCTCATGACCGAAGCCGCGCCCATCCGCATCCTGCTGGCCGAGGACCAGTCGATGGTCCGCGAGGCCTTGGCCGCCCTGCTCGGGCTGGAGCCCGACATCGAGGTACTGGCCCAGGTCGCCCGGGGGGACGAGGTCGTGCCGGCCGCCCGGACCCACGACGTGAACGTCGCGCTCCTGGACATCGAGATGCCGGGCATGACGGGCATCGAGGCCGCCGCCGCCCTGCGCGCCGCCCTCCCCGCCCTCAAGATCGTCATCCTGACCACCTTCGGTCGCCCCGGCTACCTGCGCGGGGCGATGGAGGCCGGCGCCTCGGCGTTCCTCGTCAAGGACGCCCCGGCCGCCCAACTCGCCGCCGCCGTGCGCAAGGTGCTGGCGGGCGAGCGCGTCATCGACCCCACGCTGGCCGCCGCCGCCCTCGCCGAGGGCGCGAACCCGCTGACCGAACGCGAGCGGGAGGTCCTGCGGGAGGCGGAGTTCGGCGCGACCAACGCCGAACTGGCGGCCCGCCTGCACCTCTCCCAGGGCACGGTGCGCAACTACCTGTCCACGGCGATCCAGAAGCTGGCCGCCCGCAACCGCGCCGAAGCGGTGCGCGTGGCCCGCGACAAGGGCTGGCTCTGACCCGTCACGCCGCCCGGCGCCCGGGCCGCCCACCGCCCGGCGCACCGGCCGCCCGACGCACCGACGCCGGGGCGTGCCCGCCCCGGCGCCCCGCCCGGCGCCCCGCCCGGCGCCCCGCCCGGCGCCCCGCCCGGCGCCCCGCCCGGCGCCCCGCCCGGCGCCCCGCCCGGCGGGACGCCGGGCGGGGCGGGGGTCAGTTCAGCAGGGCGCGGGCCGAGACGGCCTCGGCGCGGATGCGGGCGGCCTCGTCCTTGTCCACCGCGTCCATGACCTCCGCGTACGACTCCAACTCGCGCGCGCCCTCGCGGAACGCGCCCCGCTCCACCAGCAGCCGTGCCCGCTCGCAGCGCAGCGCCGCCGGATGCGACGGCAGCAGCAGCGCCAGGTCCAGCGCCCACAGCGCCACCCCCGACTGCTCCGGCCGCGACGCCGCCCAGGCCCGGATGTTCCGCAGGATCCGCAGCACGATGTCCAGCGTCCGCGCCGGCGTCCTCGGCCCCCGCGCCGCCTCCGCCGGGCCCGCCCCGAGCGAGGCCCCGCCCGCGAACGGGTCCGCGACGACGCCCTCCTCCGGATCCCCGAAGCCGACCACGAAGTGCCCCGGCAGACCCAGGCCGTACACCGGCGCCCCCGCCCGCCGGGCCACCTCCATCCACACCACCGACAGCAGGATCGGCAGCCCCCGCCGCCGCCGCAGCACCTCGTGCAGCAGCGAGGACGACAGCCGCTCGTAGTCGCCCGGGGTGCCGTGGAAGCCCATCCGGCCCCCCAACAGCTCCGTCACCGCCGAGGCCCACGCCCGCGCGCCCCGCAGCCCGTACGGCAGCATCCCGGCGAGCCGGTCCAGCTCGATCTGCGCCCAGTCCCTGCCCCGCTCGTCGTCGAGCTGAGGATCCGCCTCCGCCGCCAGCAGCAGGCACAGCAGCGCCAGGTCCGGCCGCTCCGAGCGGGCCTCCGCCGCGAACAGCTCCCGCGACCCGGCGCTCACGGGGCCGCCCGGAAGTGGTGGTAGGAGTGGTGCGTCACGAAGCCCATGCCGTCGTACAGCGTCCGCGCCCCGGGGTTGTCCGCCTCCACCTGGAGCCAGGCCGCCGAGGCGCCCTCCTCCAGCGCCCGCCGGGCCAGCGCCGTCATGACCGCCGTCGCGAGACCCCGCCGCCGGTGCTCCGGGTCCACCGTCACCGCGGCGAACCCCGCCCAACGGCCGTCCACCACGCA
This sequence comes from Streptomyces sp. NPDC103540, assembly GCF_055584445.1. Lineage (NCBI taxonomy): Bacteria > Bacillati > Actinomycetota > Actinomycetes > Kitasatosporales > Streptomycetaceae > Streptomyces > Streptomyces sp. NPDC103540. The sequence goes on from NZ_JBVJMA010000015.1 coordinate 189,998, forward strand.
CCGCCCGATCGCCCGACCCGAGTCCAGCGAGGCGAACCACACCGACGGCCCCTCCACGAGCACGCGCCGGGCGACCCCGGGGTCCCGTACCCGCCCGTAGCGGCCCAACCAGTCCTCGTCCGGCTCCCGCGTCAGCCGTACGGCCGACACGTCCGCGTCCACGTCCCCGACCGGCGCGAGCGCCCCGACGCGGACCTCCGCCGAGACCTCGTTGACCCAACCGCGCGCCTCCAGCTCCGCGCAGAGCACCTCCTGCGTGCCGAGCGCGCCCGTCGCCGCCTGCGCGTACGCCGGAAGCCCACGCTCCGCGTACCAGGCGGTCACTCGCGCGAGTGCTTCGTCCAGGGGTATCCCGGGCTCCCCCAGCGGTAGCACGGAATTCGCCCGCCGGGTGAACCCACCGGCCGCCCGCAGCGTCCAACCGCCCAGCGACTCGCTCTCCAGCGGTCTCCAGGCCCGCGCGCCGACCCTCGTCAGCTCCTCGAAGGAGGCGGCCGGACCCCGCCGCCGGGCCGGCGCCGGCGGCACCGTCTTGCCCGCGACCAGCGAGGATTCCGAGATGTGGACGGACACGCCGTCCTTGCGTGTGATCGTCAGCACACCCCCGGTCCAGGATGTGAGCACCCCGACCGTGTCGAGGAAGGCCGGGGCATCGCTCCGCCCGCCCTCCACCCGTCGTACAGAGACTCGTTTACCCACGTCAGCCGGGGTGATACGGATCTCCAGCAGCCCTCCGGCAGTGATTTCCACAGCTCTGCCCGCCCCTCCTGTTCGGATCGTGCCCGGGAACGGAGATACTAGGTGCGGGCATCGACGACGCCGCGCTCCCGCGCGAATGGACAGCCCTACCGAGGAGGAACGAGAGCGTGACCTACGTCATCGCGGAGCCTTGTGTCGACGTCAAGGACAAGGCATGCATCGAAGAGTGCCCCGTCGACTGCATCTACGAGGGCCAGCGGTCCTTGTACATCCACCCGGACGAGTGCGTCGACTGCGGCGCCTGTGAGCCGGTCTGCCCGGTCGAGGCCATCTTCTACGAAGATGACACCCCGGAGGAGTGGAAGGAGTACTACAAGGCGAACGTCGAGTTCTTCGACGAGCTCGGTTCGCCCGGTGGTGCCTCCAAGCTCGGCCTGATCGAGCGCGACCACCCCTTTGTCGCCGGCCAGCCCGCCGACATCAACGCCGGGCACTGACCGTCCCCGGCTGACGCGCACCTCGGTCCCGTACGGCACTCACGCCGCGCGGGACCGAGCCGTTTCACCCACCCAGCGCACAGAGAGCAGAGAACCGTGGCCGCAGTTTCCGACCGTCTTCCCGCCTTCCCCTGGGACAAGCTGGAGCCGTACAAGGCCACGGCGGCGGCCCACGCGGACGGCATCGTCGACCTCTCCGTCGGCACGCCCGTGGACCCGGTGCCCGCCCTCGTCCGGCGGGCCCTGACCGACGCCGCGGACTCCCCGGGCTACCCGACGGTATGGGGCACGCCCGCGCTGCGCGACGCGATCACCGGCTGGCTGCGCGACCGCCTCGGCGCGAGCGCCGCCGGCCACCGCAACGTCCTGCCCGTCGTCGGCTCCAAGGAACTGGTCGCCTGGCTGCCCACCCAGCTCGGCCTCGGCGCCGGCGACAAGGTGGCCTACCCGCGCCTGGCCTACCCGACGTACGAGGTCGGCGCCCGGCTGTGCGGCGCCGAGCCCGTCGTCTACGACGACCCGACCGAGCTCGACCCGACCGGCGTCCGGCTGCTGTGGCTCAACTCCCCGTCCAACCCCACCGGGAAGGTCCTCCCCAAGGAGGAACTGATCCGCGTCGTGGCCTGGGCGCGCGAGCACGGCGTCCTGCTGTTCAGCGACGAGTGCTACCTCGAACTGGGCTGGGAGGCCGAACCGGTCTCCGTCCTCCACGACGACGTCTGCGGCGGCTCCTACGAGGGCATCGTCGCCGTCCACTCCCTCTCCAAGCGCTCCAACCTGGCCGGATACCGCGCCGCCTTCATCGCGGGCGACGCCGACGTCCTCGGCGAACTCCTGGAGATCCGCAAGCACGGCGGCATGATGACTCCCGCCCCCGTCCAGGCCGCCGTCGTCGCCGCCCTCGGCGACGACGAGCACGTCCACGAACAGCGCGCCCGCTACGCCGCCCGCCGCGACGCGCTGCGCACGGCCCTGGAGGCCCACGGCTTCCGCGTCGAGCACAGCGAGGCCAGCCTCTACCTGTGGGTCACCCGCGACGAGCCCTGCTGGGACACCGTCGCCCACCTCGCGTCCCTCGGCATCCTCGTCGCACCGGGCGACTTCTACGGGGAGGCCGGCGCCTCCTTCGTCCGCGTGGCCTTCACCGCCACCGACGAACGGGTCGCCGCCGCGGTCAAGCGCCTGGGCTAGCTCCCGCGGCCGGACCGGAACGGCCCGAAGGGGGCCGGGAGTTCGCACTCCCGGCCCCCTTCGGCTTCCGCGGGGGACGGCGGATCAGCCGCCCAGCGGCAGGGAGCCCACCGGGAGCTGCGACACCGGCAGCTCGGAGACCGGGAGCTGCGACACCGGCAGCTGGGAGACGGGCAGACCGCCCAGCAGCTGCCCCGCGCCGCCCGCCACCTCGGCGGCGGGAGCGGCGGCCGGCAGGGCCTCCGTGGCGGTGCCCGCCACGTCGCCGGCGGCGGCGGTGGGCGCGGCGGCCGCGTCGGAGGCGTCCGGGGCGGTGAGCGTGCCCAACTGCGGCAGCTCCGCGGCGCCCGCGGCGCCGGCCGCACCGACCACGGGCGCGGTCCCGGCTGCGACGAGCAGCGCGGCACGGGCGATCCGACGGGTCAGGGGGAGGGACATGATGCTCCTAAGCGGTAGCGGCTGAGTACGCCGTGTACAACCGCTGCCGGGGTGGGTGGAGTTGCGGACCCCCCGGGTAAAGGATCGGTAACGCATCGTTTAATCGGCTTCCGCGACAAACGCACCGGACGCGCGCCCACCAGGGCGTCTGTCGCCCGTCACGGCCCCGCCGCGGCCACGCGGCACCCCCCGGACGGGTGATCACTCGTACGCGCGACCGGCGGCGGACCGGGCCCCCGGAGGGGGTGCGTTCAGCGGCCCACGGAGATGCGCACCTCGCCGGGCGCCGCACCCGGGACGTCCGCCTTCGCCTCACGCTGCTTCCACCGGCCCCGGTCCTTGCCGGCCGTCCAGTCCGCGCGGTCGTACGCCACCCCGGAGATCCCGAGCTGCGAGGACCGGGCCACCGCCCAGTGCGCCACCGCCCGGGCCCGCCGCTCCCGCCCCGGCCCGTCGTCCGCCTTCGGCCGCACCACCAGGACGTCGCCCGCGCCACCGGCCCGCGCGTCCGAACCCGCTCCGGCCCGTGCGCCCGCCTGCGCGCCCGACTGCCCCGCGGCCGGCGCCGCCACCGTCGCCTCCTTGCCGAAGTCCCGGGCCAGCGCGGCCCGGACCTCCTCCGGGTCACCCGGCTTCGGAGCCGGTCCGGAGCAGGACAGGGTGGCGCCCGTGGCGCCCTCGCCGAAGGCGGCCGTCAGCACCGTCGCGTCCGGCTCGTGCTTCGCGTAGGCCTGCGGGAAACCGCTCAACTGCACGCGCTGCGCCGCCACGGTCAGCGGCAGGCGCGTGTACCCCTTCACCTCGACGAGCCGGTCGTAGAAGATCCCCGCCGAGTACACGGGGTCCTGGATCTGCGCCGGGGTGCCCCAGCCCTGCGAGGGCCGCTGCTGGAACAGGCCCAGCGAATCCCGGTCGCCGTGGTCCAGGTTGCGCAGCGCCGACTCCTGCATGGCCGTCGCCAACGCGATCGTCACCGCCCGGTCCGGCAGCCCCTTGGAGATCCCGACGGCCGCTATCGTCGCCGCGTTCGCCGCCTGCTCCGGGGTCATCTCGTACGTCCGCACCGCGTCCCCGTCCGAGGACCCGACGGCCGTCCCCGGGGCCGAAGCCGTGCAGTACGGGGCGCCGCCCCCGCTGGAATCGCGCTGGGCGACGCAGTAGCCGATCACGGCACACAACACGAGCAGACCGCCCGCGACCCTGCGCAGGGGTCGGCGACGGCGAGGACGGGAGCGATCGGTCTCGGACACGCGGCCCACCGTACTTCAGTCATATGACGCGTCCATGGGCCGGACGCACCCGGTTCCCGCCCATCCCGGGGCGTTAGGGTCAGCTCCATGTCCGAATCCGAGCTGGACCTCACCCTGGACGCTGCCGAGCTGACCGCCCGGCTCGTCGACATCCCTTCCGTGAGCGGCGACGAGAAGGTCCTCGCCGACCTCGTGGAGGACGCCCTGCGCGCCCTGCCGCACCTCACGGTCGACCGCCACGGCAACAACGTCGTGGCCCGCACGGCCCTCGGCCGCGCCGAGCGCGTCGTCCTCGCCGGGCACCTCGACACCGTGCCCATCGCCGACAACGTCCCCTCCCGCCTGGACGAGAACGGCGTCCTGTGGGGCTGCGGCACCACGGACATGAAGTCCGGGGTCGCCGTACAGCTGAGGATCGCCGCGACCGTCCCCGAGCCCAACCGCGACCTCACCTTCGTCTTCTACGACCAGGAGGAGGTGGCCGCCGACCTCAACGGCCTCGGCAAGGTCGCCGAAGCCCACCCCGACTGGCTGGCCGGCGACTTCGCCGTCCTGCTGGAGCCCTCCAATGCCGAGGTCGAGGGCGGCTGCCAGGGCACCCTGCGCGTCCTGCTGCGCACCCGCGGCGAGCGCGCGCACTCCGCCCGCAGCTGGATGGGCTCCAACGCCATCCACGCGGCGAGCCCGATCCTGGAGCGGCTGGCCGCGTACGAACCGCGCAAGCCCGTCATCGACGGCCTGGAGTACCACGAGGGCCTCAACGCCGTCCGCATCGAGGGCGGCGTCGCCAACAACGTCATCCCCGACGCGTGCACGGTGACGGTCAACTTCCGCTACGCCCCCGACCGCAGCGTGGAGGAGGCCATCGCCCACGTGGAGGAGGTCTTCGAGGGCTGCGGCGTCGACGAGTTCGTCATCGACGACTTCTCCGGCGGGGCCCTGCCGGGCCTGGCCCACCCGGCCGCGGCGGCCTTCATGGAGGCGGTCGGCGGTCGCGCCATGCCCAAGTTCGGCTGGACGGACGTGGCCCGCTTCAGCGCCCTCGGCGTACCGGCGGTCAACTACGGCCCGGGCGACGCCCTGCTGGCGCACAAGGTCGACGAGCGGGTCGACACGAAGGCGATCCTCCACTGCGAGGAACGACTCCGCGCCTGGCTGACCTCCTGAATTCCGCTTGTCGTCACCTTCGTGAGCCTACCCTGATCCAACGATCAGCAGGAGGGAGCACATCATGGGCAACCCCGAAGGCACCGCTCGTCGTCGGCCCGAGGAGCAGCAGCTCGGGCCGGTGTTGCGCAGGCGGGGCCAGGTCCAGGCGGGCAGCACGACGGACCAGCGGCTGCTGGATTCGGCCGGGCCCTCCGAGTGGGTGCACACCGATCCCTGGAGGGTCCTGCGCATCCAGTCGGAGTTCATCGAGGGCTTCGGCACGCTGGCGGAGCTGCCGCCGGCGATCAGCGTGTTCGGTTCGGCCCGCACCCCGGTGGACTCGCCGGAGTACGAGGCGGGCGTACGGATCGGGCGCGCGCTCGTCGACGCCGGCTTCGCCGTCATCACCGGCGGCGGCCCGGGCGCGATGGAGGCCGCCAACAAGGGCGCGCGCGAGGCGAACGGGATCTCCGTCGGGCTGGGCATCGAGCTGCCCTTCGAGCAGGGCCTCAACCAGCACGTCGACCTCGGGCTGAACTTCCGGTACTTCTTCGTCCGCAAGACGATGTTCGTGAAGTACAGCCAGGGCTTCGTCGTCCTGCCGGGCGGGCTCGGCACGCTGGACGAGATGTTCGAGGCGCTGACGCTGGTGCAGACGCAGAAGATCACCCGCTTCCCGATCGTGCTGTTCGGCACGGAGTACTGGCGCGGGCTGATCGACTGGCTGCGCGACACGGTGATCGCCCAGGGCAAGGCCTCGGAGAAGGACCTCTACCTCTTCCACGTCACCGACGACGTGGACGAGGCGATCGCCCTGGTCACGAAGGAAGCCGGCAAGTAGCGGGCACCCGGCCCGCCGGGGCACCGCCCCGGCGGGCCGGACGGTGGCGTGACGGTCAGGCCAGGCCCCGGCGGGCGACCGCAGGCGGGCGGTGCCCCCGGATGGACGCCACCATGTCCAGCACCTGACGGGTCTCGGCGACCTCGTGGACGCGGTAGACCCGCGCGCCCAGCCAGGCCGAGACGGCCGTGGTCGCCAGGGTGCCCAGCAGGCGCTCCTTGACCGGCTTGTCGAGGGTCTCCCCGACGAAGTCCTTGTTGGACAGCGACACCAGCACCGGCCAGCCGGTGTCCGCCATCTCCGCGAGCCGCCGGGTGGCCTCCAGGGAGTGGCGGGTGTTCTTCCCGAAGTCGTGCCCCGGATCGATCATGATCGACTCCCGCGGCACGCCGAGGGCCGCCGCCCGCTCGGCGAGCCCGACCGTGACGCGCAGGATGTCCTCCATCACGTCCTCGTACGTCGTGCGGTGCGGCCGCGTCCGGGGTTCGACCCCGCCCGCGTGGGTGCACACCAGCCCGACGCGGTGACGGGCCGCGACCTCGGCGAGCTTCGGGTCCACACCGCCCCACGCGTCGTTCAGGAGGTCGGCCCCGGCCTCGCACACGGCCTCGCCGACCTCGTGGCGCCAGGTGTCCACGCTGATCACCACGTCAGGGTGCCGGCGGCGCACCTCCGCCACGAAGCCGACCGTGCGCCGGGCCTCCTCGGCCGCGTCCACGTGCTCGCCCGGCCCGGCCTTGACCCCGCCGATGTCGATGATGGCGGCGCCCTCGGCCACCGCCCGCTCCACCCGCTCCAACGCGGGCTCGTCGCGGAAGGTCGCGCCCTGGTCGTAGAAGGAGTCAGGAGTCCGGTTCACGATGGCCATGATCACCGGCTCGTGGGTGTCGAACTCGCGCCTGCCCAGTCGCAGCATCCCGCTCTTTCCTCCTTCGGCGACCCTCGCGCCTCGTCTGCGACCTTAACCTGGTGGCCGGAGTCTCTCAGGGGAGTTGATCGTGTTCTGGTTCTTGCTGATCGCGCTGGTCGTGGTCGTGGCCGCGGTCACCCTCGCGGTGGTCGGCGGCGGGTCCGAGGCCGTTCTGCCCGAGGCGGAGCCGGACCGGGTCGTCGACGCCCTCCCGGAGACCCGCCCCGTCGAACGGGCCGACATCGACGCCCTGCGCCTGCCGGTCGCGCCGCGCGGCTACCGGATGGCGGAGGTGGACGACGTACTCGACCGACTCGCCGCGGAGCTCGCCGAGCGCGACGCCCGCATCGCCGAACTCTCCGCCCTCGTGACCCCGGCCGCCGCCGGGACCACGACCCCGACGCCGGCCGCCGACCGGCAGCCGGACGAGGCGCCCCGCGTCGACCTCGGGAAGGACGGGCGATGAGCGACCTCGGCCTGCTCCCCGGACCGGACGGGGAGCCGCGCTGCGCGTGGGGCCTGGCCACCGAGGACTACGTCGCCTACCACGACACGGAGTGGGGCCGCCCGGTCCACGGCGACGACGCGCTGTACGAGCGGCTGTGCCTGGAGGCCTTCCAGTCCGGGCTGTCCTGGCTGACGATCCTGCGCCGCCGCGAGGGCTTCCGCAGCGCCTTCGCCGGGTTCGAGATCGCGGCCGTGGCGGAGTTCGGCGAGGCGGACGTCGAACGGCTCCTCGCGGACGAGGGGATCATCCGCAACCGGGCCAAGATCGAGGCCACCCTCGCCAACGCGCGGGAGCTGGCCGGGTGGAAGCCGGGGGAGCTGGACGCGCTGATCTGGTCCCACGCCCCGCGCCGACGGGGCCGGGCCCCGAAGCGCCTGGCCGACGTACCGGCCGTCACCGACGAGTCCACGGCCCTGGCCAAGGCCCTGAAGAAGGCCGGCATCCGCTTCGTGGGACCGACCACCGCCTACGCCCTGATGCAGGCGTGCGGCCTGGTCAACGACCACCTCGCGGGCTGTGTCGCCCGCGAGGCGCAGGCCGTCTCCGGGCCCTCGCCCGCCCCGGGTCAGCGACCCAGGTAGACCGGCGGCCGCTTCTCCAGGAAGGCCTGGACCGCGATGGCGTGGTCCTCGGAGGCGCCGGCGCGGGCCTGGAGCACGTCCTCGCGCTCCAGGGCCTCGGAGAGCGGGTGCGAGGTCCCGTAGGCCAGGGACTCCTTGATCGCGGCGTAGGCCACCGTCGGACCGGCGGCGAGGGTGCGGGCCACCTTCTCGGCCTCCGCGCGCAGGGACTCCGAGGGCACCAGGCGGTTCACGATGCCCAGCTCGTACGCCTCCTGCGCCTTGACCGAGCGCGGGAAGAGCAGCAGGTCCGAGGCGCGGGAGGCGCCGATCAGGCGGGGGAGGGTCCAGGACACCCCGGAGTCGGCCGTCAGCGCCACGCCGGCGAAGGAGGTGTTGAAGGACGCCGTGTCGGCGACGACCCGGAAGTCCGCCGCCAGCGCGAAGCCGAAGCCGGCGCCGGCCGCGACCCCGTTCACGCCCGCCACCACGGGCTTGGGCATCTCGGTGAGGGCCCGGACGATCGGGTTGTAGTGCTCGGCGACGGTGCGCATGGTCAGGGTGGAGCCGTTCTCGCGGTCCGCCGCGAGGTTGCCGATGTGCTCCTTGAGGTCCTGGCCCACGCAGAAGGCCCGGTTGCCGGAGGCGGTGAGCAGGACCGCCCGTACCGCCGCGTCGGCCGCCGCGGCCGCGACCGCGTCGCGGAGCGCGACCTTGGCCTCGGTGTTCATGGCGTTCATCGCGTCGGGCCGGTTGATCGTGATGGTGGCGAGTCCGTCGGTCACTTCGTAGAGCACGCTGTCGGCCATGGCGGGGGTCCCCCTTCGTCGCGGGCTTGGCTACCGGCCGGTACCGGCCGGTCCAAGGGTCAGCATGGCGGACGGGGCGACGGCCGGGCATGTGATGTGCGTCAAACGGAACGGACGGAGTCTTCAGGGGGCGGCGGCGAAGTATCGCAGGCCGGTCCCCGAAATGAGTGGTTTTGGTCGAGCGCGTTGCGCAAGCGTTCCCATCCGATGTTGGTCATCGGGTCCTGACATGCGGGATAATGGCCGGGAAGCAATGTGTTCGATGCCGGGTACTAGGCGCCTGAACGGGGCCGTCGGCTGACGATGAGCTGGTTTCAGGAAGGGGAACGAGCATGGCGGCCATGAAGCCGCGGACGGGCGACGGCCCGCTCGAGGTCACCAAGGAGGGGCGGGGCATCGTCATGCGCGTACCGCTCGAGGGCGGCGGTCGGCTTGTCGTCGAGCTGACTCCGGACGAGGCGGACGCCCTGGGTGACGCCCTGAAGAAGGTCGTCGGCTGAAGCGCCGGCACCCCAGGCAACTCTGCACCGCCCCGGTCGCCCCTGGCGCCCGGGGCGGTGTTGCGTCCAGGCCCGGCCCGCCCCGGTCCGCGACCCGGTCCGCGCGACCCAGGGTCTGTCGTCACACTCCTGTTGTCGCCCGGACGCCGCGGGGCAGACAGGAGTGTGACGACAGACCCTAGCGGCGGACCGCGCAAAGCAGGCCGTCCCCGACCGGGAGCAGGGCCGCCTCCAGGGCGGGGCTCTCGCGGACGCTGCGCAGCAGCTCGCGGACCCGGATCACCTCCACCGGCTGGGCCGCGGAGTCGACGGTGCGACCGTCGGAGAAGACCCCCTCGAAGCACACCAGCCCACCCGGGCGGAGCAGCCGCAACGATTCGGCGAGGTAGTCGAGGGACTCGGCCGGGTCCCCGTCGCAGAAGACCAGGTCGTATCCGCCGTCGGCGAGCCGCGGCAGCACGTCCAGGGCCCGGCCGGGGATGAAGCGGGCCCGGTTGCCCGCGAAGCCCGCCGCGCGGAACGCCTGCCGGGCGAAGGCCTGCCGGTCGGCCTCGGGATCCACCGTGGTGAGCACGCCGTCGGGGCGCATCCCGTGCAGCAGGTGGATGCCGGAGACCCCGGTGCCGGTGCCGATCTCGGCGACCGCCTTCGCGTCCGCCGTGGCGGCGAGCAGACGCAGCGCGGCCCCGGTGCCGGGGGACACGGACCGCAGGCCCGCTTCCCTGGACCGGTCGCGGGCCCATCGCAGAGCGTCGTCCTCGGCGACAAACGCGTCGGCGAACGCCCAGCTCGTCTGCCGGTTGCCGCTAATGACCCTCTCCTGTCCCCATAGTTGGCGCAACGGTGACTGTATCCGCTGACGTCGGGAACCCGCAGATGGGACCGGGCGTTGGGAGGGGTGGAGGCGGGATAGAGGGGACGGCACCGGGCAGATCGACGGCCCGGGACCCGAGGCCCGTGCAAAGTTAATGCAAAAAGGCTTATCCAGAGCTGACGGGAGGGGTGGTTATGGTAGGGGCTCCACTGGACACCACCAGAGCCGATAGGGGAGGTGCGGCTGCGCCTGTGGATCGTGGGGGCGTGCTCAGACGCCTCTTCTGGTCGGCGGGTGAGCCGAAATCCGTGACCGACATTGCTGACCGCTTCCACACCGCCACCGCCGCGACCACCGCGACCTTCACCGCCGAGGCGGGCCCGCAGGCGTGGACCCCTCCCACGTGGGAGGAGATCGTCAGCACGCACAGCGCGCGCGTCTACCGTCTCGCCTACCGCCTGACGGGCAATCAGCACGACGCCGAGGACCTGACCCAGGAGGTCTTCGTCCGCGTCTTCCGCTCGCTGTCGACCTACACGCCGGGCACCTTCGAGGGTTGGCTCCACCGCATCACGACCAACCTCTTCCTGGACATGGTGCGCCGCAAGCAGCGCATCCGCTTCGACGCCCTCGCCGACGACGCCGCCGAGCGGCTCCCGAGCCGTGAGCCGTCCCCCCAGCAGGTCCTCCACGACACCCACTTCGACGCGGACGTGCAGCAGGCGCTGGACACCCTCGCGCCCGAGTTCCGCGCCGCCGTGGTGCTCTGCGACATCGAGGGCCTGTCCTACGAGGAGATCGCCGCCACCCTCGGCGTGAAGCTCGGCACCGTCCGCAGCCGCATCCACCGGGGCCGGTCGCACCTGCGCAAGGCGCTCAAGCACCGGTCCCCCGAAGCCCGCGCCGAGCAGCGCGCCCTCGCAGGGGTGGCGGTGGGCGCTCCGGGCGCCGGGGGAGAGGGCGGAGCCGAGTGAGCGGCGTCAGTCCGTCCCCCGCCGAACAACACCTGGGCGACCGGCTCGCGGCGCTGGTGGACGGGGAGCTCGAACACGATGCCCGCGAGCGGGTACTGGCCCACCTGGCGACCTGCGCCAAGTGCAAGGCCGAGGCCGACGCGCAGCGCCGGCTCAAGAGCATGTTCGTGGAGAGCGCCCCGCCGCCGCTGTCCGCCGGGCTGCTCGCCCGGCTCCAGGGGCTGCCGGCCGGTGGTCCCGAGGGGCCGACCGGGCCGCCCGCGACCGAGCTGCCGACGACGTTCGGATACGTCCCGCCGGCCGTGTCGCCCGGCGCGCGCGAGGGGTTCCGCATCCACGAGGTGGGCCGCCCCCGGCGCCGCTTCGCCTTCGTCGCGGCGGGAGCCGTGTCCCTGGCGGCGATCGCGCTCGGCGGTTCCCTCCCGCTGGAGGCCATCGAGCCGAACGCGCGCGGTGACGCCCCCGCGGCCCGCCCCGGACCCTCGCTCCCGTTGACCGACGCGGTCGTCCGCGACCGGCTGCCCAGTCCGGGGGTGCCGCCCACCCTGGGGCCCGCCGGACAGTTCCCCACCGCCGCCGTCTCGGCCTCGGTCTCGGCCTCCGCCTCCACCGCGCCGACGACCGCGCAGCCCGTGTCGCTGTCGCGCTGAGCGCTCGGGGCCCGGCGCGGGCGACCGGGGCCGCCGGGCGCCCGCGGGCCCCTCGGGTGACGGGCCCCTGGCACCCCGGGGGGCCGTTACCTGGTTGAATCGGCGGCAGGTGCGCCGCGTGCGGCGCGACAGGCAGGCCTGCGGGGAGCGTCCATGTCCGACAGTCAGCAGACCGATCCGGCTCCGTCGTGGTGGAGTCGACCGCGGCCCCCGGCGGACGCGCCGCCCGCCGGTCCCGCGCCCGCCGGTCCCGCGCCCGACGCCCCGGCCGACGGGGCGGTCCCGGACGGGATCCCCTCCGCGGACGCGACCGGCCGCGAAGCCCCCGCCGAGCCGCCCGCCGCGACCGGCCCCGAGGTCGCCGCCGAGCCGCCCGCGGAAGCTCCCTACGGAGACGGCGCGTCGATCCGTACCGACCCCGACACCTTCGCGCCGGAAGGCGCCGCGCCGGCGTCCGTCCCCCGCTACGACCCCTGGGCCGCGGGTCCGCTCCAGCAGGCCGACACCGGCCGCCGCCGCCGCGCCCCCGTCGGCCGGGCGGTGGCCCTCGTCGTCCTCGTGGGCCTCCTCGCGGGCGGGGTCGGCGGCTACCTGGGCATCCTCACCGAGCGCGCCGCCAACACCCGCCTGGAGCTGCCCCAGGCCGCCGCCGAGAGCAAGAACCGGGCCCCCGACAGCGTGGCCGGCATCGCCGCCACCGCCCTGCCCGGCGTGGTCACCCTGCACGTGCGCGGCGGCGCGGGCGGAGGCACCGGCACCGGTTTCGTCCTCGACGACCAGGGCCACATCCTGACCAACAACCACGTCGTCGCCGACGCCAAGGACATAACGGTCACCTTCAGCACCGGCGAGAGCGTCGTCGCCGAGCTCGTCGGCCGCGACAGCGGCTACGACCTGGCCGTCGTGAAGGTCTCGGGCGTGCGGGGCCTGCGTCCCCTGGCGCTCGGCAACTCCGAGAACGTCCGCGTCGGCGACCCGGTGGTGGCCATCGGCGCCCCCTTCGACCTCTCCAACACCGTCACCGCCGGCATCATCAGCGCCACCGGACGCCCCATCACCGCGGGCGGGGACAAGGGCGACGGCAGCGACATCAGCTACGTCGACGCCCTCCAGACGGACGCCCCCATCAACCCGGGCAACTCCGGCGGCCCCCTCCTCGACTCCCGCGCCCACGTCATCGGCATCAACAGCGCGATCCGCGGCGCGGACAAGGGCGAGGACGGCGACGGCGGCCGCCAGAGCGGCAGCATCGGCCTCGGCTTCGCCATCCCGGTCAACCAGGGCAAGCGCGTCGCCGAGGAGCTCATCCGCACCGGTCACGCCACCCACCCGGTGATCGGAGTCACCCTCGACATGCAGTACACGGGAGACGGAGCCCGGGTCGGCGCCAAGGGCGAGGACGGCAAGCCCTCCGTGGTGGCGGACGGCCCCGGCGCCCGCGCCGGGATCAGGCCCGACGACGTGATCACCAAGGTCGACGGGGTCCGCGTCCACGGCGGCGACGAGCTGATCATCAAGATCAGGGCCCACCGCCCCGGTGACCGCCTCACCCTGACCGTGCTCCGCGAGGGCCGCGAGCGCACCCTGGAAGTGGTGCTCGGTTCCGCCGACGGATCGTGACCGGAGGGATCACGACACGAATGGCACGTGACGGCGGGGTGAATCCCGAACCGGGATAGCACCGGCGTAGGGGACGGAGGGCAGGGCCGGGTACCGTTGACCGGGCCCGACTGCAGAGAGCCGAGGAGCGGCAAGGTGTTCAACGACATAGGCGCACTCGAGCTGGTCACGATCGTGGTGCTCGCCATCCTGATCTTCGGGCCGGACAAGCTCCCGAAGGTGATCCAGGACGTCAGCGGAGTGATCCGCAAGATCAGGTCGTTCTCCGACAGCGCCAAGCAGGACATCCGCTCCGAACTGGGCCCGGAGTTCAAGGACTTCGAGTTCGAGGACCTCAACCCGAAGACCTTCATCCGCAAGCAGCTCACGGAGAACGAGGACCTCAAGGAGATCCGCACGAGCTTCGACCTCCGCAAGGAGCTGAACGACGTCACCGACGCCGTCAACAGCAAGGAGGAGGCGGCCGCCGCCGCCCCGGCCGCCCCGGCCGCCCCGCCCGCCGCTCCCGCCGCCGGAACCGGCCCCGACCTGCTGAAGAAGCCCGCGACCCCCGCCGCCGAGTCCCGCACCCCCTTCGACGCCGACGCCACCTGAGCCCCTGCCTGCCCGGCGATCCGCGGTCGGATGGCTATCCTCCATCTGTTGTCCGGACCGAGGACGCCCGAGGGAGGGGGTCCCCCCAGCGAGGCGAGGGGGAGGGCCGTTCCGGACCCACGGAACGAGAGGCCGCCCTGATGGAGACGACGAGCAGTAGCCGGGTGGGCGCACAGCCCGCCGACACCCCGGCCGCCGCCGAACCCCCGCAGTCCGAGCAGAACCCGCAGGCGACGCCCCCGGGGTCGTCCCAGGAGGGCGCCGCGCCCGTCCCGGCGGCCCGCCGGGCGGCCGAGCGGTTCCTGGCGGCCGACTTCCCCTGGTACGGCCTCGACGGCGCCTTCACCGGCCCCCGCCGGCTCATGCAGGTCGGCACCGGCGCCGACGGCTCCGTCGAGCACGGCTCCGTCGGCCACGGCGACGAGCCCACCGCCCGGGGCGAGATCGCCACCGGCGAGAAGGAACGCTTCGCGGTGGTGGTCACCGTCGCCGGCAACCCGAACCGCCGCAGCGGCGACGGCACCGGCGTCCTGGAGGCCACCTCGGTCTCCTCCGCCGCCTGGCTCGCCGGCTCCGGGCTGCTCTCCTACAGCTGGCCGCAGCAGATGGACCACGGCCTGCGCGACCACTGGCTCGACCAGCAGACCGAAGCGGCCTGGGAACTCGCCGACGACCTGACCGGCCCCGACTGGTCGACGCTGTCGCTGCCCGTGGACGGGGAGCCGACGCCCTTCCACTACCGCGAGTCCGAGTTCGGCTGGGTGCTCGCCGGGACCACCGGCCGCGGCGTCCACCTGGGCGCGTACGGGCGCGGCATGAGCGCCTACGGCCTGGGCTTCTGCGCCATCACGGACCTCGCGACCTACGAGTAGCCGGCGGCCCCGTACGGGCACGGGAAAGGGCACCGCCGACCGACGGTGCCCTTCGCGCGGAGCGCCCCGCCAAGGGGGCGCGTCCGGACTAGAACTTGTTGCGCGGGGTGATCCCCAGCGACATGCCCGACAGGCCGCGGGCCCGGCCGCCCAGCTTGCCCGCGATCGCGCGCAGCGCGGCGCCCGCCGGGGAGTCCGGGTCGGACAGCACGACCGGCTTGCCGTCGTCGCCGCCCTCGCGCAGGCGCACGTCGATCGGGATGGTCCCCAGCACCGGCACGGACGCGCCGACGGTCTTGGTCAGCCCGTCCGCGACCTTCTGGCCGCCGCCCGAGCCGAACACGTCGACCATCTCGTCGCAGTGCGGGCACGGCAGCCCCGACATGTTCTCGACGACGCCGACGATCTTCTGGTGGGTCTGCACGGCGATCGACCCGGCCCGCTCGGCGACCTCGGCCGCCGCCTGCTGCGGGGTGGTCACGACGAGGATCTCGGCGTTCGGCACGAGCTGCGCCACGGAGATCGCGATGTCGCCGGTGCCCGGCGGCAGGTCCAGCAGCAGCACGTCCAGGTCGCCCCAGAACACGTCCGCGAGGAACTGCTGGAGCGCCCTGTGCAGCATTGGGCCGCGCCAGACCACCGGGGCGTTGCCCGGGGTGAACATGCCGATGGAGATGACCTTCACGCCGTTCGCGGACGGCGGCATGATCATGTTCTCGACCTGGGTCGGACGGCCCTCGACGCCGAGCATGCGCGGCACGCTGTGGCCGTAGATGTCCGCGTCGACCACGCCGACCTTCAGCCCGTCGGCCGCCATCGCCGCGGCCAGGTTGACCGTCACGGAGGACTTGCCGACGCCGCCCTTGCCGGAGGCCACCGCGTAGACGCGGGTCAGGGAGCCCGGCTTGGCGAAGGGCACCTCGCGCTCGGCGGTGCCGCCGCGCAGGGTGGCCGCCAGCTCCTTGCGCTGCTCGTCGCTCATCACGTCGAGGCCGACGGCGACCGAGGTGACGCCGGGGACCCTCTCGACGGCCTCGGTGACGTTCTTGGTGATGGTCTCGCGCATGGGGCAGCCCGACACCGTGAGGTAGACCGTGACGGCGACGGCACCGCCCTCGCCGATCTCCACCGATTTGACCATGCCGAGCTCGGTGATCGGCCGGTGGATCTCGGGGTCGTTCACCGTCGCCAGCGCGTCCAGGATCGCGTCCTGCTCGGGCACGGCGGCGGAGCTTGTGTCGGTAGCCATGTCCCGATGGTACGGCTCGGTAGCGTGCCCGAGGAAAGCCCGCTAGCGGTCGCCTTCGTCACTCTCCGACGGGAATAGGCGACGCTCGTCCATCTCCTTGATCAGGTCCTGGAACTCCGACCTGATCCAGTCGCGGGTGGCGACCTCGCCCAGGCCCATCCGCAGGGCCGCGATCTCCCGCGTCAGGTACTCGGTGTCCGCGATGGACCGCTCGTTCTGCTTGCGGTCCTGCTCGTGGGTGACGCGGTCCCGGTCGTCCTGACGGTTCTGCGCGAGGAGGATCAGCGGGGCGGCGTAGGAGGCCTGGAGGGACAGCATCAGCGTCAGGAAGATGAAGGGGTACTGGTCGAAGCGCAGGTGGTCCGGGGCGAAGATGTTCCACAGCACCCACACCACGATGACCAGGGTCATCCAGACGATGAACCGGCCCGTGCCCAGGAAGCGGGCGACCCGCTCGGACAGCCGGCCGAAGGCCTCGGGGTCGTACTCCGGCAGCAGCCTGCGCCGTCCGGCGCGCGGCAGGTCCAGCCGTACGCGCGGCCGCGACAGCGCGCTCGATCCGGCGCCGGCGCCGGCCCGCGCCCGTTCGGCGGAACGTTCCGGCCGGTCGGCGCGCAGCCGGTCCGCCGCCTCCTCCAGCCGCTCCGACAGGCCCTCCCGGGCGTGCTCGCGCCGCTCGCGGCGCCGCTCGCGCGCCGCCTCTCCACGGCCCCGCTCAGTGGCCACGTACGGCCTCCTCGGAGTGGAAGTCCGTCTCCCGCCAGTCGTCCGGCAGCAGGTGGTCCAGTACGTCGTCCACGGTGACCGCGCCCAGCAGCGAGCCGCTCTCGTCGACGACGGGCACCGCGACCATGTTGTACGCGGCCAGGTAGCTGGTCACCACGGGCAGCGAGGCGTCCGGACGCAGCGGGGGCAGGTCCGTGTCCACGATCGAGCTGACGAGGGTGAACGGGGGGTCCCGCAGCAGCCGCTGGAAGTGCACCGTGCCCAGGTACTTGCCCGTCGGGGTCTCGTCCGGCGGCCGGCACACGTAGACCTGCGCGGCCAGCGCCGGCGACAGGTCCGACTGGCGTACGCGGGCCAGCGCGTCGGCGACGGTCGCGTCGGGCCGCAGCACGATCGGTTCGGTGGTCATCAGGCCGCCCGCGGTGCGCTCCTCGTAGGAGAGCAGGCGGCGCACGTCGGCCGCGTCGTCGGGCCGCATCAGGGTGAGCAGCCGTTCCTTGTCGTCCTCGGGCAGTTCGGACAGCAGGTCGGCCGCGTCGTCCGGGTCCATCGCCTCCAGGACGTCCGCGGCGCGCTCCTCCTTCAGCTTGCCGAGGATCTCCACCTGGTCGTCCTCGGGGAGCTCCTCCAGGACGTCCGCGAGCCGGTCGTCGTCGAGGGCGTTGGCGACCTCCGCGCGCCGCTTGGGCGTCAGGTGGTGCAGGACGTTCGCGAGGTCGGCGGGGCGCATCTGTTCGAAGGTGGCGACCAGGCTCTCGGCTCCCTGCCCGTGCTCCTCCAGGGAGAAGCCGGTGACCGCCGACCACTCCACGGTCAGGGTCTCGCCGCGGCGGCGCAGGGCGCCGCCCTTGCCCTTGCGGACGAAGATCCGGTCGATCTCCCAGTCGCGGCGGGCCGGCAGTTGCTGGATGGCCACGTCGAGGACGGTGACCTCCTCGCCGGTGGCGACCAGCGTGACCCGGCGGTCCAGGAGTTCGCCGAGGACCAGTCGCTCGGTGGGGCGCTGTTCGAAGCGCCGCATGTTGACCACGCCGGTGGTGATGACCTGTCCGGACTCCACCCCGGTCACCCGGGTCATGGGCAGGAAGATCCGGCGCCGGCTGACGACCTCGACGACCAGTCCCAGCAGCCGCGGCGGGCGCCCGCCGACGCGCAGCATCGCGACGAGGTCGCGCACCCGGCCGACCTGGTCGCCGTTGGGATCGAAGACGGGCACACCCGACAGATGCGATACGAAGATCCGCGGGGCGCCTGCAGCCATCCGAGCGCCTCCTAGAGCGTCCATCAACAGTCCTGCCGTGCCTCAGGCTAGCCCGTGCGGTGGGCAAGCGTCCTGGTGGGGCCGTCCGCCCGGGGGTGGCGGGGGGCGTGTGAGGGTGCCGCGGGGGCCCGGTGGAGCCCGCGGCGCCGCCGGGTACGCTGCCTGCTGCCCGCAGACCACCGACGAGAGGTCCCCGCCCGTGACCGCCCACACCCCCGCCGCACGGCTGCGCCGGGCCACGGCCATCGGCGCCCTGTGCGCGGGCCTCGCCGTCGCCGGCACCGGCTGCGGCGCCAAGGAGGACCCCGACAAGGGCACGAACGGCGTCGGCAAGCTCAGCGCCGAGAAGATCGAGTCCCAGGCGAAGGCCGCCGCGGGCGGCGCCGCCTCGGTCCACCTGTCGGGGACCCTGGTCACGGGCGGCAAGTCCTACACGCTCGACATGCGGCTCAAGGCGGACGGCGGTTCCGGCGAGGTGAAGTCGCAGGACGACACCACCTTCCAGCTGCTGCGGGTGGGGGAGGAGCTGTACCTGAAGGCGGGGGCGGCCTTCTGGGGGACGTCGGACTCGGCGGGCAAGCTCGGCGACAAGTACGTGAAGGTCCCCGAGAACGACCCCTCGTACAAGCAGTTCCGCGGTTTCACCGACATGCGGGTCCTGCTCGACGGGCTCCTCGGGCTCCAGGGCAAGCTCACCAAGGGCGCGTACGCGAAGGTCGGCCAGACCCGGGTGGTACCGGTGTCGGCGGACGCCGGCAAGGGCGGCAAGGTCTCGGTGTCCCTGGACGGCACCCCGTACCCGGTGCTGATGGAGCGGGCGGGCGGCGCGGGCCGGGTGGAGCTGTCGGAGTGGGGCAAGCCCTTCCCGCTGGACCCGCCGACGCAGGACCAGACCGTGGACTACGGCTCCCAGCTGCCGACCACCAAGGACGGGAAGACCGGCACCGGCACGGACGGCGCCGCCGCGGGCACCGGCACGGGCTCGGGCGGCGGCGGCACGGGCACGGGCGGCCCGGCGCCGTCCAGGGGCACCGGGTCCGGCACGGGCCAGGGCGCGAACCCGACCGGGGGCTGAGCGCGCCTCAAGCGGTCAGCGCCTGTTCTTCTTCCGCTTCAGCAGCAGCTTCGGCAGCGCCGCCGGGATCGCCCGCCGGGTGAGGGCGGGAGAGGGCAGCGGGGCCGAGACCAGCGAGCCGGTCGGCAGCTCCTCGGCGACGGCGACCGGCTCCAGGCGCAGCAGCCGGCACTCGCGCGCCCAGCGCCGCGTCATCTGTTCGGAGTCGGGCGCGTTCAGCCGCTTGCCCTTCAGCTCGGCGACGGCGGACTCCCAGGGCTCGCTGCCGGGCGCCAGTTCCCGTACGGCCGCCGTCCAGGCGACGAGCCGGCCGCCCTTGTCCTTGCTGCGCACGGTCACCTCGGCCGCCGACCCGTCGGCGAGCCCGGGGAACGGCTGCTCGCCCGGCCCGTCGCCGAGGACGTGCGCGGCGCCGTCCACCCAGGCGTGCCACAGGGCCCGGTCGGCGCCCGCGCCGCGGACCCAGATCAGGCCGGACTTCTTGGAGGCCTCCTCGACGAGGGCCAGGTCGAGCGCGCTGAGAGTCATGCGCACAGGGTAGCCACCCGGTCGGGCGCGGCCTACAGCCAGCCGTGGCGCCGCAGGGCCCGGTGGATGGTGAAGCAGATCCCGACGATCGAGGCCATCACCATCGGGTAGCCGTACTTCCAGTGGAGTTCCGGCATGTGCTCGAAGTTCATCCCGTACACGCCGCAGATCATCGTGGGCACGGCGATGATGGCCGCCCAGGAGGTGATCTTGCGCATGTCCTCGTTCTGGGCGACGGTCGCCTGCGCGAGGTTGGCCTGGAGGATCGAGTTCAGCAGCTCGTCGAAGCCGATGACCTGCTCGTGCACCCGGGCGAGGTGGTCGGCGACGTCACGGAAGTACTTCTGGATGTCCGGGTCCACCAGGCGCATGGGCCGCTCGCTCAGCAGCTCCATCGGCCGCAGCAGCGGGGACACCGCCCGCTTGAACTCCAGGACCTCGCGCTTGAGCTGGTAGATGCGGCCCGCGTCGCCGCCCCGGCCGACGCCCTTGGCGGGAGCGGCGAAGACCTCGCTCTCCACCTCGTCGATGTCGTCCTGCACGGCCGCCGCGACCGCGATGTACCCGTCGACGACGTGGTCGGCGAGGGAGTGCAGCACGGCCGAGGGGCCGCGCGAGAGCAGCTCGGGGTCGTCCTGGAGGCGGTGGCGCAGCCCCTTGAGGGAGCCCTGTCCGCCGTGGCGGACCGTGATGACGAAGTCGGTGCCGGTGAAGCACATCACCTCGCCGGTCTCCACCACCTCGCTGGTCGCGGTGAGTTGGGCGTGCTCGACGTAGTGGATCGTCTTGAAGACCGTGAAGAGGGTGTCGTCGTAGCGCTCCAGCTTCGGCCGCTGGTGGGCGTGCACCGCGTCCTCCACGGCGAGCGGGTGCAGTCCGAACTCGGCGGCGATGCCCGCGAACTCGGCCTCGGTCGGCTCGTGCAGCCCGATCCAGGCGAAGCCGCCGCTCTCGCGCACCCGCCGCATCGCCTCGCGCGGCGACAGACAGGCGGTGCCCTCCACGCGTCCGCCGTCGCGGTACACGGCGCAGTCGACGACCGCGCTGCTGGCGGAGGGGTCGCGGGTGGTGTCGTAGCCGGGCTGGACGGGGGTGGACCTGCGCAGGGCAGGACGGACGGCGGCACGGAGGTAGGGCAGCATCGACATGGCAGGCTCCTTCGCGCGCACGGCTGCGGGCCGTACGGGTGGGAGGCCTTCCGCGACCGGGGCGGGACGGCCCGGGACGTACGGAAGGAGACAGGACGGGAGGGGACGAAGTTCCGCCGTCGCTCTTCTACTGGTCCTCTGCTGATCCGAAGATCACAGGGGGCGGGAGGCGCCCGCCGGTGGAGCGGAAGAGCGATCGGTACTGCACGATCGACTTCGATCCATCGCAGCCCCACCTCCTCCGGCCGGTCCTCCGTGGAGGACGTCCTGACGCCGGTGCCCCGAAACATGCTTCTGCATGCGGCCCCGAACAGCTGTCAACACTATCAGCCGACGGATGGTCAGGGGCCTGCCTTTACCCGCCTGATACGAGTTCTATGCTCGGTGCATGGCAGAAATTCTGGCCCTCGTCGAAGCCCGGCTGCACAGCGCGTTCGGCGAACCCGACGCCCGCGCCGCCGTCACCTTCCTGGGCACCGACCGCATCGAGGTCCTCCGCTTCGCCTCCGACGACCTCGTCCGGTACGCGACCCTCGGCATGTCCGCCCACCCGATGACCGACCCCACCGACATGGTCGCGGACCCCGTACGGGGCCCCCGCGCCGAGCTGGTCCTGACCGTACGGGCCGGCCTCGCCCCCACCGACGGACTGCTGCGCCCCCTCGCGGTGCTGGCGGCCTCGCCGGTGGTCGAGGGGCTGATCGTCGCCCCCGGCGCCTCGCTGGACGTGGGCGAACCGCTCTGGCAGGGGGCCTCGTTCAGCTCGGTCCTCGTCGCGGAGCCGGGCGGGCTCGTCGGGGACCTGGCCCTGGACGAGCCGATGGACCCGGTCCGCTTCCTGCCCCTGCTGCCGATGACGGCGAACGAGGCCGCCTGGAAGCGGGTGCACGGCGCAGCGGCGCTCCAGGAGCGCTGGCTCGCGCGCGGCACCGATCTGCGGGACCCTCTGCGTACGGCCGTCGCGCTGGACTGAGCCGCGCGCCCGCGGGTACGGATGACATCCGGACGGGTGATCGCGTCTTGACGGCGCGCCGGGCTGGGAGGAGCGTGCTTCTTATGAGGGGCGAACCGAGTTGCCCGAAGTGCGGTGGCCGGGTCCGAGCGCCCGGCCTGTTCGCCGACTCCTGGCAGTGCGCGGTGCACGGACCGGTCCATCCGCTACAGCCTGTCATCCCGCCCAGCGTCGAGGGCCTGGGCGTGGTGGTGAACCGGGCGCAGGTGCCGGTGTGGATGCCGTGGCCGCTTCCGGTGGGCTGGCTGTTCACCGGGATCGCGACCGCCGGCGACGACCGCAGCGGGGGACGGGCGACCGCCGTGGCCTGTTCGGGCCCGGGCCCGCTGGGCGGCATCGGCGAGCTGTTGCTGATCGCGGAGGAGCTGGGCGTCGGACTGGGCTCCCGCTTCGCCGGCATCGACGCGCCCGACCCGGGCCCCCACATCAACGTCTCCGCGCCGCCGCACACGAAGGTCGTCGCGGCGGGGCGGCCGACTCCGCTGTGGCACCTGTCCGGGGTCCCGGACGACCGGGCGGTGTTCGCGGGCGAGGCGCGCGGGCTGTGGTTGTGGGCCATCGTGTGGCCCGAACAGTCGGGACTCCTCATGTACGACGAGCTGGTCCTCACCGACCTGCGCGACGCGGGCTCCGAGGTGGAACTCCTGCCCTGCGGCGCCCTCAGCCCCCGCATCCTGAGCCCCGACGGCGGTACGCCCTGACGGTGCCCGCGCCCCGTCACCGGCTCGGGGGCGGCCCGGAGGGGTCCGCGGCGGCGGTACCCTGGAGTGTCCCCCCGTCCGCCCGAAGCCCTGGAGTCCGGCTGTGCGCATCGACCTGCACGCGCACTCCACCGCCTCCGACGGTACGGACACCCCGGCCGAGCTGGTGCGCAACGCCGCCGCCGCCGGGCTCGACGTGGTCGCGCTGACCGACCACGACACCGTCGGGGGACACGCCGAGGCCATCGCCGCCCTGCCCGCCGGACTCACCCTGGTGACCGGTGCCGAGCTCTCCTGCCGCCTCGACGGGATCGGCGCGCACCTGCTCGCGTACCTCTTCGACCCCGAGGAGCCCGAGCTCTCGCGCGAGCGCGAACTCGTCCGCGACGACCGCGTGCCGCGCGCCCAGGCCATGATCGGCAAGCTCCGCGAGCTGAGCGTGGACATCACCTGGGAGCAGGTCTCCCGGATCGCGGGCGACGGTTCCGTCGGCCGCCCGCACATCGCCACCGCCCTCGTGGACCTCGGCGTCGTGCCCACCGTCTCCGACGCCTTCACGCCGCAGTGGCTCGCCGACGGCGGTCGCGCCTTCGCCCACAAGCACGAGCTCGACCCCTTCGACGCCGTCCGCCTGGTCAAGGCGGCCGGCGGGGTCACCGTCCTCGCGCACCCCGCCGCGGTCAAGCGCGGCGCTTGCGTCCCGGAGTCCGCGATAGCCGCGCTGGCCGCAGCCGGTCTCGACGGCATCGAGGTCGACCACATGGACCACGACGCGCCGACCCGCGACCGCCTGCGCGGCCTCGCGAAGGACCTGGACCTGCTGACGACCGGATCCAGCGACTACCACGGCAGCCGCAAGACCTGCCGCCTCGGGGAGTACACGACCGACCCCGAGATCTACGGCGAGATCACGCGCCGCGCCTTCGGGGCCTTCCCCGTGCCCGGCGCCGGTGGAGACGCCCGCGCGTAACCGCCGCGCCCCTTCGGCCCCGCGTCACGCCCGCCCCGCCCTCCCACGTCTTCTTTCGACACACCCCTCTCCCTGCAAGGCATCACTGTGTTTGATTTCGCCGTCTTCGGATCCCTATTTCTCACGCTTTTTGTGATTATGGACCCCCCGGGGATCACGCCGATCTTCCTCGCCCTGACCTCCGGGCGCCCCGCCAAGGTCCAGCGCCGCATGGCCTGGCAGGCCGTCTGCGTGGCCTTCGGCGTCATCGCCGTCTTCGGCATCTGCGGCCAGCAGATCCTGGACTACCTGCACGTCTCCGTGCCGGCCCTGATGATCGCCGGTGGTCTGCTGCTCCTCCTGATCGCCCTCGACCTGCTCACCGGCAAGACCGACGAGCCCAAGCAGACCAAGGACGTGAACGTCGCCCTCGTCCCGCTGGGCATGCCGCTGCTGGCCGGTCCCGGTGCGATCGTGTCCGTCATCCTGGCCGTGCAGAAGGCCGACGGGGTCACCGGCCAGGTGTCCGTGTGGTGCGCGATCGTCGCCATGCACGTCGTGCTGTGGCTGACCATGCGCTACTCGCTGGTGATCATCCGCGTCATCAAGGACGGCGGTGTCGTCCTGGTGACCCGCCTCGCGGGCATGATGCTGTCGGCCATCGCCGTCCAGCAGATCATCAACGGCGTGCTCCAGGTCGTGCGCGGCGCCTGACCGCCGCCTTCCGCGCGCATGCGAACGCCCCCGTCACCGGGTTCCGGTGCGGGGGCGTTTCGGAAGCGTCAGGAGGACGCCGTCTCGGCCGGTCGGATCAGAATGCGCTGGCCGATCGAGGCGGCCTGCTGCACGATCCGGTTGACGGAGGCCGCGTCCACGACGGTGCTGTCCACGGCGGTCCCGTCGACGTCGTCCAGGCGCAGAATCTCGAAGCGCATGGCTTCTCCCTTCGTCAGTGTTCTCCTTGCACAGGGATCAACGAAGTGTAGACCGCAAACATTCCCTACGCTAAGGAAATTTTTTCCTTAGCTAACTACTGCCCGGTCGAGCCGCCCCAGAACGCCACTAGAGCACCCGCCGTGACCTGCGGATTCTCCGCGTTGGGGGAGTGCTCCGCGCCCTCGACGACCACCCGCGCCGCGCTCAAGCGCGCGGCCATGTCGTCCATCAACGGCACCGGCCAGGCGTAGTCCACCTCGCCGGACAGCACCAGCTTCGGCAACGGCACCGCCGCCAGCTCCGCCACCCGGTCCGGCTCCGAGACCAGCACCCGCCCGGTGGCGATCAGCTGCTCCGGGACGGTGGCCATCCACCGCTCCCGCAGGAACCGCGCCAGCTCGGGGGAGTCCGGCGCGGTGTCCGGAGCGTCCTGGGAGCGCATCGCCGCCCAGACCGTCGCCATGTCCTCCCGCAGCTCCTCCAGCGCCGCGACCAGCAGGCGCGTACGGTCCTGCTGGGCCCGCGCGATCGCGGCCGGACCACTGCTCATCAGCGTGAGGGAGGCGAACCGCGCGGGCTCGCGCAGGACGGCCGCCCGCGCCACCAGACCGCCCAGCGAGTGCCCGACCAGGTGCAGGGGCCCGGCCCCGTCGACCGCCGCCGCCTGGGCCAGGACGTCGGCCGCCAGCTCCTCCAGCGCGTACGCCTCCTCCGTGCGCGGCCCGGGGCTCTCGTGCTGGCCCCGCCCGTCGACGGCCACCACCCGGTAGCCGGCCGCGGCCAGCGGCTCCAGCAGGGCGATGAAGTCCTCCTTGCTGCCGGTGAACCCGGGCACCAGCAGGACGGTGCCGCGCGCGGCCTCCCCCGCCTCGTGCACGGCGAACTCCCCGCGCGCGGTGCTCAGGCGGTACGCGCGGGCCACGGACGGCAGGACCAGAAGCGGCGGCTTGCTCATGCCCCGAGGCTACCGGCCCGTAGCCCCGCGCACGAGAACGGCCCCGACCCCCTGAACAGGGGATCGGGGCCGTCCTCGTACGGGATCGGGTGCCCGCGGGCTACGCCTCCGGCGCGGCCTCGGCGACCTTGCGGGTCCGGGTGCGCTTCGGCTTGACCGGGGCCTCGGC
The DNA here is from genome assembly GCF_055584445.1 of Streptomyces sp. NPDC103540. NCBI lineage: Bacteria > Bacillati > Actinomycetota > Actinomycetes > Kitasatosporales > Streptomycetaceae > Streptomyces > Streptomyces sp. NPDC103540. The sequence goes on from NZ_JBVJMA010000015.1 coordinate 215,583, forward strand.
CTCGGCCGGGGCCGCGGTCTCCGCCACCGGGGCGGCGGCGGCCTTGCGGGTCCGGGTGCGCTTCGGCTTGGCCGGCGCCTCCGCCTCGACCGGGGCCTCGACGACCGGGGTCACCGGGGCGGCCTCGACCGTCTTGCGAGGCCGGGTCCGGCGGGCCCTGACCGGCTCCACCAGCGGCGGGGTCTGGAAGTCGGGCTCGTCGACGGCCGGCGCGACGACCCGGCGGACGCGGGCCCGCTTCGGCTTGACCGCGGCCTCCTCCACCACGGCGGGAGCCTCGACCACGACGACCGGGGCCTCGGCCTCGGCGACCGGCGCGGCGGCGGCCTTGCGGGTGCGGGTCCGGCGCGGCTTGGCGACCGGAGCCTCCTGCACCGGCTCGACCACGGAGACCTCGACCGCGGGGGCCTCGACCACGACCGGGGCCTCGACCACGGCCGCCTCGGCGACCACGGCCGCGGCCTGCGCACCCACGCGGGTACGGCGGCGGCGCGGCCTGCGCGGCTCGTCGGCGGCGGGGGCCTCGACGGCCGGGGCCTCGGCGACCGGAGCCGCCGCCACCTCCGCCGGGGCGCCGAGCTCGGAGCCGCCGCGGGTGCGACGACGCTGACGCGGCGTACGGGTCCGGGCCGGACGCTCCTCCGTCGCGACGGCGGGCGCCGGGCCACGACCGCCGCGGCCACCGCGACCGCCGGTCTCGCCCAGGTCCTCCAGCTCCTCGGCCTTCAGACCGGCCCGCGTGCGCTCGGCGCGCGGCAGGACGCCCTTGGTGCCGGCGGGGATGTTCAGCTGCTCGTACAGGTGCGGGGACGTGGAGTACGTCTCCTCGGGCTCGTGGAAGTCGAGCTCCAGCGCCTTGTTGATCAGCTGCCAGCGCGGGATGTCGTCCCAGTCGACCAGGGTGATGGCCGTGCCCTTGTTGCCCGCGCGGCCGGTGCGGCCCACGCGGTGCAGGAAGGTCTTCTCGTCTTCCGGCGTCTGGTAGTTGATGACGTGGGTCACGCCCTCGACGTCGATGCCGCGCGCGGCGACGTCGGTGCACACCAGCACGTCGACCTTGCCGTTGCGGAACGCGCGCAGCGCCTGCTCGCGCGCGCCCTGGCCGAGGTCGCCGTGGACGGCGCCGGAGGCGAAGCCGCGCCGCTCCAGCTGCTCGGCGATGTCGGCGGCGGTGCGCTTGGTGCGGCAGAAGATCATGGCGAGTCCGCGGCCTTCGGCCTGCAGGACACGGGCCACGAGCTCCGGCTTGTCCATGTTGTGCGCACGGAAGACGTGCTGCTTGATGTTGGCGACCGTCACGCCCTCGCCCTCGGGGGAGGTGGCGCGGATGTGCGTCGGCTGGGACATGTACCGGCGGGCCAGGCCGATGACCGCGCCCGGCATGGTCGCCGAGAACAGCATGGTCTGACGCTTCGGCGGCAGGTAGTTGATGATCTTCTCGACGTCGGGCAGGAAGCCCAGGTCGAGCATCTCGTCGGCCTCGTCCAGGACGAGGGCCTTGACGCGCGACAGGTCGAGCTTCTTCTGACCGGCGAGGTCCAGGAGACGGCCCGGGGTGCCGACGATCACGTCGACGCCCTTCTTGAGCGCCTCGACCTGGGGCTCGTACGCGCGGCCGCCGTATATGGCGAGGACGCGGACGTTGCGGACCTTGCCCGCGGTCAGGAGGTCGTTGGTGACCTGGGTGCACAGCTCGCGGGTCGGAACCACCACGAGGGCCTGCGGGGAGTCGGTCAGCTGGTCGGGGCGGGCCCGGCCGGCCTCGACGTCCGCGGGGACGACGACCCGCTCCAGCAGGGGAAGGCCGAAACCGAGGGTCTTGCCGGTTCCGGTCTTGGCCTGGCCGATGACGTCCGTGCCGGAAAGGGCGACGGGGAGGGTCATCTCCTGGATCGGGAAGGGGGACACGATGCCGACGGCCTCAAGGGCCTCGGCCGTCTCGGGAAAGATCCCGAGGTCTCGGAACGTAGTCAGGGTGCTGCCTCTTCTGTGAGACGCGGCGCGAGGCGGCGAGGGGGGTCGTACCGTGCCGGGCTTGCCGTTGTGCGCCCGCCCTGGTTCGGGCGGGCCGTGCGAAGCTGCGCGGGACCACTGGCCTTCGCTCAAGCGCTCATGCCGCTGAGGGGGCCCCTCGTGCGGAGGCGGTACGCATGGACGTACGCACCACACCGAGGGCGGTCGGGTTGGAGCCGATCGGGCCACCGACCGGGCATCCTCATTCGGATGGCCCGCCGAGTATTCGGCAGGCGCATTACCACTGTACCCCGGAATCGCGCAGGTGTGTCGGGTGAATTCACCGGGTAGGCGTGTTTACGTGCGCGGACAGCGCAAAGGTGGGGTGGTCGGCGCGGCCTTTCGGACGGCTATTGTGCGGAGCATGTCGACCGTTGAAAACGCATCTCCCGCCGACGACAACACCCCCGCCGAAGGGGTCGGTATCGCCGCCCAGGACTGGGCCGCCGCCTCGGCCTCGCCGCAGTACCGGGCCGCCGTCGTGGACCTGCTCGGCGCGCTGGCGTACGGAGAGCTCGCGGCCTTCGAGCGCCTCGCCGAGGACGCCAAGCTCGCGCCCACCCTCGGGGACAAGGCCGAGCTCGCGAAAATGGCCTCCGCCGAGTTCCACCACTTCGAGCGGCTGCGCGACCGGCTCGCGGCGATCGACGCCGAGCCCACCGCCGCGATGGAGCCCTTCGCCAAGGGCGTCGACGACTTCCACCGCCAGACCGCCCCCTCCGACTGGCTGGAGGGCCTGGTCAAGGCCTACGTCGGCGACTCCATCGCCAGTGACTTCTACCGCGAGGTCGCCACCCACCTCGACACCGACACCCGCGCGCTGGTCGTCGGCGTCCTCGACGACACCGGCCACGGCGGCTTCGCCGTCGAGAAGGTGCGCGCCGCGATCGAGGCCGACCCGCGTGTCGGCGGTCGCCTCGCGCTGTGGGCCCGCCGCCTGATGGGCGAGGCGCTCTCGCAGGCCCAGCGCGTGGTGGCCGAGCGCGACGCCCTGTCGACGATGCTGGTCGGCGGCGTGGACGGGATGGCCGCGGGCTTCGACCTGGCCGCCGTCGGCGAGATGTTCACCCGGATCACGAAGGCGCACACCAAGCGGATGGCCGCACTGGGCCTCGCCGCCTGAGCCACGGGTCCCGCGCCCCGGGCCCCCGGGAGGGGCGGAGGGCGGGCCGGCCCGGTCACCGGGCGGGGCGCTCGGGGCCGGACCCTGGCGGGGGTCCGGCTCCGGCCTCGCCCGAGCGGGACTCAGCCTCGCGACGCGACCGAAAGCGGAGCGCGGCGGGGCGACCTCCCGGAGCGGGCGGCCGGACGCAGCAGCAGGGACAGGACCACCGCCGACACGCCGACGCTGCCGAGGAAGGTCGCGAGGAGCGTGTTGTGCCCCGGCCCCAGGGCCGTGTGCGTCAGATACGCCCCGAACAACGCGCCGACCACCCCGCTGACCAGGACGATTCTGGCGGACGGAAGTCGCTTCGCGAGTACGCGGACGGCGGCCCCCGCCAGAGCGAGGCCCAGCAGACCGGAACCGAGCGCCTCCATCAACACCATCTGGTCACTCCCATGCGTCGGGCGAACCGGGTCACTGCCGTCCTACCCGAAGCGGAAGAAAGGGAAACGGCCCGGCGGAACCAACCGCCGGGCCGTTTCTCGTCGTTCTCGGTGCCTCAGAGCGCCCCGAAGCCCACCTTGCGCGCGCTCGGCTCGCCCAGGTCGACGTACGACAGGCGGTCCGACGGCACGAGGACCTTGCGGCCCTTGTTGTCGGTCAGGCTCAGCAGCGGCGACTGGCCGGACAGCGCGGCGGCGACGACGCTCTCCAGCTCCTCGGCGCTCAGGTCGCTCTCCAGCACGATCTCCCGGGGTGCGTGCTGCACGCCGATCTTGACCTCCACGGCTTTGTCCCTCCGACGGTCCGGTTCGCGCGATCAGCCGCGCCGTACGCGGTCCACATTAGCCCGGAGAGGGGACACGATCGGCTCGCGGCGGACACGCTCGCAGCGAACAGCGCTCCCTCAGGCCTCGGTGCCGTGCCCCTCGGTGCCGTGCAACGGGAACCCCGCGATGCCGCGCCAGGCCAGCGAGGTCAGCAGGCCCACCGCCGTGTCCCGGGCCACCGGGCTCTCGCTGGAGAGCCAGTACCGCGCCACGACCTGCGAGACGCCGCCCAGACCGACGGCCAGCAGCATCGACTCGTCCTTCGACAGGCCGGTGTCCTCGGCGATGACGTCCGAGATGGCCTCCGCGCACTGGAGCGAGACCCGGTCGACGCGCTCGCGCACCGCCGGCTCGTTCGTGAGGTCGGATTCGAAGACCAGGCGGAACGCGCCGCCCTCGTCCTCGACGTACGCGAAGTAGGCGTCCATCGTCGCCGCCACGCGCAGCTTGTTGTCGTTGGTCGACTCCAGGGCCGTGCGCACCGCCACCAGCAGGGCCTCGCAGTGCTGGTCCAGCAGGGCCAGGTAGAGGTCGAGCTTGCCCGGGAAGTGCTGGTAGAGCACCGGCTTGCTGACGCCGGCGCGCTCCGCGATGTCGTCCATCGCGGCCGCGTGGTAGCCCTGCGCCACGAAGACTTCCTGGGCCGCGCCCAGGAGCTGGTTGCGCCGGGCACGGCGCGGCAGTCGCGTGCCCCGCGGACGCGTCGCCTCGGTCTGCTCGATGGCTGTCACGCCGCCTCCCACTTTCTCTAAGAACACAGTGCGCTCTGCGCCGCGCGGCCATCGTACTTTTCGGTAACCGAATCTGGTGGGTTCAAGCCGAGTTTTCTCGCGGTACGGACCGCCCGGACACCCCCCGGACACGCTGGTCAGGGGCGCTCAGCGGTAGTCCTCCTCGTCCAGCGGGACCACCCGGGCCTGGTCGGCGGCGTCCGCGTCGGCGGCCTCGCCGGGATCCCTGAGCAGCACCGGATCGTCGTCCCGCGGCTGGAGGTCGGTGCGCTGCTCGGCGGCGTCCGCCTCCGGGGCCTCGGCGTCGAGGCCGTCTCGGATCTGCTCCCGGAAGGTGTCCGGTTCCGCAGGGTCGACAGTCATCGCGCTCCCCTCGCCTTCGCTCGTCTCACTACGAGCCTAGGAGGATCGGAGGTGGGCCGCCAGACGTTCCTGTGACTGCCAACACAAGCGAAGACACGGGGCTCGGCGTGATCCTCTCGTAACATTGCCCGCATGTCTTCGACCGAGCTGCCGGGCGTACGGTCCACCGCGACGCCGACCTCCCTGCCGGAGGCGGACCGGGTGGACGGGGGAGAGCGGCTGCGCACGGTCGCGCTGCCCGGCCTGGAGATGAACGTACGTTTCCGGCCGGCGGAGCGTGAGGGCCTGCCGGCCGCGCTGTTCGTGCACGGGCTCGGCGGCTCCTCGCAGAACTGGTCCGCGCTGATGGAGCGGCTGGCCGACACCGTCGACGGCGAGGCCGTCGACCTGCCCGGCTTCGGCTGGTCCCCGCCGCCGGCCGACCGGAACTACTCCGTGACCGCGCAGGCCCGCGCCGTCATCCGCCACCTGGACGCCGCCGGGCGCGGGCCGGTGCACCTCTTCGGCAACTCCCTCGGCGGGGCGGTCTCCACCCGGGTCGCGGCCGTCCGCCCCGACCTGGTGCGCACCCTGACGCTGGTCTCGCCGGCCCTGCCCGAGCTGCGCGTACAGAAGTCGGCCGTGCCGACCGCCCTGCTGGCGGTGCCCGGGACGGCCGCGCTGTTCGGTCGCCTCACCCGCGGGCTGACCGCCGAACAGCGCACCCGAGGGGTGACGGACCTCTGTTACGGAGACCCCGCACGGGTGACGCCGGAGGGGTTCCGCGGCGCCGTCGAGGAGATGGAGCGGCGGATGGCCCTGCCGTACTTCTGGGACGCGATGAGCCGTTCCTCGCGCGGGATCGTCGACGCGTACACCCTCGGCGGCCAGCACGGACTGTGGCGGCAGGCCGGGCGGGTGCTCGCGCCGACCCTGTTGGTCTACGGTGGCCGCGACCGACTGGTCTCGTACCGCATGGCGCGCAAGGCCGCCGCGGCCTACCGGGGTTCGCGGTTGCTGAGCCTGCCGGAGGCCGGGCACGTGGCGATGATGGAGTACCCCGAGGTGGTCGCGGCCGCCTTCCGGGAGCTGGCGCACGACGCAGACCGAGATACCGCAGACGGCAAGGGTCGATGACCGTGGGACGACATAGTCGCAAGGACCCGGCCGCCGTTCGCCCGGTCCCCGAACCCGCCCCCCACGGGGCCGCGCCGTACGGGGGCGGACCGTACGACGGCGCCCTGTTCGACGGGGGCCCGTACGAGGGCGCGTCGTACGACGGCGGACCGTACGGCGAAGCCCCGTACGACGGCGGACCGTACGGTTCCGGGTCCCGCGGCGGCCCCCACGACGGCCGGCTCCACGCCCCCGCGCCCCACGCGCCCGGCCCCCGGGCCCCCGAACCCACCGTCGTCCACCAGGGGTACGCGCCCCCGGCCGGCCCGGCCCGGCCCGGCGGTCACCCCGAGCGGTGGGACGGTGCCGACGCCCGGTGGGCCACGCCCTTCGAGACCCCCGCCGAGGCCTTCCCCCGGATCGTCGTGGAGCCCGTGCGGGCGCCCGACCCGGCCTCCCTCGCGGCCTTCGCCTCCGCCCCGGCCCCGGCCCCGGCCCCGGCTCCGGCCTCGGCCCCCGACCCCGACGCCCTGACGGCCACCGGCTCGCACCGCCGCATCCCCGCACCGCGCACGCCCGACTCCGACGCCGACGGGCGGCCGGTCACCGGACGCGGCACGAAGATCCGTACCTACACCGGGATGGCGGCCGCCGCCGTCACCACCGTGCTCGCCGTCGTCGTCGCCGGACAGGTGGCCACCGAGCGCGAGACCGCCACCGACGCCGCCCGCGCGACCGGGGACGAGGCGGCGGGCCGCGCCCTGAGCGGGCAGTCCGCCGCCTCCCGCTCCGAGGGCCGCCCCACCCCCGCCACGCCGCCGCCCGTCGCCGCGGCGCCGCTCACGTTCGAGGAACAGATGGCGCGCCAGGTGCCCATCGACGCCAAACTCGCCGGTCCCGGCACCTTCGACACCGTCCCCGGCATCGCCAAGGCGCCCGGCAAGGGCAGGGTCGTGCGCTACCGGGTCGACGTGGAACAGGGGCTCGGCCTCGATCCGCAGCTGTTCGCCGAGGCGGTGCAGCGCACCCTCAACGATCCGCGCAGCTGGGCCCACGGCGGAGCGATGACCTTCGAGCGGGTGCCGGGCGGCGAGGCCGAGTTCGTGATCACCCTCGCGAGTCCCGGCACCACCGGCACCTGGTGCGCCAAGTCCGGCCTCGACACCACCGTCGACAACGTGTCCTGCGACTCGGCCTCCACCGAGCGGGTGATGATCAACGCCTTCCGCTGGGCGCAGGGCTCGGTCACCTACGGCCCGGACAAGATGTTCGCGTACCGGCAGATGCTCATCAACCACGAGGTCGGTCACCGGCTCGGACACGGACACGTGAGCTGCCGCACGCCCGGCTCGCTCGCGCCGATCATGCAGCAGCAGACGAAGTCCCTCGACATCGACAACATCTCCTGCAAGCCCAACCCGTGGGTGCACCCGGGCAATTGACGATCCGTCGGGAAGGCGGTCCGGTCATCGTCGGCCCACTCGGACGTCGGCTTTCGTTGACAGGCGTCCGATGATCGGTCATTGTTCTGCGCATGTCGCACAGCCACACCACCGCCGCGAGCGCCGCCATCGAGCTGGCGCTCCTCGGTGTGGCCGCGCACAGCGTGGCCGACATCTCCTGTCGCTGACGCCCGCCTGAGCGCGCGACCTCTCTTCCTCCAGGTCCTTCCACCGCGCCCGGGCACCTCCCTTGCCCGCGGGCGCGGCCTTCCCGACGTCGACCCGATCCGATCCGTCCCGATCCGTCCCGACCCGACCCCCGTCCGGTCCGGTCCGGCCCGGTCGGTTCCGGTCCGGTCGCGATCGACGTCTTCTCGAACTCCGCCCCTCGCGTGGCCCCTTCCGCACCAGCCACCACGCCGAGAGGTCCCCCTTCCCATGTTCTCCGCCGGATCCGTCCGTCAGTCCCACATATCGCGCGGTGTCGTCGCCGCCGCCGTCAGCCTCGTACTGGCCGGGGGCGCGGTGGCCTGCGGCCCCGAGGACGCCGCGGACAAGGCCGCCGGCGCGGGCACGTCGGGCGCACCGGGGGCCGCACCGCAGAAGGGCGGCACCCTGACCGTCCTCAACAACGAACCGCAGAGCGACTTCGACCCGGCCCGCCTCTACACCTCGGGCGGCGGCAACGTCCCCAGCCTGGTCTTCCGTACGCTGACCACCCGCAACCGCGAGGACGGCCCGGCCGGCGCCAAGGTCGTGCCCGACCTGGCCACCGACCTCGGCAAGCCCAACGCCGACGCCACGGAGTGGACGTACACGCTCAAGGACGGGCTGAAGTACGAGGACGGCAGCCCGATCACCACCGCCGACATCAAGTACGGCATCGAGCGCTCCTTCGCCGCCGAACTCTCCGGCGGCGCCCCCTACCTGCGCGACTGGCTCGTCGGCGGGGAGACCTACGAGGGCCCGTACAAGGACGGCGGCAAGGGCCTCGACTCGATCGTCGTGCCCGACGCCAGGACCATCGTCTTCAAACTCCGCAAGCCCGAGGGCGAGTTCCCCTTCCTCGCGACGCAGACCCAGTTCGCGCCCGTCCCCAAGGGCAAGGACACCGGCGTCAAGTACGAGGAGCACCCGGTCTCCTCCGGCCCGTACAAGGTCGTCAAGAACGACAACGACGGCGAGCACCTCACCCTGGAGCGCAACCCGCACTGGGACGAGAAGACCGACGAGGAGCGCAAGGCCTACCCGGACCGCATCGACGTCCGCTCCGGCCTCGACGCGGCCGTCATCAACCAGCGGCTGTCGACCAGCTCCGGTCCCGACGCCGCCGCCGTCACCACCGACACCAACCTCGGCCCGGCCGAGCTCGCGCAGATCGGCGACAACAAGGAGCTGGCCGCCCGCGTCGGCACCGGCCACTTCGGCTACGTCAACTACCTGGCCTTCAACCCGAAGGTCGCCCCCTTCGACAACCCGAAGGTCCGCCAGGCCATCTCCTACGCCGTCAACCGCACCAGCGTGATCAACGCGGCCGGCGGCTCCGCCCTCGCCGAACCGGCCACCACCTTCCTGCCCGAGCGCGAGGCCTTCGGCTTCACCGCCTACGACCACTTCCCGGCGGGCCGGACGGGCAACCCGGAGAAGGCCAAGGAGCTCCTCAAGGAGGCGGGCTTCGCCGACGGCCTCACCATCACCCTGACGCACTCCACCGCCCAGAACCGCCAGACCAGCCCCGAGGTCGCCACCGCGATCCAGCAGGCGCTGGCCGCCGCCGGCATCACCGTCAAGCTGGAGGGCTTGGAGACCAACGCCTTCAACGAGCGGCGCTGGGACGCCAAGAACACGCCGGGCTTCTTCCTCTCCCGCTGGGGCGCCGACTGGCCCTCCGGCGGCCCCTTCCTCGCCCCGATCTTCGACGGCCGGCAGATCGTCACCAACGGCTCCAACTACAACCACGCCCAGCTGAACGACCCGGCCGTCAACGCCGAGATCGACGAGATCGCCAAGCTCACCGACCTCGCGGCGGCGGGCAAGCGCTGGGGCGCGCTCGACAAGAAGATCGGCGAGCAGGCCCTGGACGTCCCGCTGTTCCACCCCGTCTACAAGCGCCTCGTCGGCAAGGACGTCAAGAACGTCGTGATCAGCGACTGGACCGGAGTCCTCGACGTCTCGCAGGTCGCCGTCAAGTGAGCGTGACCACCACGAAGCCGGAGTCCGCCGCCGGGGCCCCCACCCCGGCGGCGGGCGCCGCGCGCCGGGCACGGCACCGGCTGCGCCGCCGCCCCGCGGCCGCCGCGGCCGCCGCCGTCCTGGCGCTCCTCGTCCTCCTCGCCCTCGCCGCCCCCCTGATCGCCCAGCTCACGGGCCAGGACCCGAACACCTACCACGACGACCTCGTCGACTCGGCGCGCGGCGGCGTCCCCCTCGGCTCCTTCGGCGGAATCTCCGCCGACCACTGGCTCGGCGTCGAACCGGGCACCGGCCGCGACCTGTTGACCCGACTCCTCCACGGAGCCAGGGTCTCGCTGCTCGTCGCGCTGGGCGCCACCGCGCTCCAGGTCGCCGTCGGCGTCGTCGCCGGCCTCACCGCGGCCCTCGGCAACCGCTTCCTCGGGCAGCTCGTGGGACGCGTCACCGACGTGATGATCGCCCTGCCCATGCTCGTGATCGCCATCGCCCTCACCGCCGTCGTCCCGAACGACTTCCCGCGCCCGCTGCTGCTCATCCTGGTCATCGGCTTCCTCGACTGGGGCGGCACGGCCCGCACGGTACGCGCCCAGACCCTCGCCCTGCGCGGCCTGGACTTCGTCGACGCCGCCCGGCTCTCCGGCAACGGCACCCTGCGCATCGCCCGCCGCGAACTGCTGCCCTCCCTGGCCGCCCCCGTCATCACCCTGGCCGCGCTCAAGGTCCCCACCAACATGGTCGTCGAGGCCTCGCTCTCCTTCCTCGGCGTCGGGGTCAAGCCCCCCACCCCCTCCTGGGGCCAGATGCTCTCCTCGGCGCAGACCTGGTTCCGCGCCGACCCCACCTACGTCCTGCTCCCCGCCGGTCTGCTCTTCGTCACCGTGCTGGCCTTCACCGTCCTCGGCGACGCCGTCCGCACGGCCCTCGACCCGCGCGAGGACTCGCGCCTGCGGGTCGGCACCAGAAAGGAGCGCACGGCGTGACCCGCTTCGTGCTCAAACGGGCCGGCGGCGCCCTGATCGTCCTGCTCGCCCTGTCCGTCGCCGTCTACGCCCTCTTCTACGTCGTCCCCGGCGACCCCGCCCGGCTCGCCTGCGGAGAGCGCTGCAACCCGGCCCAGATCGCCCAGGTCCGCGAACAACTGGGCCTGAACGACTCCGTGTTCACCCAGTACCTGCACTTCCTCCAGGGCATCGTCGCGGGCCGTGACGCGGCCGGCGGCGCCGGGCTGGTGGTGCGCTGCGACGCGCCCTGCCTCGGGTTCTCGTACCAGAACGACCGACAGGTCACCGAGCTGCTGCTGGAGCGGCTGCCCGCCACCTTCTCGCTCGCCCTCGGCGCCATGGCGATCTGGCTCGTCGTCGGCGTCGGCACCGGGCTGCTGTCCGCGCTGCGCCGCGGCGGCCTCACCGAACGCGCCCTGACCGTGCTCACCCTCGCCGGCACCGGCACCCCCGTCTTCATCCTCGGCCTGCTGCTGCTGATGGTCGTCTGCGCCCACCTGCGCTGGCTGCCGTTCCCGACCTACGTGCCCTTCGGCGAGGACCCCGAACAGTGGGCCTGGAACCTGCTGCTCCCGTGGGTCACGCTCGGCTTCTTCGAGAGCGCCAAGTACGCCCGGGTCACCCGCGCCTCCACCCTGGAGACCCTCGCCGAGGACCACATCCGCACCTTCCGCGCCTACGGCGTGGGGGAGCGGGCCATCGTCACCCGGCACGCGGTGCGCGGCGCGGTCGCGCCCGTGATCGCCCTCAGCGCCGTGGACTTCGGCACGATGATCGGCGGCGCGGTGCTCACCGAATCCCTCTTCGGCATCCCCGGCCTCGGCAAGACCCTGATCGACGGCGTACGGGTCGTGGACCTGCCCGTGGTGGTCGGCGTCGTCCTCGCCATCGGCACGGCCGTCGTCATCGCCGGCGCCGTCGCCGACCTGCTGTACGCCGTCGCGGACCGAAGGGTGGCCCTCGCATGACGGAAGGACTCCTGGTGGAGGTCGAAGGCCTCACCGTCGACTTCCCCGTCGGCGGGGCGGGCCGCCACGTCCGCGCCGTCGACGGCGTCTCCTTCACCCTGCGCCCCGGGCGCGCCCTCGGCATCGTCGGCGAGTCCGGCAGCGGGAAGTCCACCGTGGCCGCCTCCCTCCTCGGCCTGCACCGGGGCACCGGAGCCCGCGTCGGCGGCACCGTCCGGGTCGCCGGCACCGACGTGACGAAGGCCCCGTCGGGCGAACTGCGCCGACTGCGCGGCGCCGCCGCCGCGATGGTCTTCCAGGACCCGCTGAGCGCCCTCGACCCCTACTACGCCATCGGCGACCAGATCGCCGAGGTGTACCGCGTCCACACCGGCGCGAACCGCCGGGCCGCCCGGGCCCGGGCCGTCGAGGTACTGGACCGGGTGGGCATACCCGACGCCGCCCGCCGCTCCCGCTCCCGGCCGCACGAGTTCAGCGGCGGCATGCGCCAGCGGGCCCTGATCGCCATGGCCCTGGCCTGCGAGCCGCGGCTGCTGATCGCCGACGAGCCGACCACCGCCCTCGACGTCACCGTGCAGGCGCAGATCCTGGACCTGCTGCACGAACTGCGCGAGGAGCGCGGGCTCGGCCTGCTGCTGGTCACCCACGACGTGGGCGTCGTCGCGGAGAGCGTCGACGAACTGCTGGTCATGCGGGACGGCGCCGCCGTCGAGCACGGCCCGGTCGACCGGATCCTGACCGCGCCGAAGGCCCCGTACACCCGGGACCTGCTCGCTGCCGTGCCCCGCCTCGACGGCCCGCGACCGGCCCGACCGGTCGGAGCCCGACCGGCGGGCGCCCGTACGGCCGGGGCCCGTACGGCCCCGTTCGACGGGCCCGTCGTCGAGGCCTTCTCCCTCCACCGCGAGTTCGGCCGGGGCGCGCGGCGCGTGAGCGCGGTCGGCGGGATCTCCCTGGCCGTCGAGGCCGGGCGGACCCTCGGGATCGTCGGGGAGTCCGGCAGCGGCAAGAGCACCCTCGGCCGGATGCTCGTGGGACTCCTGGAACCCACCTCGGGACAGGTCCGCCACGACGGCGTCGAGGTGTCCGGCGTCGCCCCCGGAGCCCAGATGGTCTTCCAGGACCCCGTCTCCTCCCTCAACCCGCGCCGGACCGTCGGGGAATCCGTCGCCGACCCCCTGCGGGCGGCCGGGGAACGCGACGAGGGCGCGATCCGGGCCCGCGTCGGGGAACTCCTGACCCGGGTCGGCCTGGAGCCCGCGCACCACGACCGCTACCCGCACGAGTTCAGCGGGGGCCAGCGCCAGCGGATCGGGATCGCCCGCGCGCTCGCGCCCCGGCCCCGACTGATCGTCTGCGACGAACCCGTCTCCGCCCTCGACGTCACCACCCAGGCGCAGGTCGTCGCCCTGCTCGCCGAACTCCAGCGGGAGCTGGGCATCGCCCTCGTCTTCATCGCGCACGACCTCGCGGTGGTCCGACAGGTCAGCGACCGGGTCGCCGTCATGCGGGGCGGCCTGATCGTCGAGGAGGGGCCGGTGGACGAGGTGTACGACCGGCCCGCGCACCCCTACACCCGGCAGCTGCTGGCCGCCGTACCGGCCCTGGAACCGGGGCGGGCCGCGGAGCGCCGCTCCGTGCGGCGGGAGGTGTTCGCCTGACGCGGCGCGACACCCTTTCCTAGCGTGCTCGAACGCGAACCGTACGGGAAAGTTACGACTCTTCACCCCTTCCGGTGGCGCGACGGACATCCGTCCGCGGCGCCACCGACCCATCCGCTTGAGTTCTCCCGCAGCGGGTCACCGGACCGACGGAGGCCGCCTGGACGGGAGAACGGGGGTGCCACTCGTGCGGATCGGACTGCTCACCGAAGGCGGCTATCCGTATGTGGCCGGCGAGGCGAGGCTGTGGTGCGAGCGGCTCGTGCGCGGGCTCCCGCAACACGAGTTCGAGCTCTACGCGCTCAGCCGCAGCGCCGAACAGGAGGGGGCCGGCCTGGTCGCGCTGCCCGACCACGTCACCCGGGTGACCACGGCCCCGCTGTGGGCCCCCGCCGACGACGGACGCACCCACGCCCGCCGCGAACGCCGCCGCTTCACCGACTCCTTCGCCGACCTGGTGCGCGGCGTCTGCGCCGCCGACCCCGAGGCCTTCGCCGGCGGCCTGTACGCACTGGCCCGCCTGGCCCGCGAACACGGCGGGATGTACGCCGCCCTGCGCTCCGAGACGGCCGTGCGCACCGTCGAATCGGCCTGCCGCGCCCCCGGGGCCTCCCGCGAGATCCGGGCGGCCCGCGTACCGGACCTGCTGGCGTTCGTGGACGAACTGGAGCGCGCGCTGCGCCCGTTGTCCCTCGACTGGTACGAGGAGCCCGGCCTCGGCGCCACCGACGTCTGCCACGCCACCGCCGGCGGGGTCGCGGCCCTCCCCGGCCTGCTGGCCAAACGCTTCTTCGGGGTCCCGCTGCTCGTCACCGAGTACGGGGTCCGGCTCCGCTCCCACTACCTGGTGCGCGACCCGGAGGAACGCCCGGCCGTCCGCGCGCTGCTGGCCGCCTTCCACGTCCGGCTGGCCGGGGAGATCTACGCCCGCGCCGACCTGCTCACCCCGGGCAACGCCCACGCCCGCCGCTGGCAGGAGCGCTGCGGCGCCTCCCGCGACCGGCTGCGCACGGTGTACCCGGGCATGGAGGCGGACCGATTCGCCGCCGTCGGGGAGGACCCCGAGGCGGGGGACCCCGACACCCTCGTGTGGGTCGGCCGGATCGAGCCCGCCAAGGACATCGTCGCCCTGCTGCACGCGTTCGCGGAGGTCCGCCGCAGCGCCCCCCGCACCCGCCTGCGGATCTTCGCCACCGGCGCCGTGCCCGACTACCTGGCCGACTGCCGCTCCCTGGCGGCGCAGCTCTTCCCCGACGAGGCCGCCGACGCGCGCACCGTGGGCGAGAGCCCCGTCGGCTTCGAGGAGATCGGCGGTCCCGAGGTCCCCTCGCCGGCCGAGGCGTACGGGGCCGGGCGCGTCGTCGTCCTGTCCTCCGTGATCGAGGGCTTCCCCCTCACCCTGGCCGAGGCCATGTTCTGCGGCCGGGCCACGGTGTCCACGGACACCGGCGCCGTCCGCGAGGTCATCGGGGGCACCGGACTCGTCGTCCCGCCCCGCAACCCCCGGGCCCTGGCCGACGCCTGCCTCGCCCTGCTCGGAGAACCCGAGCGCGCCCAGCGACTCGGGGCGGCGGCCCGGGCGCGGGCCCTGGAACTGTTCACCGTCGAGCAGAACGTGGCCGCCTTCCGGGACGGCTACCTGGCCCTGCTGGCGCGCGGATCCGAACGGCCCGACGGGGACGTCCCGTTCGAGCGTCCCGCCGAGGCGCGGGTACCGGGCCACTGGACGACACCCACCTGGGCGGCGGCCGGCCCCGGCCCCGGATCGGAGGCGGCGCTGTGACCACCCTGGACCGGGGCCACGGCCCCTTCCTCACGCGGCCGCCCGCACCGGCGTACGACGACCCGGCCCCGGCCACGGCCCCGATCCCGACCGCGTCGGCGTCCGCGTCCCCCCTTCCGGCGGGGGCGCAGGCCCCCGCGGTGCGCCGCCGGCCCGGCGGGGACCCCGTCAAGGCACTGCTGCACCGCCACCGGGAACTGTGCGAGCGGGCCGTCGACCCGCTGGAGATCGCCGCCGGACTGGAGGCCCACGGCATCACCGACCGGGCCGCCGCGCGCTTTCGCCACCGGGACGTCTTCTCCCTCGCCGAGGAGCTCTACGCCCGCACCCCCCGCGGCGACGCCCCGACCGCACCGCCCGCCGGACCCCCGGCCGGCCCGCCGACCCTGCGCCGCTTCGGGTTCGCCCTGCTGCCCGGCGCCCTCGCGCTCGCCGCGCTCGCCTCCGGGACCCCCGGAGCCGGGCTCCTCGCCGCACTCCTCACCGCCGGGGCCCTGGTCTGGCCCGGGCGGGCCGCGGGACGCTTCCCCTGGTACGCGCACCTGCTCGCGGCGGCCGTCACCGCCTGGGCCGTCCACCGCCACGGGCCCGCCCTCGGCGCCGCCCTCGCCCTGACCGTCGCCCCCGGCCACCTCGCCGCGACCTCCTTCGCCGCCCGCGCGCGGCTCCGGCTCGCCGGGAGCCGGGCCCTGGAGGACTTCGCCGCCGGGGCCCGCCCCCTCTTCCTCGGGACGCTCCTGCTGTTCGCCGCGGCCGCCACGGGGGCGGCCGTGCTCACCGGAGCCGCCCCGGGGGAGGCCGTCCCCCTCGCGGTGCTGCTGTTCCTGGTCCGGCTGCTGCTGGTCCACGGCACCCACCGGGTCCCGCCGGCCCTCACCCTGGCGCTCGCGCTGGTGCCCCTGCCGGGCGCCGCGCCGGCCGCCGCGGCGGCCCTGCTCGTCCACGCCGTCGTCGCGCTGTCCCGTGCCTCCGCACACGCGCGCCCCTGAGCCCTTCGGAAGCCGACGCCGAAGCGCCGTACCGCCACACCGACCCCACGACAAGGAGAAACAGGATGACCGGCCAGCCAACGAACCAAGGGGCGGCGCGATGAGGGTGCTGCTGATCGGAGCCAACGGTTACCTGGGCCGCTACGTGGCCGACCGGCTGCTCGCCGACCCCGCCGTCCAGCTGACGGCCCTCGGCCGCGGCGACGACGCGGACGTCCGCTTCGACCTCGCCACCGGCAGCCCCGGGGCGCTGACCCGTTTCCTCGACGCCGTCCACCCCGGCGTCGTCATCAACTGCGCCGGAGCCACCCGCGGCGGCGCCCGGGAACTGACCCGGCACAACACCGTCGCCGTCGCCACCATCTGCGAGTCGCTGCGCCGCAGCGGCTGCGGGGCCCGGCTCGTCCAGCTCGGCTGCGCCGCCGAGTACGGGCCCAGCCAGCCCGGATCCTCGACGGCCGAGGACGCCGTGCCGAGACCCGGCGGGCCGTACGGCGTCAGCAAGCTCGCCGCGACCGAGCTGGTGCTCGGCTCCGGGCTCGACGCCGTCGTACTGCGGATCTTCTCCCCGGTGGGGCCCGGCACCCCGGCGGGCTCCCCGCTGGGCCGGCTCGCCGAGGCCATGCGCCGGGCCATGCAGTCCGGCGACGGCGAACTGAAGCTCAGCGGCCTCGGGGTCCAGCGCGACTTCGTCGACGTACGGGACGTGGCGCGGGCCGTGCACGCCGCCTCGCTCTCCGCGGCCCAGGGCGTCGTCAACATCGGCACCGGTCGCGCCGTCCGGCTGCGCGACGCGGCGGCCGTCCTCGCCCGGGTCGCCGGCTACGGCGGGGCCCTGCACGAACTGGACGTACCGCACGGCGCGGACCGCCACCACGGGCACCCCGGCCGGCCCCAGGGCCTGGCCGCGATCGGCTCGCCCCGCTCCGAGACCACCCCGGAGCAGCTGGCCGCGGCGGCCCCGCAGCCGTTCCCGTACCCGGACGGTTGCGGCGCCTGGCAGCAGGCCGACGTGCGCACCGCCCGCGACCGGCTCGGCTGGCGCCCCCGGATCAACCTGGAGGAATCCCTGGCGGACATCTGGATGGAGGCGGCGTGCCGCATCTGACCACCCCGCCCGGGGCCGCGGCGGCCGGCACCGAGGCCGGCCGTCTGGGTCTCGGCATCCCCGGCTACGCGCACCCGCTGCTGGCCCCGGTGGAGTGGGCCGAGCTGACCCGCCCCGGGACGCCCCTGCACTGGGCGGTGCTCAACGTCGCCGACGGCCCCGGCGGGCGGCCCGACCCGCACTGCTCGGAGGCGGCCGCGAAGCTGCGCGAGGCGGGCGGGGCGCTCCTCGGGCATCTCGCGATGCGAGACGGGAGCCGGTCCTTCGGGGAGCTGCTGTCCGACGCCCACCACTTCCGCGACTGGTACGGGGCGTCCGGGTTCTACCTGGCCGGGGCCCCGGCCGACCGGAGCGAACTCCCCGAGGTCCGGCGCGTCTGCGAAGCCCTGCGCGGGCTCGGCGACGGCATGCGGATCGTCCTGGGCCACGGCACGCACCCGTGCGAGGGGTACGCGGAGGTGGCGGACCAACTGGTCACCTTCTCCGGGGGATGGGACGACTACCGGTGGTCCCAGGTCGCGGAGTGGACCGCCGATCATCCGGCCGACCGGTTCTGCCACCTGGTGCACGGAGTGCCCCGCGGTCACCTGGAGGAGGCCCTGCGCATCGCGCGCTGGCAGGGGGCCGGGACCATCTGGTTCACGGACCGGCGCGGTGGCGCCGAGCGGGACCCCTGGGCGTCGATGCCCGCCTACTGGGACGAAATCGTCTCACGCATCGGACCGGGTGTCTCGGAATGAAGAAGGGCGTGGCAGTGTTACGGGAAGAACCACCGTTCAGACATAGCAATCTACGGAGTCCCCGTGTCGCTGCCACCCCTGGTAGAGCCAGCTGCTGAGCTCACCGTTGACGAGGTCCGTCGGTACTCCCGCCACCTGATCATCCCGGATGTCGGGATGGACGGCCAGAAGCGCCTGAAGAACGCCAAGGTGCTGGCCGTGGGCGCGGGCGGCCTCGGCTCGCCCGCCCTCATGTACCTGGCCGCGGCCGGCGTCGGCACGCTGGGCATCGTGGAGTTCGACGAGGTGGACGAGTCGAACCTGCAGCGCCAGATCATCCACAGCCAGGCGGACATCGGCCGTTCCAAGGCCGAGTCGGCCCGCGACAGCGTGCTGGGCATCAACCCGTACGTCAACGTGGTCCTTCACGAAGAGCGGCTCGAGGCCGAGAACGTGATGGAGATCTTCAGCCAGTACGACCTCATCGTCGACGGCACGGACAACTTCGCCACGCGCTACCTGGTCAACGACGCCTGCGTGCTGCTGAACAAGCCGTACGTGTGGGGTTCGATCTACCGCTTCGACGGCCAGGCCTCCGTGTTCTGGTCCGAGCACGGCCCCTGCTACCGCTGCCTCTACCCGGAGCCCCCGCCGCCGGGCATGGTCCCCAGCTGCGCCGAGGGCGGCGTGCTGGGCGTGCTCTGCGCGTCCATCGGCTCCATCCAGGTCACCGAGGCCATCAAGGTCCTCACCGGCGTCGGCGAGCCCCTCGTCGGCCGCCTGATGATCTACGACGCCCTGGAGATGCAGTACCGCCAGGTCAAGGTCCGCAAGGACCCCGACTGCGCGGTCTGCGGCCCGAACGCCACCGTCAAGGAACTCATCGACTACGAGGCCTTCTGCGGCGTCGTGTCGGAGGAGGCCCAGGAGGCGGCCGCCGGCTCCACGATCACTCCCAAGCAGCTCAAGGAGTGGATCGACAACGACGAGCCGATCGAGATCATCGACGTCCGCGAGATCAACGAGTACGAGATCGTCTCGATCCCCGGCGCGAAGCTGATCCCCAAGGGCGAGTTCCTGATGGGCACGGCCCTCCAGGACCTGCCGCAGGACAAGCGCATCGTCTTGCACTGCAAGACGGGTGTCCGCAGTGCGGAAGTCCTCGCGGTCCTGAAGTCCGCGGGCTTCGCGGACGCGGTCCACGTCGGCGGCGGCGTCATCGGCTGGGTCCACCAGATCGAGCCCGAGAAGCCGGTCTACTAGACCGCCCCGCTCCACCCCCGAGGGGGGGCCCCCCCCGGGCGGGGGGGGGCCCCCCCGGGCCGGGGCCCGGCGCCCCCGCCCCCCGGGGGGCGGCCCCCGCGCCCGGGGGGGGGGGGGGGGGGGGGGGGGCCGCGCCGGGGGGGGGGGGGCGGGGGGCCGCCC